>JAPPDX010000044.1 GCA_028824415.1 bacterium | reverse complement strand
GAGGCGTTCGGGTTCTGGCGCGAGGTGCCGGTGAGCCGGCGCAGCGAGATCCTGTTCCGCTATCGGGATCTCGTGGACCGCCACCGCACCGACATCGCCCGGCTGCTCACCGCCGAGCACGGCAAGGTGCTCGCCGACGCGGCGGGAGAGGTGAGTCGCGGCCTCGAGAACATCGAGTTCGCCTGCGGGGTGGGGCAACTGCTGAAGGGCGAGCACACCGAGCAGGCATCCAGCGGGGTGGACGTCTACTCGATCCGCCAGCCGCTGGGCGTGGTGGCGGGAATCACGCCGTTCAACTTCCCGGCGATGGTGCCGATGTGGATGTATCCGAACGCCATCGCCTGCGGCAACACGTTCGTGTTGAAGCCCTCCGAGAAGGATCCCTCGGCGCCTCTGTTCACGATGGAGTTGCTGGCCACCGCCGGGCTGCCGCCGGGCGTCGTGAACCTCGTCCAGGGTGACAGGGTCGCCGTGGACCGGCTGCTGGAACACCCCGATATCGCCGCGGTCAGCTTCGTGGGCTCCACGCCGGTGGCGCGGGCCATCTACGAGGCCGGCACCCGCAACGGCAAGCGGGTGCAGGCACTCGGGGGCGCCAAGAACCACATGGTGGTGTTGCCGGACGCGGATGTGGAACTTGCCGCCGACGCCGCCGTCAGTGCTGCCTACGGCTCCTCGGGCGAGCGCTGCATGGCCATCTCCGCGGTCGTGGCCGTGGGCGGCGTGGCCGAGCCGCTGGTCGCCGCCATCGATGCCCGTCTGGACAAGATCCGCATCGGAGACGGCCTCGAGGATCCCGACGCCGAGATGGGGCCGCTCATCACCGCCGAGCACCGCGACCGCGTGGCGGGCTACATCGACAGCGGCCGAACAGAGGGCGCCACCGTCGTGCGCGACGGGCGCCCCGACGCCGCCAACCTCGACGGTTACTTCCTCGGCGTGTCGCTGCTGGACCATGTGACGCCGGACATGGCGTGCTACCGGGACGAGATCTTCGGGCCGGTGCTCAGCGTCGTGCGGGTCGACAGCTACGACGAGGCGGTGCGGCTCGTCAACGACAACCCGTGGGGCAACGGGGCCGCAATCTTCACCCGCGACGGCGGCGCAGCGAGGCGCTTCCAGTTCGACGCCGGCGCCGGCATGGTCGGCATCAACGTGCCTATCCCCGTACCGGTGTCCTACTACTCCTTCGGCGGCTGGAAGGGCTCCCTGTTCGGCGACACCCACATGTACGGCCCCGAGGGCATCCACTTCTACACCCGCGCCAAGGTGGTCACCAGCCGCTGGCCCGACCCGGCGACCAGCAGCGTCGACCTGGGCTTCCCGCGGAACCGCTGAGCGGGTCGGGCGTCATCGGAGAAAGGAGCCAGCATGGATTTCGGCCTCGTCCTGCAGACCGACCCGCCCGCGCAGCGAGTCGTCGACCGCACCGCCCGGGCCGAGGAGCTCGGCTTCAGCCACGCCTACACCTTCGACTCCCACGTGCTGTGGCAGGAGCCGTTCGTGATCTACTCCCAGATGCTGGCTGCCACCGAATCCATGGTGGTTGGGCCGATGGTCACCAATCCGGGGACCCGTGACTGGACGGTCACCGCGTCGCTCTTCGCCACCCTCAACGACACTTTCGGCGAGCGCACGGTGTGCGGCATCGGGCGCGGCGACTCGGCGATGCGGGTCATCGGTCACCGTCCCTCCAGCCTCGCCACGCTCTCGGAGGCGATGGAGGTCATCAAGGGCCTCGCCGAGGGGCGCGAGGTGACCTACAACGGTCAGCAGCTGCGGATCCCATGGCGGGGCGAGGGCAGCCTGCCGATGTGGATGGCCGCCTACGGGCCGCGGGCGCTGGCACTGTGCGGTTCCAGGACCGACGGCTTCATCCTGCAACTCGCCGACGTGGACATCGCCGCGTGGACGATCGGCGCCGTGCGGGCCGCCGCCGCCGAGGCCGGGCGGGATCCCGACGAGTTGACGATCTGCGTGGCGGCGCCCGCCTACGTGGGTGACGATCTTCCGCATCAGCGCGACCAGGTGCGCTGGTTCGGCGGCATGGTCGGCAACCACGTGGCGGACCTGGTGGCGCGCTACGGCGGTGACGGCTCGGGCGTGCCGCGGGCGCTCACCGACTACATCCAGGGCCGGGAGGGCTACGACTACAGCGAGCACGGCCGCTCGGAGAACACCCACACCGACTTCGTGCCCGACGAGATCGTGGACCGGTTCTGCCTCCTCGGCCCGCCGGAGGCTCACGTGGCGCGACTCAGGGAGTTGGCCGAGTTGGGCGTGGACCAGTTCGCCGTCTACCTGATGCACGACCAACCCGATGAGACGCTGGAGGCCTACGGCGGGATCATCGACGCCATGGCGGGAGCGGGCTGAGACGACGATGGCCGACCTCTCGTCGACCCGCCGGACCCGTGCCCGCCGCACGCTGATCTTCGCGGCCTTCCTGGTGGCGCTGGCGCTGCTGTACACCGGCTACAAGGCGTTCGGCCAGGCCATCGACGACAGCCAGCGGGACTGGTGGGTTGTGGGGTCGTTCCTGCCGCGCAGCGACGACAAGAACATGCCGCCCGTGCTGGACATCCTGGCGGAGTTCGGCGAGGCGCCCCGCGAGGGGGGCACCACCATCGGCCGTCTCACCCTCGACGGTGCCTTGTTCACCCTGCGGGAGGCCGCCGTGGGCTTCGCCGCCGGCACGATTATCGGGCTCGCCATCGCCGTGGTGCTGCTGCAGTCGCGGCGCGCCGAGCGGGGTGTGCTCCCGTACGTGATCGCCAGCCAGACCGTGCCGCTCATCGCCATCGCCCCGATCGTGGTGGTGTGGGGGCGCACCGGCCTCGAATTCCTGCCCTGGGAGTGGCAGGACTGGATGTCGGTGTCGCTGATCGCGACCTATCTCACGTTCTTCCCGGTCGCCGTGAACGGCTTGCGCGGGCTCCAGTCGCCGTCGCCGGAGGCCACCGAGTTGATGCAGTCCTACGCCGCCAGCCGTCGCCAGATACTGCGCCGGCTGCAGCTCCCGGCGTCGCTGCCGTTCCTGTTCCCGGCGTTGCGCATCGCCGCCACGGCAAGCGTCGTCGGCGCCATCGTGGGGGAGATCTCCGCCGGCGTGCGCGGTGGCCTCGGCCGGTTGATCCTGGACTTTGCCGGCAAGTACATCACAGGTCCCGAGCGGCTCTACGTGGCGATCATCGGCGCGTGCATCACAGGGCTGGTGGCGGTGGGGGTGGTGGCGGCGGCCGAGCGGCTGCTGTTGGCACGACGCGGGATCGTGGCCCAATGAGCGCCAGCGAGCCGCAGGGAGGAGCCGGAGAAGTGGCACAGGATCTGGTTCTGGAGATCGCAGGTCTGGAGAAGACCTTCAACCCCGGCCGTTCCAACGCCGTGACCGCCATCTCCGATCTGTACCTGGCGGTGCGGCCCCGGGAGTTCGTGTCGATCATCGGGCCCTCCGGGTGCGGCAAGAGCACGCTGCTGCGGCTGGTGGGTGGGCTGATCGAACCCACTGCTGGCGAACTGTCGGTCAACGGCCGCAGCGCGCAGGAGGCCCGCCTGGGGCGCGACTACGGGATGGTCTTCCAGGCGGCGGGGCTGCTGGACTGGCGCACCGCAATCCGCAACGTGGAGTTGCCACTGGAGTTGATGGGCTGGTCGAAGCTCCGTCGCCGCAAGCGCGCCAAGGAGATGCTGGAACTGGTGGACCTCGGCGGATTCGCCTCGCACTATCCGGCGGAGCTCTCCGGAGGCATGCAGCAACGTGTGTCGATCGCCCGGGCGTTGAGCTTCGAGCCGTCGCTGCTGCTGATGGACGAGCCGTTCGGGGCTCTCGACGAGATGACCCGCGAGTACATGCAGACCGAGCTGCTGAAGATCTGGCGGGAGACGGCCACCACGGTCATCTTCATCACGCATTCCATTCCCGAAGCGGTGTTCCTGTCCACCCGGGTTGCGGTCATGTCGCCGCGGCCCGCTCGGATCGCCGCCGAACTGCCCATCGATCTCCCCGAGCGCACGCCGCAGACACGCGACACCGAGGAATTCTTCCGCGACGTCTCGCTGGTGCGGCGCACGCTGCGCTCGGTGGAGGGCCAGTGAAGTTCCTGCGCGGCGGCGCCTGGCTGCCGCCCACGGTCTTCGGGGCCGGGGCCCTCGGACTATGGGAGTTGGTGCTGTGGCTCACCGACCCCGAGGGTTTCGTGCTCCCGCGGCCCAGCGAGATCGCAATCGCCCTGGGCGAGAACGTCTCCGAGGTGTGGATGGCGTCGCGGGTCACGGGTTTCATCATCCTCAGCGGCCTCGCCGGCGGCGTGGTGCTGGGCGCGGTGGCCGCGCTGGTCGTCATCCGCTTTCGCACCGCCAACGAGACCCTCACCCCGTTGGCGGTGGCCATCAACGCCATCCCGATCATCGCGTTGGCGCCCCTGTTCAACAACTGGCTGGGGATCACCTCGCCGCGCTCCAACCAGGCCGTGGTGGTGCTGCTGGTTTTCTTCCCGGTGTTCATCAACACCGCTCGCGGCCTGAGCGAGGTGGACGACGAGCAGATCGAACTCATGCAGTCCTACGCGGCCAGCGACTGGCGCATCATGCGCACGGTCCGCATCCCGAACGCGCTGCCGTTCTTCTTCACGGCGCTCCGGCTGGTCGCCTCGCTGGCGGTCATCGCGGCGATCGTCGTGGAGTACTTCGGCGGCCGGCAGGACACGTTGGGCAACATCATCACCCAGAACGCCCAGTTCACGAGGTACGACGTGGCGTGGGCGGCCGTCGTGGCCGGAAGCATCATCGGAATCGCCCTCTATTTCGCGGCGCTCATCGTCGAACGGCTCGCCACGGGCCGCTACGCGCGCGCCACAGCGGAGGCTTGATGGGGCGCAACAGAATCTCCGGGCGGGGGCCTCGTAACCCGCTCGCTGAGACAAGGGCAAGACACCAGACATGAAAGGGGAGACAATGAAGACTCCGAAACAGAGAACGACTTGGCGATTGCTGACGGTCCTGCTGGCGGTCGGGTTGGTCGCGGCGGCCTGTGCTGCCGACGACGGAGCGTCCGACGCGGCGGCTGCGGCAATGAGCCAGGCGCAGTCGGCTCAGGACGACGCCGGCGTTGCGTCGGCGGAGGCGTCGGCTGCAGCGGCCCAGGCAGGGCAGGCGCAGGCCGCGGCGGACGCCGCGGCGGCCGCGGCCGCACTGGCCCAGGCCACCGCCGAGGGCAACCAGGCGGCGGTCGCCGCGGCCGAAGCCGATCTGGCGGCCGCGCAGGCGGCCGCGGAAGCCGCACGCGCCGATGCCGCCGCAGCGCAG
Source organism: bacterium (assembly GCA_028824415.1). Lineage (GTDB taxonomy): Bacteria > Actinomycetota > Acidimicrobiia > Acidimicrobiales > CATQHL01 > VXNF01. The sequence goes on along the minus strand of JAPPDX010000044.1, from coordinate 15,550 downwards.
GAGGAGGCCGACGAGGCGCGGAGCGCCGCCGAGGCCGCCGAGGAGGCCGTTGAGATGGCCGCCGAGGAGGCCGCGTCCATGATGGGAGAATGTGACGGCCTGACCGAGGTGGTCGTGCAGTTGCAGTGGTTCACGCAGTCGCAGTTCGCCGGCTACTACGCCGCCCATGACCAGGGTCTCTACGAGGACCTGTGCCTCGACGTGACCATCCTGGAGGGCGGCGTGGAGATCGTCCCGATCCCGGTGCTGGACTCCGGCGGCGCCGACTTCGCCGTGTCGTGGGTGCCGCGGGGTCTCGTGCCGCGCGAGGAGGGTGCCGACGTGGTGAACATCGCTCAGATCTTCGAGCGCAGCGCCACCCTGCAGGTGTCGTGGGCCGATTCCGGCATTCAGAGCGTCGAGGATCTGGCCGGCAAGACCGTCGGCAACTGGGGCTTCGGCAACGAGTTCGAGCTGCTGGCCGGCCTGCGCCGCAACGGCGTCGATCCCGACAGCGACGTGACTCTGGTGCAGCAGAACTTCGACATGTCGGCGCTGCTGAACCGGGAGATCGACGCCGCCCAGGCCATGATCTACAACGAGTACGCCCAGGTGCTGGAGGCCATCAACCCCGACACCGGCGAGTTGTACCAGCCCTCCGATCTCGTGGTCATCGACTGGAACGACGTCGGCACGGCCATGCTGCAGGACGCCATCTGGGCCGACGCCGGCCGTCTTGACAGCGACGCCGCCTACCGCGACACCGCCGTGCGGTTCGTGCAGGGCACCCTGGCCGGTTGGATCTGGTGCCGCGACGAGCCCGACGCCTGCGTCGACGTGGTGCTCGACAACGCCCCGACCCTGGGCCGCTCGCACCAGACGTGGCAGCTCAACGAGATCAGCGCCCTGATCTGGCCGTCCAGCAATGGCATCGGCGTGATGGACGCGGGTCTGTGGAACCAGACGGTCGACGTTGCGGTGACCGAGGGCATCCTCTCGGCCGAGCCGGAGGGTGAGGCCTACCGCACCGACATCGTGCTGGAGGCCATCGCCAACCTCGAGGCCGCAGGTCTGGACACTGACGGCAGCGGCTGGAGCCGCGTCACCGTCGTCCTGAACGAGGGCGGCGAGTAGCCGAATCCTTCGGGGAGTCGCCGGCGGCCAACAAGGCCGCCGGCGACACCCCGTCGTATCTGCATTCGATGCGGGGTCGCCGTCAGGCGCGGCCCATTGTGTAGAACTCCTCGTTGGGGCGCATGGCGGTGAGGTGGGCCATCCGGTTGGACATGGCGAACAGTGCCGTGATGGCGCCGATGTCCCAGATGTCCTCGTCGCCGAAGCCGTGGGAGCGCAGCGCCTCGTAGTCGCCTGCACCCACGGAGCCCGGCTCGCGGCACATCTTCAGGGCGAAGTCGAGCATGGCTCGCTGGCGGTCGGTGATGTCGGCCTGGGCGGGGTCGACGGCCACCTGGTCGGCCAGCAGCGGGTCCTTCGAGCGGATCCGCAGCACCGCCCCGTGGGCCACGGTGCAGTAGAGGCAGTCGTTGGCCGCGCTCGTGGCCACCACGATCATCTCCCGCTCGGCGAGCGTCAGGCCGCCCTCGGCCGCCATGAGTGCATCGTGATAGGCCAGGAACGCCCGCAATTCCTCGGGCCGGTGGGCCAGCGCCAGGAACACGTTGGGCACGAATCCGGTCTTGGCCGCCACCTCGTCGATGCGCTCCCGCAGATCCGCGGGAATGTCGGCCAGATCGGGCACGGGGAACGATGAGATCGGCTGCTCGCTCATGCTGCGAGCCTACCCATCGCCCCTCCGCGGGCTCCCCGGCGATCGGCGGGATATCATGCTGCGTTCACGGAGAGGTGGCCGAGTCCGGTTGAAGGCGCTCCCCTGCTAAGGGAGTAAGGGTCACAAGCCCTTCGTGGGTTCAAATCCCACCCTCTCCGCCACAAACTGCTGCTGAACTGGGAACTTGATCCCGGGTGCCAGTCTTGGTGCCGCATTGGGTTCACAAGTTGTCGGCTCGGGGCAAGTCCGATGCCCGTCGAACCTGGCACCGGACGTGTCGGGGCGGCATGTTAGGGAGTGCTCGCCAACACTTGTTGCGGCACCCTCGGCGCGCACGTCGGGATACACACCAGGTGTCAAGAGCCTAAGTGCCAGCAGCGGCGCAGCGGCTTTGTCAGTTGGCTCGCCAGCAATATCGGGCACTCGGATCCCCAACCAGCCCAACACTGCCTCCGATCAAGAATGATCAACTGAAGGGACCCAGCGGAACGCGGAGCGTACGCGAAGCCAACGGAGGCTCACCCCGGCCGAGTCCCGCGGAGATTTGAAGGGCTCTGTAGCGGTATCGGAGAGGATGCAACCGTGACAGCACTCGGCCTTCAGTCATCTGAAGCAGATGACCAACTCAAGTAGTCCAAGTCAAGCGGGTCGCTGTCGAGATAGTCCCGGGCCCTCATACGATCAAGTGGGATCATGGCCCCATCCACCGATTGGATGACGCCGTATGGCTTCGCGCGACCGATCCACTCATCAACTAGTACATCCCATTCCTCTTCGGTCATGAGGCTTGTCGCCTCCTCGAGGGTTGCTGGACAGAAAGAAACGAATGCATTGATCTCTGCGGCATCCCACGACGGCGACCCCGTAACTCGGATCTCCTTCACAATTCGCAGAGCGCGGCCCCCGAGCGAATCCCGATCGTGCTTGCTCCTGATGTGCTTCACGAGCCCGCGAAGCGACGCAGATAGGTCGTCTGGGAACGCGAATCGGCTGAATGAGCGCGCTACCCCGGCGCCAAACCTCCGTTGTGATGCCTCGTCTGGCAGGCCGCGAATCGGTGTGCTGGTCAGAACAATCGACTTCTCGACAGTCATTACCCGGTCGAGGTCCACAAAGTCTTGGTTCCCAACCCCCGGCAGAGCGACGAACCTTGGCCGACTTCCCCTCCTCGCCTCACCAGCATCACGCTCGCCCAGAGTGACGACGGGAGCAACGAGCAGGTATGGGCGCTCTTGGCAGGGCCGGACAATATCGCACGTTTGTGAGACAACGGCCAGCCTCGGCATATCGGAGACGACGCACGTCAGGGCATCGCCGGGGATGTCAGCGGAGTGGGCGGTGAGAGCCTTCGGTGGTATCGCCATCCACGAGAAGACCCCGGGTTGTACGAGGTCACCTTGACGCCATGACTGAAGGCGGCCATTCACCTGCTGAACGAGGGCGACATCCGGATCGTAAGTCATCGGTCATGCCGATCGAGGAGGATCCTCGTCAGACGAGGTCAATTGTCGATCCTCGCGTTCGAGGCGATCAGGTAGAGACGCGATTCGCTCCCACGGGGCAAGCCCCTCTCTGCGCGCACGCTCTTCTTGAGAAAGTTGCGGCGGGCGACGGACTCTGCCGCTAACCACCCCCGGGGTATGGGGCGGTCCGGTCGATTCCGGAAGAGCGCCGATCCTCTCGGCGCATAAGCGGGCAAACATTGAGGGGCCGGCGTCGCCCGGCTCGAGTAGCAACGCTGTCGTCTCCGCGGGATCGCCGTAGTCAATATCTCGAACTATCTCGACTACCTGCATGAGGCGTTCGAGATTCGATGCGCTAGGCCGCTCTCCTTGCGCCCAGAAATGCAGTGATCGACGATTGACGCCGAGCGCACGAGCGAGTTGTCCCCAAGTTAGCTCGGTCTTGCTCCTCAGTTCGGCGAGGGCTCGCTCGGGGGACAGGCTCCTCTCAGCGGGAAACCATTCCGAAATGAACCAACCATTCGTCGTAGCTGGTGCAAGGAAGTCGGCACTGTAGTACTGCACGTTGCTGACGACGGGTAGGAATCCGGTTGGGAACTCGGTCGGCATACGGCTGAAGGAGATCCAGACGCTGAGTGGTGGTGGCTCGGATGAGATTGACGCACCGCAACCTGTCATTTCTATCGCTGGCAGTCGGAGTGTGGCAGTCGGCGTCATATTGCGCCGCCATAACGCCGGAGGAATTCAGGTTGCACAGCCCATCGGAAGAATCGGTATATCCGTTCCGCGAATTGCTCCGCGGTCTGTGCGAGACGCTCAACGTCGAATTCCCCCACGGTGCTCGAATACATGTCCAGGTCAAGGATCCAACTCGGCGTGTCGACCGGATCCCCGTGGAGGCGGTCGAGTTGCGCCTTGGCCGGGAGGCAACCCCATCGTCCGCGAAGGCTGGCGTCGTGCAGCTTGAACTCGGCGTCGGCGAGGCTATGAATCAATTCAGCGGTCCCTCCAGGTGTAACGGTCGACATCCCGAGCACTTCGGATCGCACTAGGGCTGCCAAGGTGTCGGTGGCCTCGTTCAGATCAACACGATCGACGTAACGCAGTCCCACGCGATCGACGGTCGACGGACCGATGGTGCTGGACAGAGCGTCTAGTACTCTCCGAAGCCGATCAAGAAAGTCGGCTCGGCTCGTGTAGCGACGGGTATCCAGCGACACGAATGATGAAGAGAGCGACACCGTCCACTCGGTGCCTTCTGGTCGATCGAGGAATCGCCACACCGGAGTGGAGTCCCCGGCGGGATCGATGCCCTCGGGAGTCACTACGACGTTAACCTCCCTCTCCTGGCGCAGAACGGGGTAGCTTTCCCGGATTTGCTCCTGGAAGGAGCCGATGAATTCTTGCTTGGCGATTGACGCGATCGGCGGAAATCGGATCTGCGCAACGACGACGATCAGCGGGGCCTCGGGGAGCGGAACCTCTTCCACAGGTTCTCCGAACGGTGTCTCGACGTCAGTAATCTCGCGCATGTTTCACACGATACTTCACATTGATGGGATTCCGATGTTGTCCTCTCCCCCGTTGAGGATCTGCGCAACGAGGCGCCGACAGCTTGATCGCGCGAGGGCTGCCTCAGTTCCGCACAGCCAGCGAATCCCCGGAGCACGGCCGAGGCTGCGCATGACTTGTGAGTTGCACTGGGTCTTGTTGAGGTTCAGGTGTGCTCTGTGTTTCGCGCGGGCACGCTTGTGACGCGATGCCGGTGCCGAGCCCGCGCGGTCCCACTGGCCGGCTGGCAGCGTCGGCGGCGACGGCCTCCGCGTGTTCGATCTGACCGAGCGACCGGTTCAGATAGGAACACGGCTGTGAGGGATTTGAATGTCCGGTACCGGGAAGCCGCGCTGGTGGGCAAGCCGTAGGGTCGAGTCATGGACGACTTGGACAAGGTTCGATGGGCCGCGGTTGAGGCTCGCGATGAGGCTGCGGTCGGGCTGTTCCTCTACGCGGCTCGCACAACCGGAATCTATTGCTTGCCGACGTGCCCGGCCCGCCGCCCGTCGCGCCGGAATGTTGTGTTCTTACGGACTCGAGCCGAGGCGGCTGCGGCCGGGTTCCGGGCGTGCCGGCGCTGCCGGCCCGACCAGGAGCGGGCGGCCAGTCCGTCGCTTGCGCCGGTGGTCGCGGTGTGCCGGAAGATCGAGGACCCAAACGACGATTCCTCCGTTGCGGAACTGGCCCGGCAGGCGGGCTGGTCCCAGCGGCATCTGAGCCGGATGTTCAAGGACACCGTCGGGGTGACCATCTCCGCCTACCGGCGTGCGCAGCGGGGCGAGCGGGTCCGCAACGCTCTGCGCCGCGGCGTTCCTGTCGCCGATGCGGTCTTCGATGCGGGATACGGGTCGATGCGGGCCTTCTACGACAGCGCCGGGTTGCAGATGGGGGTCACTCCCTCGGCGTTCGGCGACGGAGCGCCAGGCGCCTGTGTGCTCTACACGGTCTTCTCCAGCCCGCTGGGCGAGATTCTCGTCGCGGCGACCGGCCGCGGCGTGTGCGCGGTCCGGATCGGCGACTCCCGCGAGGCACTGGAGGCGGAGTTGGCGGCTGAGTTCCCCCAAGCGCGGGTCGAGCGCAGCGACGAGACGCTCGAGCATGTGGCGAGCATTGTGCGCGACCTCGCCGGCGGCCGGCCCGCGGCCGCCGCCGGACTTCCCCTCGATCTCCAGGGCTCGACGTTCCAGGTCGCAGTGTGGCAGGCGCTGCGGACCATCCCCGCGGGAACGACCGTCACCTATGGAGAGGTGGCGGCCAAGATCGGACGACCGGAATCCCAGCGGGCGGTGGGCCGGGCGTGCGGCTCCAACCCGGCCGCCCTCGTGGTCCCATGCCACCGGGTAGTGCGGGCCGACGGATCCCTAGCCGGGTACCGCTGGGGCGAGGAGCGCAAGCAAGAACTCCTGGCCGCGGAGAATTCACAGGCTCTCGATCAGGTCTGACCCGGCTCTCGTGTTCCAGGATTCCCCCTTCTCCCGCCGCGTGTTCTCCACCACCCAGGGCTCGAGACTCGAGCCCTTCGGGTTGGTGGAATGGGCACTGCTGTGCGGGGTGGCCCTCATCTGGGGGTCGTCGTTCCTTCTCATCGAGATCGGCCTGGAGTCCCTGGCGCCCACAGTCATCACCTGGGTGAGGGTTGCGCTCGGCTTCCTGACCCTGATCGTCGTCCCGGCCGCCCGCACGCCGCTGGATCGAGCCGACTACCCCCGTGTCGGGCTGCTCGGACTCATCTGGGTGGCCCTGCCGTCCCTCCTGTTCCCGATAGCCCAGCAACACATCGACTCGGCCCTGGCCGGCATGCTGAACGCCGCGGTGCCGATCATCAGCACACTGGTCGCCACAGTGCTGCTCCGGTCGCTCCCCCGCTCCCACCAAGCCGCCGGCATCGCGCTGGGGTTCGCCGGAACGGTCGGCATCGGTCTGCCCGCGGCGCTGGGATCATCTGCCGCTGCCCGGGGGGTGCTGCTCGTGGTGGCGGCCACCGTTTGCTACGGGATCGCGTTGAACCTGGCGGTTCCGCTCCAGCAGCGGTACGGAGCGCCCGCGGTGATGATGAGAGCGCTCGGCGTGGCAGCGGTCGCCACCACGCCGTTCGGTGTGGCCGGCCTGGCCGGCTCGCGCTGGAGTACCGGACCGGTCCTGGCGGTCGCAGCGCTGGGAGTTGTGAACACCGGCCTCGCCTTCGTGATCATGGCGGCGCTGGTCGGCAGAGTGGGCGCGACCCGCGGCGGCGTGGCCGTTTACTTCATCCCGCTCGTCGCCATGGTGCTGGGCATCATGTTCCGCTCCGAGGTGATCCTGCCGCTGCAGTGGGCCGGGATCGCGGTCGTGCTGTTCGGCGCCTGGCTCACCAGCCGCCGCGAGCCCCGAGTCGTCCACCGCCCACCCCCGGGCTGACCGCCCCGTATCGTCAGTGGGCTGACTAGAGGTCTGCCAGGAGTTGCTCGTAGGCCTCGGTCGTGGCGAAGGAGAGTTGGGTGCCGGGGCGGGTGACGCTGTCGGCGGCGACCGTCGTGGCGACACCGATGGCGTCGATTTCATCGCGGCCGCCGGCCAGAGCCCAGATGAAACCGCCGACGAAGGCGTCGCCCGCGCCGGTGGTGTCGACGGCGTCGACAGCGGGAGCGGGGATTCGGAGAACTTCACCCTCGGTGGTGACCAGCGCCGAGCCGGCCTCGCCGAGGGTCACCAGCAGGCGGCAGCCCACACGGTCGGCCACCGAGCGCAGGAGGTCGTCTCCGGGCAACTCCGCGCCGGCGGTCTGCCCGGTGAGGGCGGCCAACTCCACCTCGTTGGGGATGATCCAGTCCACCGCTGCCGCCAGATCTCCTTCCAGCGGCGCCGCCGGGGCGGGGTTCAAGACGGTGATGGCGCCCCGCCGGCGGGCTGCGGCGAAGGCTGCGGCGGTGACGCTCTGGGGGATCTCGAACTGGCCGGCCACCACGCCGGGTGCCAGCCCGTCGTTCACCGCGGCGACCGCCACCTCCGGATCCATGGCCAGGTTGGCGCCGGGCAGGATGATGATGCGGTTCTGACCGCTCGCCTCCACCCAGATGGGTGCCACGCCGCTGGAACCCGGCACCCGTCGCGCCCACGTCGTGTCGATGCCCCGATCGGCGAAGTTCTGGAGCGTCTCAGCGCCGTAGCCGTCGGTCCCGACGCAGCACACCATCGACACGTCGGCCCCCAGCAGGCGGGCCATGACCGCCTGGTTGGCGCCCTTGCCACCGAATCCCGTCTGGAACGACGAGCCCACCACGGTCTCGCCGGCCCCGGGCAGGCGGTCGGCGTAGGCCACCAGATCCATCATCGTGCTGCCCACGATCATGATCCTCGGCGGCCCGGTGCCGGGCTGTGATGCCACGGCGCTATCCGAACAACTCGGGGTTCAGGGCGATGATCGTGAAGACCGCGCCACCCGGGTCGTTCACGACCGCGAACCGCCCGGGCGGGATGTCGGTCGGCGGCACGCAGACCGCACCGCCCAACTGGGCCACCTGTGCGGCGGCGGCGTCGCAGTCGGTGACCGCGAAGTACACCATCCAGTGCGGGGGCACCTCGGCCGGCCAGTTCTCGTCCATGGTGATGATGCCGCCGACGGGCACCTCGCCGAGTTGCAGCATGATGTAGTCGAATCCAGGCCCGCCCTCGGCGACCGGGCCTCCCACCTGCTGCGCCTTCCAACCGAAGAGCTCGCCGTAGAAGGACACAGCGGCCTCGGGATCGCGGGTGTTCAACTCCACCCAGCACAGGGCGCTCGGCTCCATCCGCACCTCGGCGCCGATGTGGCTCCCAGGCTGCCAGAGCGACAGCGCGGCACCGCCGGGATCGGCGATGACGGCCATGCGGCCGACGTCGAGCACGCCCATGGCGCCCATCAGCACCTGCCCGCCGGCGGCGGCTGCCGCTTCGAGGGTGGCGTCGACATCGGCGACGGTCACGTACGTGCTCCAGAGCGCCGGCATCTCCCCGAACGTCGGAGCCAGGCCTGCGACGGCGGCATCTCCCAGCATCATGACGGTGTAGCCACGTGCCTCGGGTTCGGTGGCCGGCTCGCCCGTCCATCCGAACAGCGCGCCGTAGAAGGCGCGGCCGGCGTCGGGGTCGGGGCTGGTCACATCGGCCCACGAGGGCGTGCCGGGCCGGTATGAGGTGTGTCGGACCATGGGGCAGCGCCTCCTTGCTACGGGTTCACGTCGTCGAGGGTGATGAGCGAGAAGGCGGCGCCGTGCGGGTCGGCCACGACCGAGAACCGCCCGACCCCGGGGATGTCGGTGGGCGGTACGTGGACCTCGCCGCCCAGTTCGGCGACCCGCGCCGCGGCGGCGACACAGTCGCTGACGGCGAAGTAGACCATCCAGTGGGACGGGATCTCGGCCGGCCATTGCTCGTCCATGGTGATCATCCCGGCGACGCCGGTCTCGCCGAGGCGCAACTCGGTGTAGTCCATGCCGGGCCCGCCGACCTCACGGGCCTCCCAGCCGAAGAGCTTGCCGAAGAACGCCGTGGCGGCATCGGGATCGCGGGTGTTCAGCTCGTGCCAGCACAGAGTGTTCGGCTCCATCCGCACCTCGGCGCCGAAGTGGTCGTGGGGCTGCCACAACGACAGCGCCGCGCCGCCGGGGTCGGCGATCACGGCCATACGGCCGACGTTCAGGACGTCCATGGACTCCATCAGGACCTGCCCACCGGCTGCGGTCACCGTGGCCACGGCCTCGTCGGCGTCGGCGACGGTGACGTACGTGTTCCAGTGCGGCGGGGTGTCGCCGAAGGTGGGGCCGAGCCCGGCCACGGCGGCGTCGCCGAGCATGAACACGGTGTAGCCCCGGGCCTCGGGGTCGGTGGAGGGGTCGCCGGTCCAGCCGAACAGGGCGCCGTAAAAGGCCCGCGAGGCCTCGAGGTCGGGGCTGGCGAGGTCGGCCCAGGAGGGCGTTCCGGGCTCGTAACGGGTGGGTCGGACCATGGGGGAGGGCCTCCTGGCTGCTTGTCGTTCTTGAGGTCGCCAGCGGTGGACGGAGCGGCATCCCCGGTGGGCGCCATAGTCTGCCAGCGGCGCCGCCGGCGCGACGACGTGGCGATCCGGAATATGGGAGCAGCACATGCACGATTCGGAGGTGTGGTCCTCGCCGGTCCTGCGGTCCGTGGTCGGCGTGACCGAACGCTCCCGTCACGTCACGACGCACGTCGAGGCGGTGGAGCGGGTGGCGTCATGGATGGCCTATGAGGAGTTCACCTTCCCGTCGGGCTCGATGGACGGAGCGTTCAGCGATCGGACGGATCCCGACGAGGTCATCGACGTCTCGTTCTTCTATGCGGTTCTGAACTTCGCCTTCAGCGACTTCGACACGGGCGTGAAGTTCGCAACCACGTACATGGGTCGCGAATGGTCCGACAGCGAGGCCATGTTCGCCTGCGTGAACCGGGCGCTGGCTGAAGGCGTGGCGCTGCTGGATGGCGGCTTCCTGGCGGAGTTGGACCGCGACGACCTGGCCGGCGTGTTCAGCGGGAACATCGAGATCCCCATGATCGACGAGCGCGTCGAGATCCTGAACGCGGCGGGCCGCACACTGACCGAGCGCTACGGCGGCTCGGCCCACCGGTTCGTGGCCGACTGCGCCCCCGCCATGTACGCCGGCGGCGACGGCCTCATGGAACGGCTGGTGGTGGAGTTCCCCCGCTTCAACGATGTCAGCAGCCACGACGGCCGCGAGGTGCAACTCCACAAGCTGGCGCAACTCTGGCTGTGGCAGTTGCACATGTCGCTGGCCGCCACGGGCACCTTCGCCGTGGCCGACCTGGACCGCATGACGGCGTTCGCCGACTACATCGTGCCGGTGGCGCTGCGCCTCATGGGGATCACCTCGTACACCCCTGAGTTGGAGGCCGCCATCAACCGGGGCGACCACATTCCCCGCGACAGCGCCGAGGAGGTGGAGATCCGGGCCCACACCCTCTACGCCACGGCCCTGCTGACCGACGCCATCAACCGGATCCGTCCCGCACACCTGGCCCTGGTGGTGCCGCAACTCGACTTCCGCCTCTGGAAGAGCTACCACGCCACCTTCTGGCCCCACCACCTCACCCGCACGATCATGTATTGAGCCCGCCGGATGGGGGGTCGCCTTCCTGGCCGTTCGGTGGGCGGAGGGTGTGGGATTCGAACCCACGGTGACCCGGAGGCCACAACGGCTTTCGAGGCCGCCCCATTCGTCCGCTCTGGCAACCCTCCGCTGGACAAGCTAGCGGCGCCGGGCGGCGAAGAACTCCTGCAGCAGCTCGGCGGACTCGTCGGCGAGGAGGCCGCCTGCGACGTCCATCTCGTGGTTCAGGCGCGGGTCGGCGGCCAGGTTGTAGAGCGAGCCGCAGGCGCCGGCCTTGGGGTCGGCGGCTCCGAAGACGATGCGGTCGAGTCGCGCCGCCAGCGCCGCCCCGGCACACATGGGGCACGGCTCCAGGGTCACGACGAGGGTCGCGCCGTCGAGGCGCCAGGTGCCGCGGGCCGCCGCGGCGTCGCGCAGGGCCAGCACCTCGGCGTGCGCCGTGGGATCGCCCTGCAGCTCGCGCTCGTTGTGCCGCCGCGCGATCACCTCACCTTTGGCCAGCACGACCGCGCCCACCGGCACGTCGCCGTGCCGTGCCGCCGCTTCCGCTTCGGCCAGAGCCGCGCGCATCGCAGCCGTTTCCGCTTCAGGGTTCATCCGCCGTCCGTCCGAGACTGCCGTCCGCCCCCGTCGTGCGCCCAGCCTCCTCAAGGGCGGGCCACAACTCCTCGGGCAGGCTGCGCTGCAGGTGATCCCAGTTCTGGGTGGCCTCGGTGGCGCTGGCGGCGCCCAACAGGGTGGTGCCGACGGCCGGGTGGCGTGCCGCGAACTGTGCCGCCGCGGCCGCCAGCGGTACGCCGAATTCCGCACAGGCGCGGCGGAGGCGCTCGGTGCGCTCCAGCACCGCCGCCGGTGCGGGCTCGTAGTTGAACGTGGCCGTGGTGGGATTCCCGGTCAGCACCCCGGAGTTGTAGACGCCCCCGACCACGACATGCACGCCGCGCGCAGTCGCCGCGCCGAAGAGTTCCCCCTGCGCCTGGCGCTCCAGAAGGGTGTAGCGCCCGGCGATCAGCACCACGTCGATGTCGGTCTCGGTGACGAAGCGGGTCGGCAACTGCGAGCGGTTCATCCCCACACCGATGGCGCCGACTGCGCCCTCGGCCCGCAGCTGCTCCAATGCCGGGTAGGCCTCGCCCAGCGCCTGGGCGGCATGATCGTCGGGATCGTGGATCAGGACCAGGTCCACGTAGCTGCGCCCCATCCGCCGGAGGCTGGCCTCCAGCGAGCGCGCCACCCCGTCGGCGGAGAAGTCGAACGTCGCCGTCCCACGATCGCCGGCGAACAGGTCACCTGCCGGGCGCGGCGCCTGCTCGTCGATGAGGCGCCCCACTTTGGTGGAGACTCTGACGCCGGCCTCTCGCCCGGCCAGTGCCCTGCCCAAGCGCCGTTCGGCCAGGCCGTAGCCGTAAAGGGGAGCGGTGTCGAAGTACCGGTAACCGGTCTCGAGGGCCACCTCGATAGCGGCGGCGGCTTCCGCCTCGCTCACGGGCGTCCGGAACCCCGCCAGGGGCGCGGTCCCGAACCCGATCTCCGGCAGCAGCGGCGCCTCGTCCACGAGCAACGAGCCTACGGTTCCGGGCCATCGCGCATCTCCGGGTGAGCCGGGAGATCGCGGCACGAGGACGTACGCCGGACAGAGACGTCCAGGTCAAAGCCATATCGCAGCGGAGGGAGTGGGATTCGAACCCACGGTGGCCGAAAGACCACACACGCTCTCCAGGCGTGCCGATTCGTCCGCTCTCGCATCCCTCCCGGTCGCCTCCGCGCCGGAGCACGGAAGGTCGGACAAGGGTACCCTGTGGCAGCCGATGACTGTCCTGGGACGTGGCGGCCGGGTCCTGTGCGACCGGGATCCGTGAACCGAGTCAGGGCCGGGAGGCAGCAGCTCTCAGCGGGAACCCCGGAGCGCCGCAGACCGCCTGGCCGCCACATCCGAGGGCGGGCACCGGCTTCTGCCGCCCGATGGCCGTCATAGGGGATCACTAGGCTCGGCGCCGATGGTGTATCAGTCGCTCTACCTGCGCTACCGCCCGGCCCGCTTCGGCGAGATCATCGGCCAGCCCCACGTCGTCGCGGCGTTGCGAAACGCGGTCGCCACCGGTCGCGTGGGCCACGCCTACCTCTTCAGCGGCCCGCGCGGCACGGGGAAGACATCCACCGCCCGCATCCTGGCCAAGGCGCTCAACTGCGAGAACCTCACCGACGGCGAGCCGTGCGGCACGTGTCCGTCCTGCGTCTCCATCGCCGAGGGCACGTCCTACGAGTTGCACGAACTGGACGCCGCCTCCAACAACAAGGTGGACGACGTTCGTGAGCTCATCAGCAGGGTGGCGCTCGGCACGCCGGGCCGGGCCAAGGTCTACGTGCTCGACGAGGTGCACATGCTCACGCCGGGCGCCGAGAACGCCCTGTTGAAGACGCTCGAGGAACCACCCCCCCACGTGGTGTTCGTGCTCTGCACCACCGAACCGCACAAGGTGGCGCCGACGATACGCAGCCGTACCCAGCACCTGCACTTCGAGTTGCTGGCCGCCGACGAGTTAGAGCGCCACGTCCGCGCCGTCGCCGCCGACGCCGGCCTGGAAGTGTCCGATGCCGACGTGGCCTACGTGCTGGCCGCCGGCGGCGGGTCGGCCCGTGACACCCTCTCGGCGCTCGACGCCACCACCGCCGCCGGCCGGGCGCCCGACGGCGCCGACGCGGTGGCCGCCTTGCTGGAGGCCGTGGCGGACGCCGACACCGCCGGGGCCCTGGGTGCCGCCGACGCCGCCGCCCGAGCCGGTCGGGAACCGCGCATCCTGGGCGAGGCTCTCCTCGGGCGGTTGCGCAACGCCTTTCTGGCATCCGTGGAGGCGCCGCTGGACCACCTGCCCGCGGCCGAGCGGGCGGCCGCGCAGGATCTGGCGGGACGGCTGCGTCCCCGCGCCCTCACGTCCGCGCTGGAGATCCTCGGCGCGGCGCTCGTGGCGATGCGCGAGGCCCCCGATCCTCGGGTCGACCTGGATCTGGCACTGGTGCGACTCACCAATCCGGATGTCGGTCTCACCCTGCACTCGCTTGCGGACCGGGTGGAGCGTCTGGAGCGCGGCGGCCCCGGCGGCTCGCCCGGCGCCACCGCAGCCCCGAGCGGACCCGACTCCGGGTCCCGGGGACGGGCCGGCGACGGCGGACAGGACTCGAGAACGCGTCCCGACGGCGCCTTTGCCGAGGCGAGACAGGCTCACTCACGGGCCAGACCGCCCGAGCCGGCACCGCCCGGGTCCTCACCGGAGCGGGCGCCAGCGAGGCCATCTCAAGGCGCCGATCCGGAACCCCGTGCCGGCGCCGACCCGAGGCTCGAACGCCCGGCCGTCAAGTCTGAGGAACAGCCCGCAGCTGAACCGCCGGCCGAGCCCCCAGACGAGCGGGCACCTCGCCCCGTCGCACGGGCCGGTGCGCCGATCGATCCGCCGGCCGATCAGGGGACCGAGCCGAGCGTGGCCGCGCCGCCGGATCGTGATGAGGCCGTGCTGGCCTGGGTCGAGGAGATCCTGCCGTCGCTGCGGACACTGTCGTCTTTGCCCAAGAGCGCCGGAGCGCGGCTCGCCACCGGGCGCTTCCTGCCGAACTCGCCCGGTGCCCTCCGGCTGGCGTTTGCCACCCCCGGGTCCCTGCAAGGATGCGCGCAGCATCGTGCCGCGGTCGAAGCGGCGTTCGGCCACTGCTTCGACCGGCCGGTGACCGTCGAGTTCGTGCTCGACGATCACAGCACGCCGGAACCGCCGACAGTCTCGGCGGGCGGCGGGGCCACGAATTCGGTCTACCTGGGCGACGTCACGGCGCCGGCACTGCTGTCCAGGGCGCGGTCGACCAGGGAGGATGACCGCAGCGGGGTGGCGCAGGTGCAGCAGGCCTTCCCCGGCTCGAGACTCGTCGAGCTGGAAGCCGGCTAGCGGGGCGAGCCGTGGCCGCCGGCGGCTACACCGCCCCGATCCAGGAACTGATCGATCAACTCGGTCGCCTGCCCGGCATCGGCCCGAAATCGGCTCAGCGGATCGCGTTTCACCTCTTGAAGGCGCCCGCGGTCGAGGCCGAGGAATTGGCGGCGGCTATCAGCGAGGCCAAGCGCAGCGTCCGGTTCTGCCGGCGATGCTGCAACCTGGCAGCAGGCGACCTGTGCGACATCTGTAGCGATCCGCGGCGCGACGAATCCCTCCTCTGCGTCGTCGAGGACCCGCGCGATGTCGTGGCGTTCGAACGGACCGGTGAGTTCCGGGGTCTGTACCACGTCCTGCACGGGGCGATCAATCCGATGGAGGGCATCGGGCCCGAGCAGTTGCGGATGGCGGAATTGCTGCGGCGCATCGGGGACGAACCCGTGACCGAGGTGATCGTCGGCACCAACCCCAACCTGGAGGGGGAGGCGACCGCTATGTATGTCGCCAGTGTGCTCAGCCCGCTGGGCGTGAGCGTCACCCGCCTGGCGAGCGGTCTTCCCGTCGGCGGCGATCTGGAATACGCCGACGAGTTGACGCTGGGTCGGGCACTCGCCGGCCGCCGGGACATCCTGCGCGACTGATATCAGCGACAGAAACTCGGGTGGGAAATACGGTCGAGGCGCTCCTCGTGAGGCTGCGGGCGCGGGCTACGTTGCAGCCCGACGAGGCAGCGCCCCGACCGTCGCA
>JAPPDX010000138.1 GCA_028824415.1 bacterium | reverse complement strand
AGTGGTGCGGCCCCACTGTGGAGATCGAGGGCATCCTGTCGGTCAAGACCGGCGGTTGTCCCGAGGACTGCCAGTTCTGCTCGCAGTCGGCCCGATTCTCCGAGACGCTTCCGGCCGCGCCCTTCCTCGAGGTCGACGAGGTGCTGTCGGCCGCCCGGGAGACCGCCCGGACCGGGGCCAGCGAGTTCTGCATGGTCCTGGCGATCCGCGGCCCCGACGAGCGGACGCTGCAGCGGCTCATCTCCCTGGTGCCCCTCATCGAGGCCGAGACCGGGCTCAACGTGGCGGTCAGCGCCGGGATCCTCAGCGACGACCAGGCCCGGCGGCTGGCCGAGGGCGGGGTGCACCGCTACAACCACAACCTGGAGACGGCCCGGAGCTTCTTCGGGCAGATCGTGACCACCCACACCTTCGAGGAGCGCTACGAGACGTGCCTGCTGGTGCGGCGCCACGGCATGGAGCTGTGCTGCGGGGCGCTGCTGGGCATGGGGGAGACCGTCGACCAGCGGGTGGAACTGCTCGGCCAGCTGCAGGAGCTGGACCCGACCGAGGTGCCGCTGAACTTCCTGAACCCGCGGCCCGGCACGCCGCTGCAGATCCGCCGGCCGCTGCGGCCCCTGGAGGCGCTGCGCTGGATAGCGCTGTTCCGCCTGGCGCTGCCGGGGGTGATCCTCCGGTACGCCGGCGGTCGGGAGATCACCCTGGGGGAGTTCCAGGCCATGGGCATGACCGCCGGGATCAACGCTCTGATCGTCGGCAACTACCTCACCACGCTGGGGCGCGACCCCGACGAGGACTTGCGGATGCTGGAGGATCTGCAAATGCCCATCGGCGCGCTCACCGGTGTGATCTGAGCGCCATGAGCGGGGCGTTCTGCCTGTGGTGCGGCACCCGGGACTGCGGCAGGTGCCGGCAGCCTCCGTACGAGGCGCCCCGCCACTGTCCACAGTGCGGCCAGCGCCTCCGGGTGACCGTTCACCCGACCGGCTGGGAGACCCGTTGCCGCCGGTGCCGGACGGTCAGCACCTCCGCGGGGGCCCGGGAAGCGGTTCGGCTGTCCGAGGGGGGCTGATGGCCGGCGACGGGCCGGGCACCGGGCGTGCCCGCCGCCGCGACGATCCCCGCGGCGACCATCACCGGAAACATCTCGATCTGATCGAGCGGGATCGCAGGCGCCTCTGGCATCCCTACGCCGCGATGCCGTCGGCGCTCCCGGCGGTCCCGGTGGTCGCCGCCGCCGGCACCACCCTGGTGCTGGCCGACGGGCGCCAGGTCATAGACGGGATGTCCTCGTGGTGGGCGGCCATCCACGGGCATCGCCATCCTTTCCTCGACGAGGCCGTCCGTAACCAACTCGAGTCCATGGCCCACGTGATGTTCGGCGGCATCACGCACCCGGCCGCGGTCGAGCTCGCCGAGCTGCTCGTCGAGATAGCCCCGCCGGGCCTCGAGCACGTCTTCCTCGCCGACTCCGGCTCGGTGTCGGTGGAGGTCGCCATCAAGATGGCGTTGCAGTTCGCCCGCGGCACAGGCCACCCCGAGCGCACCCGCCTGCTGACGGTGGCCTCGGGCTATCACGGCGACACCCTGGCGGCCATGTCGGTGTGCGACCCGGTGACCGGCATGCACAGCATGTTCGGTGACATCCTGCCCGACCAGCTCTTCGCACCGCAGCCGGAGCCCGTCTACGGCGAGACGTTCCGGGCCGAGCACATCGCCGACTTCGCCGGGCTGCTGGCGGCCCACCGTGACGAGATCGCAGCGGTCATCCTCGAGCCGGTCGTCCAGGGCGCCGGCGGGATGCGCTTCTACTCGCCGGACTACCTGGCGGAGGTCCGCAGGCTCTGCGACCGCCACGGTGTGCTGCTCATTGCCGATGAGATCGCGACCGGCTTCGGACGGAGCGGCAGGCTGTTCGGCTGCGACCACGCCGGCGTCCGGCCCGACATCATGTGCCTCGGCAAGGCGCTGACCGGGGGCTACCTTTCGATGGCGGCGGTGCTCTGCACCGCCGAGGTGGCCGGCGGTGTCAGCGCGGCGGAGTCCGGGGCGCTCATGCACGGCCCCACCTTCATGGCCAACCCGCTGGCGGCCGCCACCGCCACGGCCTCGGTGCGCCTGCTGCTCTCGCGACCTTGGGCCGACGAGGTCGCCGCCATCGAGGAATCGTTGGCAGCCGGGCTGGCGCCGGCCGCGGCGATGCCCGGCATCGCCGACGTGCGGGTGCTGGGGGCCATCGGGGTGATCGAGACCGCCGATCCCGTGCCCCTCGCCGCCACCCAGGAACTGCTTCTCGACAGGGGCGTTTGGCTGCGCCCCTTCGGGAGGCTGCTGTACACGATGCCGCCCTACATCAGCAGTGCCGGGGATCTGCGTCGCATCACCGGCGCCATGGTCGCCGCCGCCGAGGCTCTCCGGTGACCGCCCCGGGCGCCTCGGCGGGTGGTCTCGACGCCTGGGTGGCCACCCAGATTTCCGCGATCCGCGCTGCCGACCGCTGGCGGGAGGCGCGCGACTTCGACGCCCGCGGCCCGGTGGGGCGCCTCGGCGGGCGGCAGGTGATCTCCTTCGCATCCAACGACTACCTGGGCCTGTCGTTCCATCCGGCGGTGATCGCGGCGGCGCACGCGGCGCTGGACCGTTGGGGTGCCGGTGCCACGGCCAGCCGGCTCATTGTGGGTTCGCGCCCGGTGCACAGCGAGCTCGAGGCAGAACTCAGCGACTGGAAGGGGACCGAGCGGGCGCTGGCGTTTCCCACGGGCTATGCCGCCAACCTGGGGGTGCTGTCCTGCTTCGGCGGACCCGACTGCCTGATCGTGAGCGACGAGCTGAACCATGCCTCGATCATCGACGGTTGCCGCCTCAGCCGCTCGCCGGTGGCAGTCGCCCGGCACAATGACGTCGACCACGTCAACCAGCTCCTCGGAGCCGCCTCGACGCCCCGGAGGATGGTCGTGGTGGACGCGGTCTTCTCGATGGACGGCGATGAGGCGGACGTCGCCGCGCTGGGGGAGTGCTGCGCCCGCCACGGCGCCCTGCTGGTGCTCGACGAGGCGCACGCGGTTCTCGGCCCGTCACCGGCGCCTCTCGCCGACCTCGACGACCTGGCGGTGCTGCGCGTCGTCACCCTGTCCAAGGCGCTGGGTTCGGTCGGCGGGGCGGTCTGCGGCCCGGGTCCGTTCGTGGACCTGCTCGTCAACCGGTCCCGGCCATTCATCTTCACCACCGGGCTGGCGCCGGCCGACGCCGCCGCCGCCCTCGAGGCGGTCCGCATCACCCGCGGCCCCGAGGGCGAGAAGCTCGTGGAGCGCCTGCGCCGGCTCGCGGAGCGCCTGCGCCCGGGCCACGGATCCCCGATCGTGCCGATCCTCGTGGGGTCCGAGGCGGCCGCGCTGCGCTGCGCCGACTCGCTTCTCAACGAGGGTCTGCTGGTTCCCGCCATCCGGCCGCCGACGGTGCCACCGGGCGGCTCGCGGCTCCGCGTGGCGCTGTCGGCCGCCCACACCGAGGACATGGTGGACCGGCTGGTGGCGGGTCTGGAAGCGCTAGGACTCCGACCGTGACCCGACCCGCCACGCTCGTCGGCGTCGCCGGGGTGGCCACCGAGATCGGCAAGACGTGGGCCACCGCCCGGGTCATCGAGAACCTCTGTGGGCGCGGCTTGTCGGTCAGCGCGCGCAAACCCGTCCAGTCCTACGGCGCCGAGGATCTCGGGGCCACCGATGCCGAGGTGCTGGCGGCTGCGAGCGGTGAGGCGCCCCGTGCGGTCTGCCCACCGCACCGCTGGTATCCGGTGCCGCTGGCTCCGCCGCTGGCGGCGTCGGCCGCCGGCCAGGTGCCCCCGCGGCTGGCGGAGTTGCTCGATGAGATTCGCTGGCCGTCGCCGGCTGCGGACTTCGGTTTCGTCGAGACGGTGGGTGGCGTCCGCTCGCCGCTCGCCGAGGACGGTGACTGCCGCGACCTGCTGCGCGCGCTCCGCCCCGACGGGGTCCTGCTCGTGGCGGGCCCCCACCTGGGCGCCATCAACGCCGTACGGCTGGCGGCCGATGCGCTGGCGGGCCCACCGTTGGTGGTGTACCTCAACCGCTACCTGCCCGGCGACGGCGTGCATAGCCGGAACCTCGCCTGGCTCACCGAGCGCGACGGCCTCGCCGTCGAGACCGGGATCGAGAACCTGGCGGATCGCATCGCCGGCTGGCGCTGAGATCAGCCCGCCGGCGCTCAGTGGCCGATGAAGCCCTCCTCGGCGCGCCGCAGGAAACGGATCTGGTGGCTCTCGGCGAGGAGTTGCCCGTCGGGCGACCAGGCGAACGCCGTCTCGTCCACGTGGCCGCCGCTCGAGGAGGCGGTGTGCAACTCCACTAGGACAGGCTCACCGGTGCTGTGGGGGATCGGCAGCGGGGCGTGCACGTGCGCGGTGAGGGTGATGGTTCCCGCCAGGTGCGGCTCGCTCACCCGACCGATGGCGACCGGCGGCACCACGTCGCAGACCATGAGCACCAAGGGCAGGTCGATCGGGCTGGCGTACCTGGGGCGCACCCACACCAGCACGTTCGAGCCGTCGCGGTGGATCTCCCGCTCCTCGAACAGGGAGAACACGGGGAGCGCGAAGATGCGGGGCATCCCCTCGGCCGGGGTCTCGGTGAACGAGGGGACCTCCGGCATGGTCCGGTTCGTGAATTCCTGGCCGTCCTGGTCGGTGGCGGCGGTGGCCAGGAACTGAGCGCAGAGCTTGCCGTCGACCGACATGTGCCCCGACAGGAACGAGACCGAGCGCCCCGCCCTGGTAATCGTCACCTCGATGCGTATCCGGCCGCTGGGGGCCGGGCGCAGGAACTGCATCGTGATGCCCCGCAGCGGGCGGGAGGCGTCGCCCACCGTCGCCTCGCAGGCCACGGCGGCGAGGCTCACGAGATAGCCGCCGAAGAGGCCGTTGAACCCCCACCAGCGCTCGTCGGCCTCGTGGCCCCAGACGCCGCCACCGAGGTTCTCGAGGTCGAAGGAGCCGGGGTCCTGCACGGCTCCGAAGGGTAGGTGGTCGGGCCTGGTTTGCTCCCCCGGGGTGCTGCGCAGCCCCACCGGCACTGCCACTGTCGAGAACATGGAAACAGATGAAACTCCATGTGTTGCATTCAATTCGCTATCATCGCCCGGGTGCTGATCCCGCTTCGCTGCGTGGTGTGCGGCGCCGGCGGCGTGCTCCTGTGCGAGCGCTGCGAGGGCCGGCTCGTGCCGGCCCCACCGCTCCCGCCGCCACCGGGCGCCGACGGAGCGCGCGCCCTGTTCAACTACGACGAAGTGGGCAGCAGCGTCATCGGCGCGCTCAAGTTCGCCAATGCGCACCGCCTGGCGCGCCGCCTGGGCTCCCCGCTGGCGGCCGCCGCTCCCGAGGGTCTCGATGTGGTCACCTGGGCTCCGGCAACGCCGGCGAATCGCCGCCGCCGAGGCTACGACCAGGCCGAGTTGCTGGCCCGGGAGGTGGCGAGACGCCTCGGCCTACCTGCGCGACGGCTGCTGGCGCGCCGTCGGGACTTGCCGCAGTCAGCCCGCGATCGCGCCGGGCGAGTGAACGGCCCGCGGATGCGCCACTGCCGGCCGGTGTCAGGGCGAGTGCTCGTCGTCGACGACGTGCTCACCACGGGGGCCACGCTCGCCACCGCCGCCGGTCTGTTGCGGGGCGCCGGAGCCAGCAGGGTGGAAGTGCTGGCGATGGCCTGGACGCCGCCCCCCGGCTTCGACGACTGAGCACGAGTGCGCAGGTAGCGTCAGCGGATCTCCGGGGTAGCGCCCGGAGTAGAGCAGGGGCGGCGGAAAGTAACCGGACAAAGGCCACCTCGTCGACCCCCTGCTTGTCCCCCGAGCTTTAACACGACACGCCACGCTCCCCACCGAGGTGGTGCGCTTCGCCCCAACGCTCCCAGCAGGAGTGGTGCCAGTGCCGGCGGAGGTCGGGGGCCTCGGTGGGGACCACGACGAGGTGGCCGGTGGCGGCCGGGATGGCGTTGTTGCAGCCCCCGCAGACGTAAGCCTTGGTGGCCTGGTACGGCTGGATCCGCCGCACCTCCAGCGTCTCAGGAGGCACGGTCATCCCCAGATCCCCCACACGACCGCCAAGACGCAGACCGCCAGGCCGAGGCCCACGAACAGGTAGTCGGTCCGGCGCCGCTGCCATCTCCTCGTGGGATCGAACCCCATCTCGCACCTCGTCGGGCCTGTCGAACGTCGAGCCGAGTATGAGGTTAGGGAGTGCGGGCACAGACGGTCCGACAAGTGGAATCTCAGAATATTGGTGATATAACAAAATTACTTGGAGTGCAGTTTCTGCTCTTCCTCTTGCATGGACGGATTGGCGCGCCGGAGCGGCCGCCGAAGATGAGTCCCGGCACAGGAGGGAGGCGGGCGATGACGGCCACGATCTCGTCAGCGGTTCTGCAGGGGGTGGTCGGTCAGGCCGTGTCCGTGGAGGTCCACGTCTCCGACGGGCTACCGGGCTTCACCATCGTGGGTTTGCCCGATGCCTCCTGTCGGGAGTCCCGCGACAGGGTTCGCGCCGCGGTCCTGTCCAGCGGCTTCGGCTGGCCCACCAAACGCGTCACCGTCAACCTGGCGCCGGGCGGGGTGCGCAAGGAGGGCTCGGGACTTGACCTGGCGATCGCCGTGGCGGTGCTGGTGGCCGAGGAGGTGCTCACCAAGCAGCAGACCGCCAAGTTCGCCTTCGTCGCCGAACTCGGTCTCGACGGATCCTTGCGGCGCGTACCGGGGACCCTGAGCCTGGTCGAGGCGGTCGATCCCCCGTGCGTGGTCGTGGCGTCCGACGCGCATGCAGAGGCCAGCTTGAGCAGTGGCCGCGAGATCTACTGCGCCGACACGCTGGTGGACCTGGTGAGCTGCCTCCGCGCGGAGGTGGCGTTCGCTTTCCCGCCGCCGCCGCCGACGACCGCCGGCACGGCGGCCGCGGAGGACCTCCAGGAGGTGCGCGGCCAGATGCTCGGTCGCCGGGCGCTGGAGATCGCCGCGGCAGGCGGGCACCACCTGCTCATGGTCGGCCCGCCGGGAGCGGGCAAGACCATGCTGGCCAGGCGCCTTCCCGGGCTGTTGCCGCCCCTGGACGATGAGGCGGCGCGGGTCGTCACCCGCGTCTACTCCGCCGGCGACTTCGGCGTGCCGACCAGCACGCTCATCACCCAGCCGCCGTTCCGGGCACCACACCACAGCACCACCATGGTGGCCCTGGTGGGTGGCGGGTCGAGGGCGCTGCGGCCCGGCGAGATCAGCGCCGCCCACGGCGGCGTGCTCTTCCTCGACGAGTTGGGCGAGTTCTCGCCGGTCGTTCTGGACGCGCTGCGCCAACCGCTGGAGGAGGGCGTCATCAGGGTCAGCCGGGCCGCGGGCGCGGTCACGTTCCCGGCGGAGTTCGTCCTGGTGGGGTCGATGAACCCCTGCCCGTGCGGCAACGCGGGCAGCCCGGGCCGGTGTCGCTGCACCGACGCAGCCCGCATGCGCTACGCCAGGCGCCTCTCGGGGCCGCTGCTGGATCGCTTCGACATGCGCCTGTTCGTGCAGCGCCCCTCGGCTGAGGAGCTGTTCCGCGGTGAGCCGGGGGAACCGTCGGCGGCCGTGCGTAAGCGGGTGCTGGCCGCCCGGGCAGAGGCGACCCGTCGCGGGGTTCGCTACAACAGCATGCTCCCCTCGAGGGATCTCGAACGGGAGGCTCCGCTGGCTCCCGAGGCGGCGCGGATGGCTGAACAGGCGGTGGCCTCGGGCCAGCTCAGCGCCCGGGGTCTGCAGCGGGTTCGCTGCGTCGGGCTGACGATCTGTGATCTGGAGGGCCGGAAGCCGCCGTTGGGGGGTGCCGATCTGGCCCTGGCGCTGCAACTGCGGCACAACCCCGTGTCCCTGGACCACTCCTACGCGGGCAGCCATGTGGCCTGAGGACGGTGCCGCCGGGTCGGCCGGCGACACCGAGGGGGAGACCCTGGGCGATGAGGCCTACCTGGCCGCGCTGTCGAGCCTGGCCGGGATGGGACCGGCGCGGCTCGAGCGGATGCTGGTGCGCTGGCAGCCCGCGGAGGCCTGGAGCGTGCTCGCACGCGGCAGGCTCGCCGAGGTGACCAGCGTGGCACGGGTCGGCGAGAAGGTCGGCCAACGCTGGATCGGCGACGCCCGCCGAGCCGATCCCGCCGAGATCCACCTGCGCCACAGCCGGGCGGGGGTGACGCTGAGGCGTCGCGGCACCGCCGCCTATCCCGAGCGTCTCGTCGGGGATCCCGAACCGCCGGCGCTGCTGTTCAGCCAGGGAGAATCGGCGCTGCTGGAGTGCCCGACGGTCGCCATCGTCGGATCGCGCCGGTGCACCCGCTACGGCGCGGACGTGGCCTTCGACCTGGGTAAGGCCGCGGCGGCCCACGGTGTCACGGTGATCTCCGGGCTGGCGATCGGCATCGACGCGGCCGCGCACGCGGGTGCCCTCGCCGCCGACTGCGCACCCCCGGTGGGTGTCGTGGGCAGCGGGTTGGACCGCATCTATCCGCGTGAGAACGCGGTGCTGTGGAGGATGGTGGCGCAACGAGGGCTGCTGCTCTCCGAGGCGCCGCTGGGCACAGCGCCGGAGCGCTGGCGATTCCCGGCCCGCAACCGGATCATGGCCGCCCTCAGCGACGCCTGCGTGGTCGTGGAGTCACACGTCGACGGCGGCGCCATCGGCACGGCCACCGAGGCGGCGCGGCGGGATCGCACGGTGGCGGCGGTGCCGGGACCGATTCGCAGCCCCGCCTCGGCCGGGGCGAACCGCCTCATCGCCGAAGGCGGCGGTGTGCTGTGCGACATCGAGGATCTGCTGGTGCTGCTGGACATCTCCCGGACCAGGCTCCCCCTGCAGGAGGCTCCCGCCCGGACCGGCGGTGGCGCCCCGGTCACCGATGCCACGGCGGTAGCGATCCTTGACGCCTTCGACTGGATGCCCGCCACGCTCGAGATGCTGGCGGAGCGGACCGGGCTCGACCTGGGCGAGTTGGCGTGGCACCTCGAGAGTCTCGGTGCATCGGGCCTGCTGGCGCGGCGCGGGTTGTGGTACGAGCGACGCGGCGAGACTCCGGTGCCGGCCGCCCGACCGGGGTGAGCCTGGGGCCCCGCCGCCGGGTCGATTCCCTTCCGCGGCGAGCCCGATTGGTAGCCTCGAAGCATGCCGGCGTGGGCATCCGCAGATTTTTGCGCCTCGCTGGTGCGCCTCGCACCCTCCTCCGTCGCCGTGTACCGGCGCGACCTGAACGCATTCCTGGACTGGGCCGCCGAACAGTCCCTGGCCGGACCCGAGGCGGTCACCCGCAAGGACCTGCGCCGCTATCTGGCCAGCCTGACGCGCCACGGCTACGCGGCGCGCACCGTGGCACGCAAGGCCTCGGTGCTGCGGCGCTACTTCCGTTGGTCGACCGAGACCGGCCGGTGCCCCAGCGATCCCTGCGTGGGGCTGTCGGTGCCGGCGGGGGTGGCCCGGCTTCCCGACGTGCTGACCGAGCGCTCCGTCGAGTCGCTGTTGGCGGGCCAGGGCCCGGCCACCTCCGACGACCATCCGCTCCGGCGGCTGCGCGACGACGCCGTGCTGGAGTTGCTCTACGGCAGCGGTCTGCGCGTGTCCGAACTTTGTTCTCTGCGCCCGGCCGATCTGGACCTGGCGCAGTCCAGGATGCGTGTCACGGGCAAGGGCGGCAAGCAGCGGCTGCTGCCGCTCTCGGCCCCGGCGGTGCGCGCCGTGCAGCGGTACTGGGAGGCCGAGGCGGCCGCCCGCGCCGGGGAGGCGGTCGGCGACGACGCTGCCCTGTTCCGGAACCTGCGGGGCCGGCCGCTCGGGCCCCGCGACGTGCGGCGGATCCTGGATCGCCGGGCCTCCGAGCCGACCCACCCGCATGCGCTCCGGCATACCTTCGCAACGCATCTCCTCGACGGTGGGGCCGACCTGCGCTCGGTCCAGGAATTGCTCGGGCACGAGAGCGTCGGCACCACGCAGGTCTACACCCACGTCAGTCGCCGCCGGCTGCGCTCGGTGATCGAAACGGCGCACCCGCGCGGCTGAGGTGGCGGGCGGCCGCCGTCCTGGCGGTCGCGGCTGCGACGCCGGCATCGCTCGTCGCCGCCGGCCCGGTGGGCGCCAAGACCGTCCCACCGCCCGGACCCGTCCCGGTGGTCTTCTACCAGCCGCCCACAGACGGGATCGTCGTCGACCCGTTCCGCCCGCCGGCGCACCTTGGCGCCCCGGGCAACCGGGGTCTGGAATACGCCACCCGTCCCGGCAGTGCCGTGTGGGCGGCCGCCGCGGGGATGGTGACCTTCGCCGGCCGGGTCGGTGCCGGGCGCCACGTGACGGTGGCGCACGCCGACGGCGTGCGAACGAGCTATTCCTTCCTGGCCGGGGTGGCCGTCCGCGCCGGCCAGGCGGTTGCGGCGGGTCAGGTTCTGGGAACGGCCGGCACGTCGTTCCACTTCGGCGCCCGCATCGGCGAGGCCTACGTGGATCCGGCGGTGCTGCTCGGAATCGCCGGCCCGACCCGGCTGGTCCCGATCGCGAGCCGGGGAGGGTTCCGCCGGACCGGGCCCGGCTCCGTGCCGTCCCCGCGGCCCGCCCGGGGGTTGCGCTCGGTGGCGCGCCGGTAGACTGCCCGGCGGCCCTGGGCCACCTACATCCGACGATTCCCGTCCGCGCTCTCCCACGGTCGCCCCAGCGGTGCAAGGCGCGGACTGTGACCCAACCGATGGGAAGGAGACCATGGCACCCGTCGTGACCATGAGCCAGCTGGTGGAAGCAGGTGTCCACTTCGGGCACCAGACCCGGCGCTGGAACCCGAAGATGAAGCGATTCATCCACGGGGACATCGCCGGCATCTACATCATCGACCTTAAGCAGACGCTGGCCTGCATCGAGGACGCTTACTCGTTCGTCCGCGACATGGTGGCCAACGGGGGGACGCTCCTGTTCGTCGGCACCAAGAAGCAGATCCAACCCAGCGTCGAAACGCACGCCAAGCGCTGCGGCATGCCCTACGTCAACCAGCGGTGGCTGGGGGGCACCCTCACAAACATCCAGACGATCTTCAAGCGCGTGCACAAGATGCAGGAGTACCAGCGGATGCGCGACAGCGGCGGGTTCGAGGCGATGCCGAAGAAGGAGGCCCTCAGCCTGCAGCGCGAGCTCGCCAAGCTGGAGCGCAACCTGGGTGGCATCGGCCAGATGGACACGCCCCCCGAGGCCGTGTTCGTGCTGGACACCAAGGCCGAGCACATCGCCGTCAGCGAGGCCAACAAGCTGGGCATTCCGCTGATCGCCGTCGTGGACACCAACTGTGACCCCGATGTCGTGACCTACGTCATCCCGGGGAACGACGACACCATCCGCGCCGGCGAGCTCATGTGCCGCATCATGAGCGACGCCGTCATCGAGGGCCGCACGCTGGCGGAGCTGCGCGGCACCGTCGTGCCGACCCCGCAGCGCACGGCCGAGGAGGAGGCGGAGGTGGCGCGCCAGCAGGCGGCGGCTGCCGCAGCGGCCGCCGCCGACATGCGCCAGCGAGAGGCCAGGGTGGCGCGCCACCTCGAGGAGTCCGGGCCGGACCAAGCCGAAGATCCCGCCGGCGACGGCGGGGATGCGGGCGGCGAGTCCGAAGCCCCAGTGCCTGAAGTCCCGGAGTCCGACGCTCCCGAGGGTGCGGTGCAGCAGTCCGACGAGGCGGAGAGTTCCGAGGAGACGTCCGGCCACCGCGCCGGCGATGAGGGTTGAGAGGGTCGATGGTGCAGGTATCCGCGAGAGAGGTCAAGACGCTTCGAGACGCCACGGGCGCGGGCATGATGGACGCCAAGCGCGCCCTCATCGAAGCCGCCGGTGATCCCGCCGAGGCTGCGGAGATCCTCAAGCAGAAGGGTCTTGCGAAGGCCGCGGCGCGGTCGGACCGGGACGCCGCCGAGGGCGCGATCGCCGTGGCGCTCGGCGACGGCGTGGCCTCGCTGGTGCACCTTCGCTCGGAGACCGACTTCTCCGCCAAGGCCGCCGACTTCCTGTCCTGTACCCAGGAGATCGCCGAGGCGGTCCGCGACGGCGGTGCGGCCGCGGCCGAGCGATTTGCCGACAGGATCGATGAACTGCGGCTCGCCAAGAAGGAGAACATCTCCCTCGGGACGGTGCTGCAGGTGCGCGCCGGCGAGGGCAACACGCTCGACACGTACGTCCACCGCCAGGACGGCCGCGGGGTCAACGGCGTGATCGTGGAGGGCAGCGGCGTCGACGCCGAGACCCTCCATCAGGTGGCACTGCACGTCGCCTTCGCCAAGCCCCGCTACCTGGCTCGCGACGAGGTGCCCCCCGCGGAGGTGGAACGCGAGCGCGCCTCGCTGCTGGAGATCACCAAGGCAGAGGGACGCCCCGAGGCGGCTTGGGACAAGATCGTCCAGGGGCGCCTCACCGGCTGGTTCCGGGAGAGCGTCCTGCTGGAGCAGGGCCTTCACGGTGACAAGACCACGGTCTCCCAGAGCATCGGCGGCGGGAGAATCGTTCGCTTCCAACAGGCCTACCTCGGCTAGCGATGCCGCGCTGGAGTCGCGTCCTGCTCAAGGTCTCCGGCGAGGCGTTCGCCGGATCGGCCGGCTACGGCATCGACGCCGAGACCGCCAACACCATTGCCGCCGAGATCGCCTCGGTGCGGGACCGGACCGCTGTCGAGATGGCGGTGGTCGTGGGCGGGGGCAACATCTGGCGCGGCCAGCAGCACGCGGGCGCCGGCATGGACCGGGCCCAGGCCGACTACATGGGCATGCTGGCGACTCTCATCAATGCCCTGGCCCTGCAGGACGCTCTCGAGCGTCTCGATCAGCCCACCAGGGTGCAGACCGCCATCCACATGGCGCAGATCGCCGAGCCCTACATCCGCCGGCGAGCCATCCGACACCTCGAGAAGGGCCGCGTCGTGATCTTCGGCGCCGGCACCGGCAACCCGTTCTTCACGACCGACACGGCGGCCGCGCTGCGGGCGGTCGAGGTCGAGGCGGAGGCGCTTCTGAAGGGCACCCACTCGGGAACCGACGGCATCTACACGGCCGACCCGCGCACCGACCCCGACGCCGTCAAGCTCGACCGGATCTCCTATATCGATCTCGTCAGCGGCGGGATCCGGGCCATGGACGCCACCGCCGCAACGCTGTGCATGGAGAACAACCTGCCGATCGTGATGTTCGACCTCATGCAGGCGGGCAACGTACTGTCCATCATCGAGGGCCGCCCGATAGGTACCATCGTGGCCTGAGGGCCCGCAGGTGCACGTCGAGGCGAGTGCCGCATGAGTGAAGAGTTGATCGAGATCGTGGTCTCCGAGGCACGCGACAAGATGGAACGGGCCGTTTCGCACGCCCGCAGGGAGTTCAGCGGTGTGCGGACCGGGCGGGCCACCCCGGCGCTCGTGGAGCGGCTCACGGTGAACTACCACGGGGCGGACGTGAGCCTGCAGCAGATCGCCGGCTTCAGCGTTCCCGACGTCCAGATGCTCGTGATCTCGCCCTACGACAAGCGCTCGATCGAGTCCATCCAGAAAGCTATTCAGCGCGCCGATCTGGGGTTCAACCCCAGCACCGACGGCTCGGTGATACGGCTGCACTTCCCGCCGCTGACCGAGGAGCGCCGCCGCGAGCTGGTGCGGCTGGTCCGGGGCATGGCGGAGTCCGGTCGCGTGGCGGTGCGCAACTCGCGCCGAAGTGCGCGCCAGGATCTGGACTCTCTCAAGCGGGACGGAGACATCTCAGAGGACGACAGCCGGCGCGGGCAGCGCCGCCTCGACGAGATGACCCAGGAGTTCGAAGAGGCGATCGGAGCGGTCCTCGAGGCCAAGGAATCCGAACTTATGCAGGTCTGACAGAGGAGCGCGCCAGTGGATCGAGACAACCCCTACGACCCCGCCGGGCCCGAAGAATGGGAGGGCGGCACAGCAGACCTCGAGGAGGACTACTCCGAGGACGACGAAGAGGACGTCTGGGAGACCGAGGCGGGTGCCGATCCCGCGGATGAGGCCTGGGACACCTTCAGCGAGGGCAGCCCGACCTGGGGCGCCGCCGAGAGCGGTGACGAGGCCCTCGACGTGGGATACCTCACCGAGCAGCATCCTCAGGCGGCCGAGGTCGGCGTCACGGACACCGCCGCCGGCGTGCAGTTCTTCGGCGACGACGATGACATGTGGCACGGCGCGGAGCCGGCAGCTCCGATCGGGATACACGATCGGGGCTCGGATCGGCGGCTCGGGTCCGCGATCGCCACCGGCGTGGTGCTCTGTGCCCTGGCGATCGTGTGCTTCTGGGTGAGCCCGATCCTGACACTCGTGCTGCTCTGCCTGCTGATGGTGCTGGCCGCCGGAGAGTTCTTCGGCGCCATGCGCAAGGTCGGCTACCAGCCGGCCACCCTCGTCGGGCTGGTCGCCGCGGTGGGATTACCGGTGGCGGTCTACTGGCGGGGCGCCGAGGCCTACCCGCTGGCCCTCGGATTGGTTGTGATGGCCGCGCTCTGCTGGCACCTCGTCGGGGTGACCTCCGAGCGACCGGTGCCCAACGTGGCCGTCACGCTCTTCGGCGTCGGCTACGTGGCGGTTCTTGGAAGTTTCGGTGCCCTCATGCTCACCTACGACAAGGGCACCGGGCTGCTCTTCGGAGCGGTCGTGGGGACGGTGGGCTACGACGTCGGCGCCTGGGTGGTGGGGCGGCTGTTCGGGCGGACCAGGCTCTCCAAGGCCAGCCCCAACAAGACCGTGGAAGGCCTCATCGGCGGCATCGTGCTCTCCATCGTCGCCTGCGCGGTGGTCCTGGGCGTGGGACGCATCGACCCGTGGGGTGACAATCCCGGATCGGTGTCGCACGCGCTCGTGTTGGGCGTGGTGGTCGCCGTGGCGGCGACGCTCGGCGACCTGGCCGAGTCGATGATCAAGCGCGATCTGGACATCAAGGACATGGGCAACATGCTGCCTGGCCACGGCGGCGTCCTGGACAGGTTCGACGGGTTGCTTTTCGCCATGCCGGCGACGTGGGGACTGGCGCTCCTGATCGACCTCGTCTAGCCCCGCCGGGTCCTCCGGCGGCGCCCGCACGAACTTCGGCCCCGATCCCGGCGCCCGTAGACTGGCCCTGAAGGAGGGCCATGGGCACAACCCTCGCCGTGATGGGGTCCACGGGCTCCATCGGCACCCAGACGCTGGAGGTCACCGCCGGCTGCGCGGACCGCTACGAGGTCACCGCGCTGGGCGCCGGCCGCTCCGTCGAGGCCCTGGCCGCACAGGCCCGGGCCGTGCGCCCGAAGCTCGTGGCAGTGGCCGATGAGGCGGCCGCGCCGCGCCTGGCCCGGTTGCTGCCACCCGGCACCGAGCTCCTCGCCGGACCCGACGCCCTGGCGACAGCGGCGCTCACCGCGGAGGTGACGGTCAACGGGGTCGTGGGATTCGCCGGGCTGCCGGTCACTCTGGCGGTGCTCGAGGCGGGGCGGCGCCTGGCCTTGGCCAACAAGGAGTCGCTGATCGCCGCCGGTCCCGTCGTGGCGCGCGCCCTGGCGACGCCGGGCGCGGAGATCGTGCCGGTCGACAGTGAGCACTGCGCGGTCCACCAGTGCCTGCGCGCCAATGACACGCTGGGGAACCCCGACCGGCTCGATCAGGTCGCCCGCATCCTGCTGACCGCCAGCGGCGGCCCGTTCAGGGGACGCTCGCTCGCCGACCTGGCCTCGGTGACTGCCGGCGAGGCTCTGAAGCACCCCACCTGGAACATGGGGCCCAAGATCACCGTCGACTCCTCCACGCTGATGAACAAGGGACTGGAGGTCATCGAGGCGCACGAGCTGTTCGGCGTGGACTACGACCGGATCGACGTCGTCGTGCACCCGCAGTCGGTGGTTCACTCGATGGTGGAGTACGTCGACGGCGCCACGGTGGCTCAGCTCTCGCTGCCGGACATGCGCCTGTGCATCGGCTACGCCATCGGCTATCCCGACCGGCTGGGGTGCGCCTACGGCGGGATCGACTGGACCACGCTGGCGCGGCTCGACTTCGAGGCGCCGCGCACCGACGTCTTCGCCTGCCTGGCCCTGGCCTATGAGGCCGGCCGGCGCGGCGAGACGGCGCCGGCGGTGCTCAGCGCGGCCAACGAGGTGGCCGTCGAGGCCTTCCTGGAGGGGGCCATCTCCTGGCCGGCCATCGCCGAGATCATTGACGGCGTGCTGCAGGACGATCCGCTGCAGCGGGCGGACAGTCTGGATTCCGTGCTGGAGGCCGACGGCCGGGCGCGCCTCGCCGCCGGCGCGCTCGTGGCTCGGCGGGCGGCATGAGCGGCGACGACCGGACCTCCAGGACCGACGGCGCGCCCGGGCGCCCCCGCGGCTGGGTCACCTGGCCCCAGGGGCGCCGGCCGCGCCACCCGGGGGCGCCGAGAGGGCCCCTGCTGCCGCCGGCGGTGTCGAGTTGGCTGCGGCTGGCGCTCGTGCTCGGGGCGCTGGCGGCGCTCGGCGTCTTCGCCGGCTTGCCCGTGCTCATCGTGGTGCTGGCACTCATCGGCATCGTGATCCTCCACGAGCTGGGCCACTTTCTCACCGCGCGCTGGGCGGGGATGAAGGTCAGCGAGTTCTACGTGGGGTTCGGGCCGCGGCTGTGGTCGGTCCGCCGGGGCGAGACGACCTACGGCGTGAAGGCCATCCTGGCGGGGGCCTACGTGCGCATCCTCGGCATGAACAACCTCGAGCGCGTCGATCCGGTCGAGGAGCATCGCACGTATCGCTCCAAGCCCTACTGGCGTCGCATGTCGGTTGCCGTGGCGGGTTCGGCGATGCACTTCCTGCTGGCGATCATGCTGCTCTGGGTGCTCTACTCGGCGGTCGGCTATCACGGCTTCGACCGCCCCGACATCACTCAGACGCCGCGCTGGCAGGTGGCGCGCGTCGTGCCGGAGAGCCCGGCGGACGAGATGGGGCTGCTCCCCGGTGATCGCATCACCGCCGTCGAGGAGCGGGATGTCGTCAACTTCGGCGACCTGCGCGGCGCGCTCGCCGATCTGGCGAACCGCCCGGCAAGTGTCACGGTGATCCGGGACGGCGAGACGATCCAACTCCATGGCATCATCGGGGTGGCTGCCCGCGACGGTGTCTCGGGATTCCTGGGGGTCGGGCCCGAACTGGCTCCGCCGTCCCGAGCGAACCCGCTGACCGGCCTGGGGCGCTCGCTTTCGGACTTCGGGTTCGTGGTGCGCGCCTCGGCGGAGGGCATCGCCGGCCTGTTCAGCCTCCAGGGGCTCGACGGCCTGCTCGGTCCGCTGGTCGAGTTCGAGTCGGACGAGGTGGCCACCGGCGACGTCGGCGCCGGCGACCCGAACCGGGTCGTCTCGGTGGTGGGCGTCGCTCAGATCGGGGGTTCCCTGGCGCAGGAGAACGTGGCCGCCCTGCTGGGTTTCCTGGCGTATCTCAACGTCTTCTTCGGGGTGTTGAACATGTTCCCGCTGCTGCCGCTGGACGGCGGTCACGTGGTCATCGCAACCTATGAGAGGCTGCGCTCCTTCGGTGGGCGGCAGTACCGGGCCGACGTGGCCAAGATGTTGCCGGCCGCCTACGTGTTCGTCATCGTGCTGGTGACCGTCGGACTCGTGGCGCTCTCGCGCGACATCGTCGATCCCTTGAACCTGCCCGGGTAGCGAGGCGATTGGTCTGAAAGGATGAGGTAGTGCAAATCCAGGCAACGTTCCCGCGACGCCCGACCCGCCAGGTGACGGTCGGCGACGTCGCCGTGGGCGGTGGCGCGCCCATCACGGTGCAGTCGATGACCACCACGAAGACCGCAGACGTCGAGGGCACGCTGGCGCAGATCTACGCGCTCGCCGCCGCCGGGGCGGACATCGTGCGGTGCACCTGCAACGAGATCGAGGCCGCTGAGGGCCTGGCGGAGATCGTGCCGCGCTCGCCGGTCCCCATCGTCGCCGACATCCACCACCAGTACCGCATGGCGCTCGCCGCCCTCGAGGCGAACGTGGCGTGCCTGCGGCTCAACCCGGGGAACATCCGTCGCCCCGAGCACATCAAGACCGTGGCGGCCGAGTGTCGGGATCGGGGTGTTCCGATCCGCATCGGCGTGAACGGCGGGTCCCTGCACCCGGACCTCTACGCGCGTCACGGGGGCAGGGTGACCGCGGAGGCCATGGTGGAGTCGGCCCTCGACGAGTTGGCCTACTTCGCCGAGGTGGACTTCGACCTGGTGAAGATCTCCGTCAAGGCCTCCAGCGTGCCGCTCATGATCGATGCCTACCGGCAACTGGCCGAGGTGACCGATCACCCGCTGCACCTGGGCGTCACCGAGGCGGGCCCGCCGCCGGCGGGTGTGGTGAAGTCCACCGCCGGGATCGCGACCCTGCTCGCCGAGGGCATCGGCGACACCATCCGGTACTCCCTGACCGCAGACCCGGTGACCGAGGCCCGGGCCGGCCGGACCCTGCTGGAGTCACTGGGTCTGCGCGAGCGCAAGAACGTCGACCTCATCGCCTGCCCGAGTTGCGGGCGGGCCGAGGTGGACGTCTTCAAGATCGCCGAGGAGGCCCTGGAGGCGTTCGGCGAGCGGGAGATCCCGCTGCAGGTGGCCGTCATGGGATGCGTTGTCAACGGCCCCGGCGAGGCCCGCGACGCCGACCTGGGGATCGCCGCGGGGCGCGGCAGGGGTCACCTCTTCGTGAAGGGCCAGAACGTGGCCGTGGTTCCCGAGGACGAGATGGTCGAGGCCCTGGTGTCCTGGGCCGAGTTGATCTGCGCCGAGGGTGTCGAGGCGGCGCTGGCGCGCGCCGATGTCGACCGGGCCAGCCGGGAGGCCGAGCGGGACCGCACGGTGCTGCTCAACACGCAGGGGGACGACGCCAACGAGGTGGCCGCGCGGGTCGACATCGTGCGCCGCGCCGCCACCAGCTGAGCTCGCTTCAGCGCCTCGCGGCGGGCTTCCGGCACCGCGTTCGGGGGTAGCTCAGCGATATACTCCGGGGTGCTTCAGGTCAACTGGTTGACAGGGCGTGGGCGGGTCCCACGCCTTTCTTGTCGATTGGTGGCCGGTTGCGGCGGGTGAGCTTCGGCACGAGCGGGTCGAAGCCCGCTCGGCGAACAGAACCCCGGGACGGAGCGGGACGGGAATGGGAGATCGCACGCAGAGCGACAGCGGCGTCGAGACGCGCGTCCGCTCCCTCGCCGCGCCGCTGCTGGAGCCCCTCGGGGTGGAACTGGAAGACGTGCAGTGGGGCGGCGGCCGGCTGCGCCTCGTCGTCGACACCGCCGAGGGCATCGACAGCGGGACCCTGGTTCTGGTGACCCGCACCATCTCCACCGAGTTGGACGCCGCCGATCCGATCCCGTCCCGTTACACCCTCGAGATCACCAGCCCGGGTGTCGAGCGGCCACTCCGGCGCCCCGAGCAGTACCGCAAGGCGGTCGGGTCGACGGTGGCGGTCAAGCTCCGGCCCGGCGACGACGGCGAACGGCGGATCGAGGGCCGGCTCGTCGCCGCCGACGACGAGGTGATCACTCTGGAGACCGGCGGCGAGCGACGGGAGGTCCCCCTGGACGTCGTCGAGAGAGCCCGCACGGTCTTCGACTGGGGCCGGCCCGCCCGGCGCCGCAACGGAGCGAAGCCCGCCGAGCCGGTGCGCGCCGAGGGAGGTCCGGTGGCGTGAACCTGGACATGCTCGAAGCCATGCAGGCGCTGGCTGCCGACAAGGGGATCTCGGTGGACACCCTCTTCGGCGCCCTCGCCGACGCTCTCGAGTCGGCCTACAAGCGCATGCCGGGCGCCTATGAGTACTCATGGGTCACGATCGACCCCGAGACCATGGACATCCGCGTGCTCGCCCAGGAGATCGACGCCGACGGAGAGCCGACCGGTCCGGAACTCGACGTGACGCCGGACAACTTCGGGCGTATCGCCGCCCAGACCGCCCGGCAGGTCATGACACAGCGGATCCGTGAGGCCGAACGCGACCTGAAATACGAGGAGTACGCCGGCCGCGAGGGCGACATCGTGACCGGCATCATCCAGCAGAGCGACTCGCGCTACACCCTGCTGGACCTCGGCCGGGTGGAGGCCCTGCTGCCGCAGTCCGAGCAGGTTCCCTACGAGCGGCCCGACCCGTCGAGTCGCCTGAAGGCGTACATCGTCGAGGTCCGCCGGACCGCCAAGGGGCCTCAGATCGTCGTGAGCCGCACCCACCCGGGGCTGATCAAGCGGCTGTTCGAGTTCGAGGTTCCCGAGATCGCCGACGGGACCGTCGAAATCAAGGCGTGCGCCCGCGAGCCGGGACACCGCACCAAGATCGCCGTCTGGTCGAACGTCGAGAACGTCGACCCCGTGGGCGCCTGCGTCGGAGCGCGGGGAGCGCGTGTCCGCAACGTCGTGAACGAGCTCCGCGGCGAGAAGATCGACATCGTCTCCTTCGCCGAGGACCCCACTGAATTCGTGATGAAGGCCCTCTCGCCGGCTCGCGTGAAGGAGGTCCGGATCGACGACGAACTGGGAACGGCCGAGGTCATCGTGCCGGACTACCAACTCTCCCTGGCGATCGGCAAGGAGGGTCAGAACGCCCGCCTGGCCGCCCGGCTCACCGGCTGGAGAGTCGAGATCAAGAGCGAGACGCAAATCGCCGCGGAGGCGGCCTACGGAAAGGTCGATTGGGCCGAGGGCGAGTGGGTGATAGATCCCGACACCGGCGAGCAGGTCTGGCGACCTGCCGAGGGTGGCCCGACGATTTCCGTCGACGAGTGGACCGGTGGCGCCGCCGCCGCGGCCGAGGCGGCGGGCGAATCCGGTGCGGTGGGCGAATCAGAGGTGCCGGGCGAACCCGGGGCGGCGGGGGAGTCCGCGACGGCGACCGACGAGGGGAGCGCGTCATAGCGGCCCCGAGCGCTGAGAGGCGCCGCACCTGCCTCGGCTGCCGCCGGGCCCGACCGGTCGATGAGCTCATGAGGTTCGCCCTGCTGGGCGAGCGGCTCGTGGTGGGCCGGGCGCTGCCCGGAAGGGGCGCGTGGGTCTGCGTGGGCGACGCGAGCTGCCTGCGTCGTGCCGCCTCCCCGGACCGCTTGCGCCGGGCGTTCCGCCGGGGCGTCCCCGGGGGCGCCGCAGAGGATCTGATCGCC
Source organism: bacterium (assembly GCA_028824415.1). GTDB lineage: Bacteria > Actinomycetota > Acidimicrobiia > Acidimicrobiales > CATQHL01 > VXNF01. The sequence goes on along the minus strand of JAPPDX010000138.1, from coordinate 381 downwards.
GCGCTTGGGCCGGCGGCCGACGCTGTCGCAGCGCCGGCCCGCATGCGCTGAGCGCGGCACCTGCAGGGCAACGCCGTGGCGAAGAAGATCAGGGTCTACGACCTGGCGAGGGAGTTGGGGGTCTCCAACAACCAGTGCCTCGAGCTCTGCAAGAGCCTGGGCATCGGCGTCAAGGCCACCTCCTCGAGCATGGATGAGGCGCACGCCTACCGGGTGCGGAAGCTCGCCGAGCGCGAGAACCTGATCGGCAGCGCGGCGCCCGAGGACGAGCCCGCTCCCGCCGAGGCGACTGCGCCGCCGGCTGCGGCCCCGCGGCCCGCCGCGCCGCCGGCCCCCCCCGGCCAGGCCGCGCCGTCACCGGCACGACCGGCCGCGACGGTG
>JAPPDX010000046.1 GCA_028824415.1 bacterium | reverse complement strand
TCGAAGAACACCCCGTACAGGCGCGCCACCAGGTAGACGCCGGCCACGACCATGGTGGCGGCGTGGATCAGCGCCGAGACCGGGGTGGGTCCGGCCATGGCGTCGGGCAGCCAGGTGTGCAGGAAGAACTGGCCGGACTTGCTGATGACCGCCGCCAGCAGGCACAGCGCCGAGATCAGCAGCAGGGTGTGGCCGATCTCGCCGTCGACGGCCTTGGTGTTGATCTCCAGGATCGAGAAGGTGCCCCCCGCGGCGAAGAACAGCACGCTGACGCCGACCAGCAGGCCGATGTCGCCGACCCGGTTGGTCAGGAAGGCCTTCAGGGCGGCGTCGGAGTTGGGCTTCTCCTCCCACCAGTGGCCGATCAGCACGAACGAGCAGACACCCACGAGTTCCCAGCCCACGATCATCTGGATGGTGTTCTCGGCCAGGACGAAGAACAGCATCGCCGCGGTGAACAGGGACAGGAAGGCGAAGAAGTGCGTGTAGCGAACGTCGCCGGCCACGTAGTCGGTGGAGTAGATGTGCACCAGCAGCGAGATGGCGGTCACCACGAATAGCAACGCCACCGCCAGACCGTCCACCAGCGTGCCGATGGTGAAGTCCACACCCCCGGCAACCCACCACGTCCAGCGGTTGACGACCGGCTCGACAGCGGCTCCATGCGCACCGTTCACCGTGCTGATCCACTGGCCGACCGTGCAGAGAGCCAGCACCAGCGAGGCCCCGACGGCGATGATCCCCAGCTCCGAGCCGCCCCGCGGCAGGCGCTTGCCGAAGAACAGGATCCCGAAGAAGCTGGCCGCGGGGATGGCGGGAATGATCCAGGCGTTGGACAGGAACCACCCGCCGACCTGCACGATCTCGGCGGACGCCTCCGCCGCCAGCACGCTGACGCCCTGCAGGTTCAGACCCGACATCGCCCGCTAACCCTTCATGAGGTCGGCCTCGCTGAGGTCGACGCTGCGTCGGTTGCGGTACAGCAGCAGCAGGATCGCCAGGCCCACACCCACCTCGGCGGCGGCCACGGTGATGACGAACAGGGCGAAAACCTCGCCGGAGATGCTGGAGACGTAGCTGCCGAACGCCACCAGGTTGATGTTGACGGCGTTGAGGATGAGCTCGATCGACATCAGCACCAGGACCCCGTTGCGGCGCGCCAGCACGCCGTAGACGCCGATGGCGAACAGCACGGCGCTGAGGATCAGGAACTGGTTCAGCAGCACGGCCTCAGTTCCTCCGGGCGATCACGATGGCGCCGATCAGCGCGGCCAGCAGCAGCACCGAGACGGCTTCGAACGGGACGATGTAGGTGCTGAAGATGGAGTCGGCCACCTCGGCGGTGGTGGTGCGGGTGTCGGCGGGCAACTCGGCGTCGCCGAAACCCGTCACCACGGCGTAGATCGTGACGGTGGCCACGAGCGCGGCCGCCAGCACCGCCGGCAGCCGCTTGGCGTGGTCGGTGCCCTCCTCGTCGCCGATGCGGGTACGCGTCAGCATGATGCCGAACAGGAACAGCACCACCACGGCGCCGATGTACACCAGGATCTGGGTGATCCCCACGAACTCGGCGCCCATCAGCAGGAACAGGGCCGCCACGCCGCCGAGCACCACCACGAGGAACAGCGCCGCGTGCACCACGTTGCGGGTGGTGACGAGACGGATCGCCGCGAACACCATGATGGCGGCGATCACCCCGAAGGCGATGTTCTGGGCGACCAGGGCCCCGAGAACGGTCACCGGGCTGTGCTCCGGGGGGCTCGGTGCTGGGACGGATCGGGAAGCTTGGGCTGCTTGACGTTGGCGCCCGGCTCGTAGGTCTCGAAGGGCGGCACCGTCTCCATCCAGTCGGCCAGCCGGTCGGCGTCGTGCAGCAGGTCGGCGATGCGGGGCTCGGAGTACTCGAACTCGGGGCTCCACGCAGATGCCGCAGTACATGCACAGCGCGTAGTCGATGTCGAAGCGGTCGATCTTGGCACGCTGGCGGGGCTTGCCGCCGGGACGCCGGGGCGGGGCGAGTTCCTTGTGCCCCTCGATGTAGATGCACCAGTCCGGACACTCACGGGCGCAAAGCATGCACACCGTGCAGTTGTCGTGGTGCAGGCCGATGACGCCCCGGGCCCGGGTCACCGGCGCCTCCTTGACGTGCGGGTACTGCACGGTGTGCGCGCCCCGCGACGGTGCCGGGACGGGCTTGCGGAGCCCGTCGGGGAACAGCGTCCGCAGCATCGTGCGGCCGGTCACCCCCATCCCCTTGAGCATTCCGATGCCTCGCATGATCCGCCCTCCCTCTCAGACCAGGACCTTCAGCACGCCGGTCACCACGATGTTCAGCAGCGCCAGCGGGATGAGCACTTTCCAGGCCAGCTTCTGGAGCTGGTCCTCACGCAGCCGCGGGAACGTGAAGCGGAACCAGAAGATGAGCGCGGAGACGGCCATGATCTTGATGAACATCACGAACGGGCCGATGAGATTGAACCAGCCCGAAGCGGGGTCCAGCCCCGGCACGTACCAGCCGCCGAGGAACAGCACCGAGGCGATGCCCGCGAAGGCGAACGCCGTGCCGAACTCGCCCATGAAGAAGAACAGGAACCGGAAGCCGGTGTACTCCACCTGGTAGCCGCCGACGATCTCCGACTCGGCCACCGGCATGTCGAAGGGCGGCTGGGTCAGCTCGGCCTGCACCGCCACAAGGAAGATGGCGAAGCCCAGGAACTGCGTGAGGATGTAGGGGAAGCCCATTCCGCCCCAGCCGAACAGCTCGCCATTGGCCTGGGCCAGCACGATCTTGTTGAGGTCCAGGGTGCCGGCCTGGATGACCACGCCGATGGCGGCCAGCACCAGCGGCAGCTCGTAGGCGATCAGCTGCCCGGCAGCGCGCATGCCGCCCATGAGGGCGTACTTGTTGGCCGAGCCCCAACCGGCCATGAGCACACCGATCACCGACAGCGAAGCCACTGCCAGAACGAAGAAGAGGCCCGCGTCGAGACTGCTCACGACCGCGTCGGGTCCCATCGGCAGCACCACGTAGAGCAGGAAGGTGGACACCAGCACCACCACCGGCGCCAGGGCGAACACGTAGCGATCCGCCCGGCGCGGGAACACGTCCTCCTTCTGCAGGAACTTCACGCCGTCGGCGAGCAGCTGCAGCGTTCCGTAGGGGCCTGCCTCCATGGGACCCAGGCGGCTCTGCATGAAGCTCATCATCTTCATGAGGAACACGTAACCCAGGATGAGCGCCGCGGTCGGGATGACCAGCGCCACCACCACCAGCTTGATGGCGGTCTGCTGCCAGTAGGCCAGCTCGATGGCCAGGGTCCACATCACCGGTCGATGTCCCCCAGGATGAAGTACAGACTGGCCAGGATGGTGATCACGTCGGGCACGTAGACGCCCCGCATCACCCAGGGCGTCACCGAGATGTTGTTGAACGAGGCCGAGCGGATCTTCACCCGGAACGGGCCCAGGTCGCCCTTGCTGACCACGTAGTAGCCCATGACGCCCAGCGGGTTCTCGGTGGCCACATAGGCCTCACCGGCGGGCACCTTGATGATCACGGGGACCTTGGCCATCACCGGCCCCGCCGGCAGGCCGTCGAGCATCTGCTCGACCATGTAGGTGGCCTCGCGGGTCTCCTGCAGGCGCACCCAGTAGCGCGCGAACGAGTCGCCGTCCGGGTGGGTCCAGACCTTCCAGTCCAACTGGTCGTAAACGAGACCGCAGGGGTTGTCCCGGCGCATGTCCCAGTCCACGCCCGAGGCCCGCAGGTTGGCTCCCGAGAGACCGTAGGACAGGGCGATGTCGGCGGGGATGACGCCCACGCCGCGGGTCCGGGCCTCGAAGATCTCGTTGCCCATGAGCAGGTCCTCGAGCTCGTCGCAGAAGGTGCGCATCTTGACCATGACGCCACGGGTCTCTTCGATCCAGCCCTTGGGCAGGTCGTCCTTGAGGCCGCCGATGCGGTCGAAGTTGGGGTGGAAGCGCCCGCCGGTGACCGCCTCGATCTGGTTCAGGACGAACTCCCGGTCCCGGAAGGCGAAGAACACCGGCGTGAGGGCGCCGAGCTGCACGCCCATGTCGCCCAGGAACAGGGCGATGTTGGCCAGCCGGGACAGCTCGAAGAGGATGGTGCGGATCCAGGCGGCCCGCGGCGGCACCTCCACCTCCATGAGCTGCTCGGCGGCCAGGATGAACGGCACCTCGTTGGCGAAGCTGCCCAGCCAGTCGATGCGGTTGATCAACGTGGTGACCTGCGGGTAGGTGCGCACCTCGGCCAGCTTCTCGTAGCCCCGGTGCATGTAGCCCATGACCGGCTCGGCCGCCACCACCTGCTCGCCGTCGAGGCGGGCGATTATGCGCAGGGTGCCGTGCGTGGCCGGGTGCTGCGGGCCGATGTTGAGGGTCATGCCCTCGGTCTCGAGCTCGACGTTGACACGGGCGTCGGCCGCGGCCGCGGCGATGAACGCCCGCTGCTCGCGCTCGGTGACGCTCACGACCGGGCCTTCATGATCGGGGCTCGTCGGTGCTCGGCATGTCCTCGACGTCCACGAGGCCGGGCCAGGGCTTCACCCGGCGGGCCAGCAGCGGGAAGTCCTTGCGCAGCGGGTGGCCCTCGAATTCGCCCGGCAGGTAGATGTGACGCAGATCGGGATGGCCGATGAAGGCGATGCCGAACATCTCCCAGGCCTCGCGCTCGTGCCAGTTGGCACCGGCGTACACCGGTATCCACGTCTCGATGGCCGGGTTCTCGTTCGGCAGGTCGGCCTTGAGAGTGACCGCCAGGTTCCCGCCGCCGGGATTGCCCTCCACGGCCGCCGCCCGGGCGAAGATCTGCAGGCGGGTCTCGCCGCCGGCGACGCCGTGAGTGATGGTCGTGTCGCGGGCCGGAGGGCCGCTGGTGGGCCAGTCCTGCTCGGCGTCCATGTCCCGCCCGAACGGCGAAGGCAGCCAGTCGATGGCCGACAGGAAGTCGAACCAGCGGCAGCCCAGGTCGTCGCGCAGGGCGTAGCCGGCCCGCTGCCAGGAATCGTGATGCACCCGCACCCACAGCTCCCCCCGCTGGGAGTGGTGGTCCAGCATCGCCTCGCCGAGCACGTCGGCAAGGGTGGCGACGGCGGCGATGTGACGCGGATCGGCCTCGGCGGCGTCACCGGCGTCCGGCTCACTCACGTCGGTATCGGTCACGTCGGTGTCGCTCACTTCCAGGATCCTCGGGCGCTAGCCGACGACGATCGGGTCGCCCTTCCAGCGGGCGGTCATGTCCTCGTTGGCGATACGTTCCTGCAGCAGCACGATTCCCTCCAGCAGCGCCTCGGGCCGCGGCGGGCAGCCGGGCACGTAGACGTCCACCGGGATGATCTGATCGATGCCCTTGGTGACCGAGTACGAGTCCCAGTAGGGACCGCCGCAGTTGGCGCAGGAGCCCATCGAGATGACGTACTTCGGGTCGGGCATCTGCTCGTAGAGCCGCAGGATCGACGGCACCATCTTGTCGGTGACGGTGCCCGAGACCACCACCAGATCAGCCTGGCGGGGGCTGGCCGGGAACGGGATCACGCCGAGGCGCATCACGTCGTAGCGGGGCGAGCCGAACGCCGCGCCCATCTCGATGGCGCAGCAGGCCAGACCCCACTGGTAGACCCAGAGCGAATACTTGCGGCCGATGTTCAACAGCTTGGTGAGGGGCGCGGGCATCTTGCCGCTCTCGACGAGGCCCATCTAGCAACGACCTCCCGCGGGGCGTGGCGCGGTGCGGCGCCCGGTGATCAGACCCATCTCAGGACCCGCTTTCGCCAGGCGTAGAACAATCCCAGCGCCAGGATGAAAATGAAGATCGCCATCTCGACGAGGCCGAACACCCCGTAGACCTCCAGGCGGGTGGCCCAGGGGAAGATGAACACGGCCTCCACGTCGAACATCACGAACAGCAAGGCGAACAGGTAGTACCGGAGGGTGCTCTGCGACCAGCCGTCGCCGACGGGGTCCACGCCGCTCTCGTAGGTGACGTACTTCTGCTTCTGGGGACGGTCCGGACGCAGCACGGCGCCGACACCCAGCATGAGGGCCACCATCAGCACCGCCAGGACGGCGAAGAATCCGACCGTCAGGTAGCTCCGAAGGAAGTCCGACACAGGGCCAGAGCCTACCTACCGCCGGCGGCGCCTCGGCGGCTCCGGAGGCCCCGCAGGTGCCGGGTCCGGAGCCTCCTGCCGTCGCCCGGACCGGGGCGTTCGAAGCAACCCGCCGCGCCCGTCACGCTCGGCTTGCACTCGATCGGGCGAGACCCGGTCCGCCCCCGTCAGCCGCCGGCCCCGGGGATACCCGCCATGGCGGCCTCGACGGCCTCGGCCGGGTAGCTGTAATCCTGCAGTTGACCCGTCAGGTAGGAGTCGTAGGCCGTCAGGTCAAGCAGTCCGTGGCCGCACAGCGCGGTGAGGATGACCTTCTCCTCGCCGGTCTCGGCGCAGCGGCGGGCTTCGGCCACCGCCGAGGCCAGGGCGTGGGTGGGCTCGGGAGCGGGAATGATGCCCTCGCAGCGGGCGAAGAGGGTGCCCGCCTCGAAGCACTCGGACTGCACCTTGGCCTCGGCCTCCATGAGTCCCAGGTCGTAGATGTGCGAGAGCAGCGGCGACATGCCGTGGTAGCGCAGGCCGCCCGCGTGGATCGGCGCCGGCACGAAGGAGTGCCCCAGGGTGTACATCTTGATGAGAGGGGTGAAGCCGGCCATGTCGCCGAAGTCGTAGGTGTACACACCCTTCGTGAACGACGGGCAGGCCGCCGGCTCGACGCACCGGATGACCGGCGCCATGTTGCCGGCCAGCTTCTCACGCAGGAACGGGAACGAGAGCCCGGCGAAGTTGGAGCCGCCGCCGGTGCATCCCACGATGAGGTCAGGCGTCTCGCCCAACTCGGCGAGCTGCACCAGGGCCTCCTCGCCGATCACCGTCTGGTGCAGCAGCACGTGGTTCAGCACGCTGCCCAGCGAGTAGTGAGCCTGGGGATCCTGAGCCGCCACCTCGATGGCCTCGCTGATGGCGATGCCGAGGCTGCCGGGGTTGTCGGGCTCGGCCTCCAGAAGCTTGCGGCCCGTCTCGGTGGCCGTCGACGGGCTGGGATGCACCGTGGCGCCGTAGGTCTCCATCATGAGCCGCCGGTAGGGCTTCTGGTCGTACGAGGCGCGCACCTGCCACACCTCGCATTCCAGGCCGAACATCTGGCAGGCGAACGCCAGGGCGGCGCCCCACTGGCCGGCGCCGGTCTCGGTGGTGATCTTGGTGATGCCCGACTCGGCGTTGTAGAAGGCCTGGGGGACCGCCGTGTTGGGTTTGTGCGACCCGACGGGGCTGACGCCCTCGTACTTGAAGTAGATGCGGGCCGGGGTGCCGAGCGCCTCCTCCAACCTCCGGGCGCGGATCAGCGGCGTGGGGCGCCACAGCCGGTACACCTGCTGGATGGGGTCGGGGATGTCGATGTAGCTGTCGCCGCTGACTTCCTGGAGGATGAGCGCCATCGGGAACAGCGGGGCCAGGGCGTCGGGGCCGATCGGCTCCATGGTGGCCGGGTGCAGCGGCGGCGGGGGCGGCGCCGGCAGGTCCGGGATCACGTTGTACCACTGGGTGGGCATCTGCTCTTCGGGCAGGAATGTCTTGATGCGTTCAGCCATGGCGCAACAGTAGGCCGTCGGCTCGCCGCCCGCCTACAAACGGAAGAACTCTCGCCGCCTGAGTTTCTCGCCCTCCGGATCCACGAGGACACCGGCCTGTTCCAGCGCGATCACGCCCAAGAGCGGCTCGGCTTCGTCGTCACCGACGATGACCCGCGCGGGCGCAACGTCTTCCATGAACTCGAGTTCCGCGAAGGCGATCTCGAACTCCACCGCACTGCCGTCGGCCAACCGGTAGGTCCTGGGGCCCCGCGACTGCACGCCGATCGCCTCGAGGGCCCGGCGCGGCACCAGGCTGTCGACGGCCCCGGTGTCAACCAGGAATTCGCCCTCCCAGTAGCGTTGCCGATCCAGAGGGTTACGCACTGTCACCATCACGTGTGTCTCGCCCATATCCGCGATTCCCACTCCTTCGACTTCGACCCTGCCCACTCGTCAACACCGCCGGCCGGCCGCCATATGCTGGATCTGCCCACCGTAGATCAGGGCCGTGATTCTGTCAATATGATGAATAATCACAGATAGCGAATATTACTGAGAATCTAGGGGCCGGCTCTGCGCGTCCTGGGTCACCGCACTCAGGCGCCTCGCCGGTCGGTGGATCGGGCGGCGGACTGCTCGACGGCCCGGGCGGCTTCTATCCAGGCTGTTGTGGCGGCGTTCTGCTTTGTGCCGTCGAAGCCGATTCGCTGGGTGGGCTCCACCTCGAGAATGACCCGGTTCGGCGAGTCCAGGAACTGTGCGAAGTGCCGGGCTCGTTCCGGATCCGGGTGCAGGGCTGCTGCCAGTTCGGGGTAGAACCAGGCCTTGGTCTGGTCGTCGGTGTGGAGGCGGCAGATTCCCTTGTAGGTAACGGTCCTGCGGCGGGGCACGCCGGGGGCGCCGGTACTGGTGATGACGATGCAGACCCGGGGGTCGCGGTGCACCGCGGCGATGCGGGCCCGGCCGCCGCCTGCGGTCAGCCAGAAGCGGCCGCGGCGCCAGATGAAGCTCATGATCACCCCTACCGGCCAGCCCTCGCGGTTGGCCCAGACGAAGGTGCACTCGGTCTGAGCGGCCAGCATGGCCTCCTCGTCGGCGGCGTCGAGCCCCCACGCCGAGACGTCCTCATAGTGCGCCTCCTCCGGAGTCGATATGGAGCCGACCTGATTCTCGGCCATCTTCGACCTCACTCCCTCAGGCGGACCGGATCGGATCCGTCCCAGTCCTGTGCTGCCTCGGCGACCATGGCGTAGAACTCTCTCAGCCGTCCGGTCGGCACATACAACTCGGTCAGGTGGCCCCGCTCGGCGATGGTGTCGATGTAGCAGACCCTCGTCTGCCCGTAGGCGTTGCCCGACCCGGCGACCTCGTGGCCCAGCGCGGCATAGCCCGCCACGGCGGCGTCGAGATCGTCCACGAAGCAGGCCACGTGATGCAGTCCCTCCTCGCCCGGAGCGAACATGTCACGAACCACCGACGGGCCGGTGCCGTGGTCCTGGATCAGTTCCACCATGATCCGGCCCCACTGGCCGCAGGCGTTGCTGTGGTCGAAGGGCGCCGGGCGCCCCCGGTGCACCGAGTCGTGCATGGGGATGTGGTGCCGCACGAAGAACGGCCCGGCCCCGAACCGCTCGGCCCACCGCCGCGCCCCCTCGACCACATCGTTCACCACATAGGCGACCTGAACGATCTCACCGAGCGGATGCAACACGGCCTCAGACCCTAGCCAGCGCTTTCCGGCCGGCCTGCCGGCCGCTCTCGCACCTGGGGATCTGCCGGAATCCGGGCGACGCTGCCGGTGGCGCTCCGGCGGGCGCCGAAAATGGTCGCCTACGGCGTCCACCGGCATCCTCGCCCCCGGTGGGTCGTGGCCGCTCGCTGTCAGCGGGTCGATCCGTCCCACTGCGGCCTGCACGGTGGCATCAGAAGTCGAAGTCGTCTGCCTTGACCGTGTCGAGGAACTCCCGGAGCCTCGCCGCCTGCGCCTCCAACTCGTACCGGTGACAGGCGTCCTGGGTGGGCTCGGGTTCGAAGTAGTCCGGGCAGACGTTGCGGATCTCGCTGTCCAGGTCGTCGGAGACCTGGTTTGCGTCCACCACGTAGACGCCGCTGTCGGGATCGGACTCGACGAAGCTGCGGGCTTCGTCGCGGTTCGCGAACACCAACAGTTCACCGTCCAGCACGGTCATGCAGGTGTCCCGGGGGCTGTCCGTCACGCCGACCCGGATCCGGCAGGCCGCCTCCCGCACCTGCTCCGGTGGCGCACCCCACTCAAGCAGGAACCGCACGATGTCCAGCGCCAGCAGATCCTCATAGGAGTACCTGCGTCGCCGCAGGCCGGGCGGACCAGGCAAGCTCGGATTGGCCATGCCGGCGTCCTCCCACTCGTCGAGCTGCTCGGGCGTGAGGCGGCAGATGTCCGCCGCCTCCTTGGCGCTGAACCCCACGTCCACCCCGCCGGACCGCTCGGCATGCATGTCATCCCCCTGTCGTGTCACAGCATTGAAATGTTCACCGCACCATAAGGACCCCGTGTGACACAGCCGACGACCGACTCACCGCCAAGCCTCCGGCCCGCCATGCGAACAGGCGACACGATTCCTAGAGTCCTCCCATGACCCTCCGGTCCGATGCGGCGCCGATCACGCCCGCCGACGTGGACCGGGTCGGTCGTGACCACACGGCGGATCCTGCAGCGGCGGGCACGCTGCACGCCGAGGTGTACACCGCCCAGCGCTGGCACGACTTCGAGCAGTCGGCCATATTCGCCCGCAGTTGGCAGTGGGTCTGCCACCGGGAGAGGCTCGCCACCGCCGGCGACTACGTCACGACGACGGTGGCGGGACTCCCCGTCGCTGTGGTCCGGGGCGATGACGGCGAGTTGCGTGCCTTCTACAACGTGTGCAAGCACCGGGCGCACGAGATCCTCGTCGAGGCGGGTTCGACCGGCTCGCTGCGGTGCCCCTACCACGGTTGGACCTACGCCCTGGACGGCTCGCTGATCGCCGCGCGCCATACGAAGAACCTCGTGGACTTCGATCCGTCGGAAATTTGCCTCGACACTTTGCAGGTGGAGGAGTTCGCCGGGTTCGTGTTCGTGAACCTCGACCCGTCCGCGGCGCCGCTGCGGCTGCAGGCCGCCGACCTTGGCGCCGAGATCGCCGAGAAGGCGCCCGACATCGCCGACCTCACCCTCGCCCGCAGGCTCAGCTACGACATCGCCTCCAACTGGAAGAACGTCATCGAGAACTACCTGGAGTGCTACCACTGCCACATCGCCCACAAGGACTTCGTGTCGCTGGTGGACATGTCGACCTACCGGATCACGACCCACGGCATCTACTCCAGCCAGACCGCCGAGGCCGGGCGCAGCGCCAACACCGCCTACGACGTGGCCGACGCCACCGTGCGGATCCACGAGGCGTGGTGGCTGTGGCCCAACACCTGCCTGATGCGCTACCCGGGGCGGGGCAACGCCATGCTGCTGCACGTGGTCCCCGCCGGCCCGCACCACACCCGGGAGACCTGGGACTTCTACCTGGAGGACCCCGAGCCCAACGAAGCCGAGAGCGAGGCGATCCGCTACATCGACGAGGTGCTGCAGCCCGAGGACATCGGTCTCACCGAGAGCGTGCAGCGCGGCATGCGGACCCCGGCGTTCACCTCAGGCCGGCTCGTGCACGACCCAGCGGGCGGCGGCGGCGGCGAGCACGGCGTCCACCACTTCCAAAGCCTGCTGCTGGATTCCTACCGCGCCGGGTTGGCCGCCGGCGGGTGATCGCCGCAGACTTGTTGTAGTCACATGATCCAGATACTGTGACTACATGAACGTGGGAATCAGGGAACTCAAGGCTCGCCTCTCCGAGTACGTCGGCAAGGCGGCAGCGGGCGAGCGCATCATCGTGACCGACCGCGGAAAGCCGGTCGCCCAACTCTCGGCACTTGACGATCTGTCGGCGCTGGAGCGCGGGATCGAAGAGGGCTGGATCACCCCGGCGCGGCGCAGCGGCGGCCTGGAGCCGATCACTCCTTGGCCGTCCAACCTCAGTACCGCCGAAGTGCTCGACGAGGACCGCGGGTGACGCTCTACGTCGACACGAGCGCACTGTTCAAGCGCTACGTCCCAGAGCGTGACCGCGATGTGGCCGAGCGGCTCATGGCCTCCGATCCTGTGCTCGTGACCTCGCAACTCACCGAGGTGGAACTGCGGCGCAACCTGACCCGAGTTCTTGCCGGCGAGGATCTCCTTGAAGCGCGTCGCCAGGTCCAAGCCGACCTCGACAACTTCGCCCTCGTCGACCTCGACGCCACCACCTGCAACGAGGCGGCCCGCATCGCCGAGCAGACGCTGTGCCGCTCCCTCGACGCCCTCCACATCGCCGCCGCCCGCCGCGCCGGCGACCGCACCGTCCTGCTCACCTTCGACGTGCGCCAGGCCCAGGCAGCCCGCAGCGCCGGCCTCACCGTCGTCGGCGTGTAAGCGCCGGCGCCGGCGTCGGACCCTCACGACGGAGTTGAGTGACCACACGCCATGACCACGCCGGCGGCGTCGAAGGCGAGCCTCGCCGCCCGCCGACCGGGCCGCTGTCGCTCGCCGCGGGCGTGCTGCCCGAGTTTGAACCACCCGAGGTCGTGTCGGCGGCTGCTGCGGCGGGGTTCGGGATGGTGGGTATCTGGTTCGACGCCGAGTCGTGGTCGCCGGTTCGGGCGCGGGAGGTGCGGCGGCGGCTGGACGGGACCGGCTTGGCGGCCCTGGACATGGAGCCGGTCTTCGTGTCCCCCGACGGGGACTGCGGCTTCGAACTCATCGACGCAGCGGCTGAGGTGGGCGCCCGCAACGCGCTGACCGTGAGCGCCGGGCTGGAGCCGGCCCGGTTCGCCGAGCGCTTCGCCGAACTGTGCGACCACGCGGCGCCGGCGGGCATCACCGTGGTCGTGGAGCCAACTGTCCTCTATTCGGTCACAACGCTCGCCGAGGCGCAGCAGGTGGTGGCGCTCGCCGGGTGGCCCAACGGCGCCATCCTGGCCGACAACCTGCACCTCGACCGCGCCGGCGGTGCGCCGATCGCCGCTCTCGGGCAACTCGACCCCGCTCTGCTCCCCTACGCGCAACTCTGCGACGCCCCCGCCAAGCCCACCGAGGTGTCACGGTCGGGACTGTTCGACGACGCCCGCAACGGGCGACGGCTGCTCGGCGAGGGCGATCTGCCGGTACGGGAATACCTCGACGCGCTGCCCGCGGGGATCCCCCTGTCTTTGGAGATCCGCTCCCGGCAACTCCGCCGGCGCTACCCCGACGCCACCGAACGAGCCGCCTGCGTCCACGCCAACGCCACCCACTATCTCGCCGGTTCAGTAGCTGAGTGAGCAGCACCAGAACTCATAGCCGCTTCCGAATCGATTTAAGCGTCCGCCAGCACGGTCGGCAATGTGGTCCGCCCGTGCCGGAGTGGACTAACTGGTGGGCGTGGAATCAACGACGGCCCGGCGAACCTCGACGATCTCCTGCGCCATGGTCCGGCCGATGAGGATGCGCGAGGCGACGTGCTTGATGCGCCGGTTCAACCTCGCCCGTTCCCGCCTGGACAGCAGTTTCCGGAAGATGCCACAGGCATCGGCCAGGCAGATCAGCAACACGTCGCGCGGAGCGGCAAACTCGTCGCTCCGCAGCACCGCTACGACGCGCCGCCGAACCTCCTGGCACACATCGCCATCGACCGAGGGGTACTGCCGGGTGCGGAACATCCGCAGGAAACGCCGCTCGCGCTCGGTCAGAATGCCCTTTCCGATCAGTCTCCCCAGAGCCCCCGCCCTGATGACGTCAGCGCGCTCGGCGACGTGCTGGATCCAGTACCGCACGTGCTGCCGCTCGGCGGCGGCGATCTCCGCCAGTGTCGGATCCAGAAGCTCGTCACCGGTCGGTGCGTCGTCGACCAGAAACAGGTGCTGCCGGTCCGTGTCGACGCGATTGGCGTCGAACAACTCCGTCAGAACCGCACCGGCAATCGCGAGGCGCATCGACGCTGTGGGCATACGCACGAACGAGCCGCCCTCGTCGCGCAACAGGAGCAACATGGATTCCTCGACCAGCCCCAGCATGGGCGTCCTATCGGTTGGCGACGAGAACTACCTACAGCCGGTTCGCCGCGTTACTCCGGTGCTCGCTCAGTGCATGTGCGACCAGCGTAGAGCCGGCTACAGGTGGCCGGCGGTGGCGGCGGCGACGGCCATGCGGACGTCGTCGATGGCGCGCACCATGGTCTGGCCGATGAGGTCGAGCCTCGTGACCTGCTCGATGCGCGGCACCAGGTTGGCCAGTTCCCTTCCCGACAGCAGGACCCGGAAAATGCCGCAGGCGTCGGCCAGGCAGATCAGCATCACGTCGCGCGGATCGGGAATGTCGTCGCTGAGCAGCACCTCCATCAGGCGCAGCTTCACCGCCTGGCGGATGCTGCCCTCCGCAGCGGGATAGCGGCGAGTCTTGAACAGCAACAGGACGCGCTCGTCGCGCTCGGTCAGGATGCCCTTGGCGACCAGACCGGCCAGGGCCGCCGCCCGGATGTCGTCGGCGCGCTCGGCGACGTGCTCGATCCAGAATCGCGTGTTCTGGCGATCGCCGGCGGCAATCTCCGCCAGCGTCGGATCCAGGAGTTCGTCACCGGTCGGCGTGTCGTCGACCAGGAACAGATGCTCCAGGTCGGTGTCGATGCGGTTGGCGTCGGCCAACTCCATGAGGACGGCACCGGCGATGGAGTAGCGCAACGACCAGGTGGGGACGCGCACGAACGCCCCCCTCTCGTCGCGCAGCAGGAGGAGCGTGATCTCCTCGACGAGTCCAACCATTTGCGTGCCTTTCGGTGGGCGGTGAGAAAAACCTACTCCACCGGCACCGGGCCTCTGCGATCAGCACGCCCGGTCGGTACAGCCCGAATGCAGGGGGGCGGCTACACCCCCTGGTGCATGATGCTGGCCGCCATTGCCGCCTGGGTCTCGTCGATCGCCTCGAACACGGCGCGGCCGATCAGCTCCATCTTGCGGATCTGCTCGATGCGCGGCACGACATCGACGAACTCGCCGCGGGACAGCAACTCCACGAACGCCCCGCAGGCGTCGGCCAGGCAGACGAGCATCACATCGCGCGGCTCCGGGATGTCGTCGCCGAGGAGCACGGTCATCACGCGCATCCTCACCTCGCGGCGAGCCTCGCCGTCGATGATCTCGAGACCCCGCGCACGGAAACGGCCCTTGGAGGAGTACTGCCGGTGCTCGAGGATCCCACCGGCGATCAGTCGGTCCAGAACCCCGGAATGGACGATGTCGGCGCGCGACGCGGTCTGCTCGAGCCAGTGGCGGGCGTCGTGGCCCGGCGAGGCGGCAATCTCCGCGAGCGTCGGGTCGAGTAGGTCGTCGCCGACCGGCGTGGCATCGATCAGGGTCAGTTGCTCCAGATCGGTGTCGATCCGATTCTCGACCGCCAGATCCATCAACACCGCTCCGGCGATCCCGTAGCGCAACGACAGCGTGGGGATGTGTGTGTACGCCAGGTCCTCGTCGCGGCGCAGCAGGAGGGTGACCTCATCGACAAGTCTGAGCACGACTCGCTTCCTTCCTGCCGCGAGGGGGTCAGCCGCCAAGCCAGACCGTAGCGTCGTTTGTGAGCTCCACGAGTGGGCCGGGCAGGACGCCGAAGACGACCGTGACCGCCGCGCACACGGCCACGACGAAGCCGGCCGAGCGGGAGACGGCCGGACGCCTGTCGTCGGCGGGGGCGGTGAGGTACATCCGCACCACGAGACGCAGGTACAGGAAGGCGGCCACCACCGCACCCAGCATCGCCATGGCCGCCAGCCAGTACGAGCGGGCCTCCACGGAGGCGCCGATGACCTCAAGCTTGGCCCAGAACCCGGTGGTGAACGGCACCCCCGCCTGTGCCAGCAGCAGCACCGTGAACGCCGCGGCGAGGGTGGGCGAGCGCTTCGCCAGGCCGTCGTAGGCGTCGAGGCTCTGGCGCCCGTCGGCGCCGCAGCCGATGATCGTGACCACCGCGAAGCTGCCGAGCGCCAGGAAGGCGTAGACGCCCAGGTAGAACAGCGAGCCGGCGACGCCCGCGTCGGTGGCCGCCTCCATGCCCACCAGGATGAAGCCGGCGTGGCTGATGGAGGAGTAGGCCAGCAGCCGCCGCACGTCGGACTGCACCACCGCCAGCGTGGCCCCGGCCAGCACCGTGAGGGCGGCGATGGCGTACACGATGGGCTGCCAGTCGGCGGCGTTGGCGCCGAGGGCGGCATTGAAGACCCGCAGCAGGGCGGCGAATCCGGCCGCCTTGACCCCGGCGGACATGTAGGCCACCGCCACCGGCGGCGACCCCTCGTAGACGTCGGGCGTCCACGCATGGAACGGCACCGCCGCCACCTTGAAGAAGAGCCCCACCAACAGCAGCGCCATGCCGCCGAGCAGCAAGGCGTTGGAGTCCGGACCGCCGGCGGCCAGGAACTCCGACACCAGCGACAGCTTCGTGGACCCGGTGGCGCCGTAGAGCAGCGCCACGCCGTACAGGAAGAACGCCGAGGCGAAGGCGCCCAGCACGAAGTACTTCAGCCCCGCCTCCTGGGAGGTGCCGCGGCGCAGGTCCAGCGCGGCCAGCACGTAGGCGGCGATGGACAGCACCTCCAGCCCCAGGAACAGGACGATGAGGTCGTTGGCGGAGGCCATCGTGACGCCGCCGGCGCCCGACAGCAGCAGCAACACGCAGAACTCCTCGACGGGCAGGCCCTCCCGCCGCAGCGTGCCCGACGCCAGCACCGCCGCCAGCAGCACCGAGACGGCCACCACACCGCTGAGGAACACCGAGAACCCGTCGATGCCGATGGTGTCGGCGATCGTCGTGAACGCCCCCCTGGCCGGGTCCTGGACCCTGATCCACAGCCAGATCACCCCGCCGAGCGCGCCCAGTGCCGCCCCCGCACTGAAGACCGTCGCGAACCACGCCGGCAGGCGCCGGCGCAGCAACGACCCGAGGGTCAGCAGCACCAGACCACCGCCCCCGAGGAAGTACTGCGGCAGCAGCGCCGGCCAGTCCACATGCGGCATTAGCGCGCCACCCCCTTCGGGTCGGCGGAGGCGCCCCGAAGGGCTTCCGCGCTCACGGCGCCGCCTCCGGCTCGGCGCCCTCGTCGCCGGCGGGGCTGCCGTGGACCTCCACGTGAGCCAGCAGGGCGTCCACCGAGGGCTCCATGCGGTCCAGGACGGGGCGCGGGTACACGCCCAGGAAGATGATCAACGCCAGCAGGGGAGCCAGAACGAGGCACTCCCGCCAGCGCAGGTCCACCATCGTGGCGTTCTCACCTCGTGCCGGGCCGTGGAAGACCCGCTGGTAGGCCCAAAGCAGGTAGATCGCCGCCAGGATCACGCCGGCGGTCGCCAGCACCGCCCACCAGCGGTGCGCCTCGAAGGCCCCCAACAGCACCAGGAACTCGCCCACGAATCCGTTGAGCCCCGGCAACCCCACCGAGGAGAGCATGACCACCATGAAGGTCAGCGCCAGCACCGGCGCAGGCCGGGCCAGGCCTCCCAGTTCCGCGATGGCGCGGGTATGGCGCCGCTCGTAGATGTAGCCGACCAGCAGGAACAGCGCGCCGGTGGAGATGCCGTGGTTGACCATCTGCAGCAGCCCGCCGCTGAGGCCCTCGGTGTTGAGAGCGAAGATCCCCAGGATGATGAAGCCCAGGTGCGCCACCGAGGAATAGGCGATGAGCCGCTTGAAGTCGGTCTGCATGGTGGCGACGATGGCCCCGTAGAGGATGCCCACGACGCCGAGCGTGATCATCAGCGGGGCGAAGAAACGCGAGGCCTCGGGGAACAGGTACAAGCCGAAGCGCACGAACCCGTAGGTGCCGAGCTTCAGCAGAACCCCCGCCAGGATCACCGAGCCCGCCGTGGGTGCGTCGGTGTGGGCGTCGGGCAGCCACGTGTGCACCGGGATGAGCGGAACCTTCACGGCGAAACCGAGGGCGAACGCCAGGAAGATCCAGCGGGCCGTCGTGGTGGCCAGCGACTGCGCCTCGGCGATCTCCACCACGTCGAAGGTGAGCGGGCCGCCGGTCGCTGAGGCGTGCAGGAACGCCGTCGCCAGGATTCCCACGAGCATCAGCGCCGAGCCGAACATCGTGAACAGGAAGAACTTGACCGCCGAGTAGCGGGCGTTGCCGTGGCCCCACTGGCCGATGAGGAAGTACATCGGCACCAGCACGACCTCGAAGAAGAGGAAGAACAGCAGCAGGTCCAGCGCCGAGAACACGCCCAGGCAGCCGAACTCCAGCAGCAGCAGCCACACGTAGTAGGCCTTGTGATCGTGGCCCGGATCCACCGCCAGGGCCCCCAGCGGGAACAGCAGCGCCGTGAGCGCCAGCAGGAACAGCGAGATGCCGTCGACGCCCAGCTTCCAGCTGATCCCCCAGGCCGCCACCCAGGTCTGGTCCACGATCATCTCGAAGCCGCCCGAGGTGACCGGGTAAGCGGCGATGATCCAGCCCGCCACCGCCGCGGCGGCCGACATGAACAGCACCGCCACCGGGCGCACCAGCTCGACCCGGCTGCGGGGCAGCAGCATCACCGCGGCGGCGCCCAGCAACGGCAGCACAACCAGCATCCCCAGCGCGGGGAATGCCTGCGTCGAGGCGGCCGCCAGGATCACCAGGCCACCCTGCTGGCGAAGTAGGCCAGCAGCACCACTGCGCCGGCCGCCACACCCAGGGCGTAGCGGCGCACGAGGCCGCTCTGGGTGGCTCGGAGACGCTCGCCCGAGCGCCGCACCAGGGCACCGACCCGGTTCACGGCGCCGTCCACGACGCCGGCGTCGAAGCGTGCCGCGGCGTCGAACAGGCGGCGGCCGGGCCCTCCCACGAAATCGCCGAGCGCCTCGTCGAATCCCCAGGCCTCGGCGAAGAGTTGCCGCTCCACCTTCTCAGCCGGCACCCGGCGCCGGGCGTAAACGGTGACCGCCGCCCAGATGCCTCCGGCGGCGGCGAGGATCGCCACGCCGCCCAGGATCCACTTGGTGCCCCCGGCATAGCCCAGTGCCTTGGCGTGCGCCCCGGCGAAGACGGGTTCCAGCCACTGGCCGAGGAACTCGGTGTCGTGGGTGAACGGCAGGTTCAACACGCCGGCCGTGGCGGCCAGGCCGGCCAGTGACACCAGCGGCAGGCGCATCAGCAATGGCGACTCGTGCGGGGTCACGCCGTCGGCCCAGCGGGGGCTGCCACCGAAGGTGAGAATCAGCAGCCGGCTCATGTAGAAGGCGGTCAGGACGGCCGCCAGCAGCAGCAGTGCCCAGAGCAGCTTGTTGGCCCCCCAGGTGTGCGCCAGGATCTCGTCCTTCGACCAGAAGCCCGCCAGCGGGGGCACCCCGGCGATGGCGAACGTTCCCACGGCGAAGGTGGCCGCCGTGTAGGGCATGGCCCGGGCCAGCCCGCCGTAGCGGCGAATGTCCTGCTCGCCGCCCATCCCGTGGATCACCGAACCGGCGCCGAGGAACAGCAGCGCCTTGAAGAAGGCGTGGGTGACCATGTGGAAGATTGCGGCCGTCCAGGCACCGACGCCGACCGCCACGAACATGAAGCCCAACTGGCTGATCGTGGAGTAGGCCAGGACCTTCTTGATGTCGTTGGCGGCCAGGGCGATGGTGGCCGCCACCGCGGCGGTCGCCAGGCCCACGGCTGCGACGAGCTCGCTCGTCCAGGGCGCGGCCTGCTCGAAGAGCGGGTTGAACCGCACGAGCAGGTACACCCCGGAGGTGACCATGGTGGCCGCGTGGATGAGCGCCGAGACCGGCGTGGGACCAGCCATGGCGTCGGGCAGCCACACGTAGAGCGGGAACTGCGCCGACTTGCCCGCCGCGCCGAGCATGAGGCACAGCAGGATGGCCGTGGCGGTGCTCTGGGAGGCGTGGCCGGAGAGGATGCCGCTGTAGTCGAGGGTCCCGTAGGCCCCGAAGGCGAAGAACATCGCCAGCAGGAATCCGAAATCTCCGACCCGGTTGGTGACGAACGCCTTCTTGCCCGCCACCGCGTTGGCCTCATCCCCGAACCAGAACGAGATGAGCAGGTACGAGCAGGCGCCCACCCCCTCCCAACCCAGGAACGTCACCAGCATGTTGTTGCCGAGCACCAGCATGAGCATCGAGAAGACGAACAGGTTGAGGTACAGGAAGAAGCGCGAGTAGTTCTCGTCGCCGTGCATGTAGCCGATGGAATACAGGTGGATGAGAGCGCTCACGCCGGTGACGAACAGGATCATCGTCACCGACAGGGGATCCACCAGGAAGGCGGCGTCCACCGCCAGATCGCCCGCCGGTACCCAGCGGAAGAGGCTCACCTCCACCGCCCGGTGGTGCGAGTCGAGGCTCAGCAGACCGGCCAGCACCAGCAACGAGGCCACGAAGGATGCTCCGACCGCGGCGGTGCCCAACCAGCCGGCGCGGGGTTCGCCGAGGCGGCGGCCGCCGACCGCGAGGAGTACGACGCCCACCAGTGGCGCCAGGATCACCAGCCAGACAAGCTCAGCCAGAACCATCGCCGTCCACCCTCAGCCGCGCAGCACCGAGATGTCGTCGGCGGTCGCACCGGATTGGCGGCGCATGATCGCCACCACGATCGCCAGCCCCACCACCACCTCGGCCGCCGCCACCACGAGAACGAAGAAGACCGACACCTGCCCACCCAGGTCGGTCAGGTCGCGGCCGAACGCCACGAAGGTGAGGTTGACCGCGTTCAGCATGAGCTCCACGCACATGAACATGATCAGCGGGTTGCGCCGCACCAGGAGCCCGACCGCGCCGAGCGCGAATACCACTGCGGCCAGCGCCAGATACCAGCCCGTGCCGACCATTAGTCCCGTGCCTCCGGGGCCATCAGCCGACCGCCTCGGGGGCCGGGTCGGGGACGGACTCTTCGTCGCTGCCGTCGTCACCCCCGCGCTGGCGCGCCAGGATCACCGCTCCCACCACGGCGACGGTCAGCAGCAGGCCGGTCAGCTGGAAGGCCCAGACGTAGTCGGTGAACACCCACCACGCCACCTGGCGGATGTTGGAGATCGGCTCGGGGCCGTCGCAGTCGATGGCCGCAGCGGACCCTTCGAGTGCCTTGGGTACGCCGGTGCAGCTGTCGAACTCCGGCGCCACCGCCGCAGGGCGCCCGGTGGCCACCTCGTCACCGCCGAAGCCGCCGGAGCCGGCGGCGATGGCGAACAGCAACGCCAGCACCAGCACGGCCACACCCAGGCCGGCCGCCAGCGGGCGCTGGCCGCCGAGCGGTTCGGTGCGCAGGTTCTCGACCCGGTCGACCCCCAGCAGCATGATCACGAACAGGAACAGAACCACGATGGCGCCGGCGTAGACGATCACCTGCACAGCGGCGAGGAACTGCGCGTCGAGCGTCAGGAACAGCACGGCGATGCCGAACAGGGTGGCCACCAGCGACAGGGCGGCGTGCACCGGGTGCCGGGCCACGATCACGCCGAGCGCGCCACCGATCACGATGGCCGCGCAGACCGCGAAGACGGCGATCTCCATCAGCCCGAGGGTTCCCCGTCGCCCAACTCGGTCCCGGCCTCGGCCGACTGCCCCTGCTCGGGCGGCCGCACCCCGTACCCCAACTCGGCGGACCAGGCGGCCCGGCCCTCCCACGCCGCCGAACCCGACGGCGAGGTGGCGCGCATCCATCCCGAGGTGTGCTCGTCGTCGCCGGGGCGCCAATCCTCCCAAGGCATCCGCTGGGGCCGCCCATCGTCGCCCACCAGCAGCTCGTCCTTGGTGTAGACCGCGTCGTCGCGGGACGTGAACGAGAACTCGAAGAGTTTCGACTCGGTGATGGCCTCGGTGGGACACGCCTCCACGCACAGGTCGCAGTGGATGCAGCGCAGGTAGTTGATCTCGTACACGT
>JAPPDX010000074.1 GCA_028824415.1 bacterium | reverse complement strand
TCACGGTCGTGCGCACGCCGCTGGGGCGGGAGATCATCGTGCGGATGCTGCAGGAGGGGGTGATCGAGGGGCGCCCCGGCGACGCCGACCCGGGCGCCATCGCCCTCATGCACAAGCTCTCGGCCAAGAGCCGCCAGCGCTGGCCTGACTGGGCTGCGCCTGAGGCTCGGGTGGGGTTGCCAGCGCGAGCTTGATCGCTGTCCGGTCGGGGCCGCCGGTGTCCGTCGGCGGATCGTCTGGCGAAATCGATCCGGCGCCGCCCCCCGGCGTCCCCGCCCTCGCAAGTTGCGGCAGCCGGTGAGTCAGCTAGCCGCGGGCGTGGGTTGCTCGGCAGTCGGCGAAGATTGCCGTCAGTTGGGCGGCCGTGGATTCCTCGTCGTCGTTGCCGACCTTGTTGGGGTCGTCCCTCACGTCGTCGTCGAGGCTCTTGAAGTCTTCGAAGGCGATCTCGGCCCGGACGCGCTCGTAGGCGCAGACGCAGTACCTCGGGGCCACCGGGCTGATCTGGGGGTCGGCCTCGGCGGCCACTTCGCAGCCGGTGAGGAAGTTCTCCTCGACGGTGTCGTCGAAGGAGGTGGGGTGGCCCTCATCGAAGCACGCCGTCAGAAGCAGCGCCACGGCGGCGCAGGAGGCGAGCAGGATGAACCTCGGGCGGCGACGGCTTCGGGGCGAATCACCCATGACCGGCGCAGGCTACCCGGCAAGGCTGCGGGCCCGGTCGAAGACCGCGTCCAGCATCTCCTCGGTGAGCCGGCCCGTGAAGGTGTTCTGCTGGCTGACGTGGTAGCAGCACAGCAGGGTGCGGTCGCCGGGCAGGGCGACCTCGAGGCCGTGGGCGAAACGGGGTCGGGGCCGCAGGTTCCAGTGGCGCGCCACCGCGCCGCAGGCCAAACCGCCGAGCGCGACCACGACCCGCACCTGCTCCAGCGCCTCCAACTCGGCCTCGAAGAAGCCGCGGCAGGCCGCGAACTCCTCGCCGTTGGGCTTGTTGGCGGGCGGCGCGCACTTCACCGGCGAGGTGACCCAGGCGCCGGTCAGCGCCAGCCCGTCGTCCGCGCTGACCGCTTGGGGCTGGTTGGCGAAGTCGGCCCGCCACAGCGCCCTGTAGAGCCACTCGCCGGAGCGATCGCCGGTGAACATGCGGCCGGTGCGGTTGGCCCCGTGGGCGGCGGGCGCCAAGCCCACCACCAGCAGGCGGGCGGCCGGATCGCCGAAGCCCGGCACCGGCCGGCCCCAGTAGTCGTCATCGGCGAAGGCGGCCCGCTTGGTGCGTGCAACCTCCTCCCGCCACGCCACCAGCCGCGGGCACGCCCGGCACACCACCACCTCGGACTCCAGCGCCGCGAGGCGGCTCGCAGAGCCGGCGATGGCTGGTCCACCGGTCACGATCGCCGGATCGCCGGAACGTCTCATACCCGAACGCTAGGTTGAGCGGGCGATGGCCGCTTCCCGCCGCCCCGTCACCGTCCTGCTCGTGCGCCACGGCACCACCGCCACCACCGGGAAGGTGTTGCCGGGGCGGGCCCCGGGGCTGCACCTCTCCGAGGCGGGCCGCGCCCAGGCCGAGGCGGCTGCGGCGCGCATCGGAGCCCTGGCGGACGTGCGCGCCGTGTACGCTTCGCCCCTGGAGCGAGCCCAGGAGACCGCCGCCCCCATCGCCCGGGCCACCGGGCGGCGGGTCCGCACCGTCGGCGGGCTGAACGAGTGTGACTTCGGCGCCTGGACGGGGCGCAAGCTGGCCGACCTGCGGCGCCTGGCCGCCTGGCACCAGGTGCAGGGGGTACCGAGCGGCTTCCGCTTCCCCGGCGGGGAGGCGTTCGCCGAGATGCAGACGCGCATCTGCGGCGCCCTCGGCGAGCTCACCGCCCGCCACCGTGGCGGCGCCATCGTGGCGGTCTCCCACGCCGACCCCATCAAGGCCGCGGTCGCCCAGGCGGTCGGAACGCCGCTGGACCTGTTCCAGCGGATCGTCATCTCGCCCTGCTCGGTCACCGTGATCGCCTACGCCGGAGGTGGCCCACTCGTGCTGACCGTAAACTCCACCGGCGACGACCTGCGCTCGTTGCGCCCCAGCTGATCGTCGCCCCCTCACCGACCATGCCCTCCTCCTACGAATTCTCAGACGTGGACGGCTTCGCATGCGGAACCGTCGGACCCAAGGGCCAACGTGTCTTCTTCCTCCAGGTCCGCGAGGGCGACACCGAGGCGTCGCTCAAGATGGAGAAACAGCAAGTGGCCGCCCTGGCGAGGTTCCTGGGTGAGATGCTCGGAGACATCGAGCGCAAGCGCGCCGAGGCAGTGCCGGACCCACTGGACGCCACCCCCGAGGAGGCCGACTTCCGGCAACCCGAAGGCCCCGACTGGATCGTCGGCACCATCGGAGCGGCCTACGAAGAGACCAACAGCCGCATCATCCTGTGGATCGAGGAACTCACCGAGGACGACGAGGCCGAGGCCGCCTCGGCGCGCATCGCGCTGCGTCCCGGCCAGGTCGCCGGCTTCGTCGAACAGGCGAACGCCCTGGTGGCCGCGGGGCGGCCGCCGTGCCCCTACTGCGGGGCGCCCCTGAACCACGACGACGGCTTCTGCCCCTGCTGGAACTGACCCGGCGGCGCCGTGGCCGATTCCCCCATCCGGGCGAGGGAACCCATCGCCGACGCCGACGCCGTCGAGTTGCTGTCAACCGGTGAGCTACGGATCCTGGGCCGCCTGCCGTGGAGTTCCAACGCCACCTTCCTCGTCGACGTGGGATCGGCTGCCGGGCCGGACGAGAGACCGGCCGGCGGGCCGGACGACGAGACGACCGACCGACCGGCTGACGGGTCCGACGCCGGTCCCGCAGACGGGCCGGGCTACGAGCCGGTCCTGCAGGCCGTCTACAAGCCCGGCCGGGGCGAACGGCCGCTGCACGACTTCCCGCCGGGCCTCTACCGGCGCGAGACGGCCGCGTACGAGCTGTCGGCGGCACTGGGATGGGACCTGGTCCCCCCCACCGTGGTGCGCGACGGCCCGCTGGGAACCGGCTCGCTGCAACTGTTCGTGCTCGCCGACTTCGAGCAGCACTACTTCACGCTGCGCGAGCGGCCCGAACTGCACCCCGCGCTGCGCCGGCTCTGCGCCTTCGACATCGTCGCCAACGCCACCGACCGCAAGGGGGGCCACGTGCTGCTCGAGAGCGGCGACCACGTGTGGGCCATCGACAACGGGTTGTGCTTCCACGCCGTCTTCAAGCTGCGGACCGTGCTGTGGGACTTCGCCGGGGATCCGCTGCCCGGCGACGTGCGCGCTGGTCTGGAGACGCTGGCCGGCGACGGCCCGCCGGCGGCGCTGGCCGAGTTGCTGGACCCTGAGGAGTGCGCGGCACTGGCCACCCGCGCCGAGGTGCTGCTGAGCGACGGTCGGTTCCCCACAGACCCGTCGGGTCGGCGCTGGCCCTGGCCCGTGGTATAGCCCAAGGGACCGAAAGGGGACAGAACCGCCGGACAGTCCTCCGATCGTTCCCGGCTCACCGAGAAACCGACCCGGCCTCCCGCCGGGGAGTAGCGTCGCCGCTGGACGCAAGTCTGCGGGGAGGCGCGGCGCAATGCTGCAGATCAAGGGGAAAGTCCGCTACAGCAGGGACGATCTCCGCAGCGACGTGCTCGGTGGCGTCACCGCCGGCGTGGTGGGGCTGCCGCTGGCCCTGGCCTTCGGTGAGGGATCGGGCCTGGGGGCGGTCGCCGGCCTGTACGCGGCGGTGTCCATGGGGCTGTTCGCGGCGCTCTTCGGCGGCACCCAGACACTGGTGTCCGGGCCGACGGCGCCCATGACCGTGGCGGTGTCGGTGATCGTGGCCACGCAGGTGGACAGCCTCACCGAGGTGTTCGCCATCGCGATCATGGCCGGCGTCCTGCAGATCCTGCTCGGCGCCCTGCGACTCGGGCGGTTCATCGCCTACACGCCGTACTCGGTGATCTCGGGGTTCATGTCGGGGGTCGGCATCATCATCATCCTGAGCCAGACCCTGCCCTTCGGGGGAACCTCAGTCGTCGAGGGCGGCCCGCTGGGGGCGATCCGCGCCTGGCCCGACCTGTTCGGCGACCTCAACCTCCAAGCGGTCGTCATCGGCGCCGTGACCCTCGCCGTGAGCATCTTCTGGCCGAGCCGCCTGCGCAGGTACCTGCCGGCGACCCTGGCGGCGCTCATCGCCGGCACATTGCTGAGCGTCGCCTGGGGAGGCGACACGCCCATCATCGGCGACGTGCCGCAGGGCTTCCCCGAGATCGCCCTGCCGGCGTTCTCGGTGGACCTGCTGGGACGGGCGGTGCAGCCGGCGATCACCCTGGCGCTGCTGGGTTCCATCAACACGCTGCTCACCTCATTGATGGCCGACTCGATGACCCGCACCCAGCACGACTCGGACCGCGAGCTCATCGGCCAGGGCATCGGCAACGTGGCCACCGGCTTCATCGCGGGCATGCCCAGCGCCGGGATCACCGTGCTGACCGGGGCGAACATCCGGGCCGGCGCCCGGACCCGGGTCTCTGCGGTGCTCTGCGCCGGGATCCTGCTGGCGATCCTGCTGGGGCTGGGACGGTTCCTGGAGGTGATCCCCCACGCCGCACTCGCCGCCATCCTGATGCGGATCAGCTGGGACATCATCGACTGGCGCTTCCTGACCCGCATCCGCCAGATCCAGCGCGAGCACCTGGTCGTGATGGGGGCGACCCTGGCTCTGACGGTGTTCGTGGATCTGCTGACCGCCGTGGCGGTGGGGCTGGTCGTGGCGGGCATGGTGGGGGCGCGCCGCTTCGAGCTGTTCCAGATGGACCGGGCGGTGTCGGTGCCGCTACTGGACCAGACCTTCCTCTACGCGGACGTGGACCTCTTCGACCTGGACGACGACGTGGACATGTTCGCGGCACGCACCGGCATGGTGGGGCTGAAGGGCAACTTCACCGTGGCCTCCTCCCGCCGGATGATCAAGGCCCTCAGCCAGGACATCGGCGAGCACGAGGTGGTGATCCTGGACTTCTCCGAGACCCAGTACATCGACGACAGCGCCGCCCTGGTCGTGGAGCAGATGATCGACGTGGCCCGGGCCGAGGACACCGAGTGCATCGTGATGGGCCTGCAGGGCGCGCCCGAGGAGACGCTGCAGTCACTCAACGTGCTGCGGCACATCCCCGCCGACCACATCGTGGAGGACCTCGACGGCGCCCGCGAGGTCGCCAAGCGCCTGCTGGACGCCTGACTGCTCTCCCCACGTCTCGATGCCCAACTGCTCTCCTTGCGTCCGGACGGTCAGACGAGTAGACCGGCATGACCCGCGGCTATGACCTGGCGTCCCTGCGCGGCGATGTCTTCGGCGGCCTCATCTCCGCCGTCGTCGGGCTTCCCCTTGCATTGGCGTTCGGGGTCGCGTCGGGTCTCGGTGCGATCGCCGGGTTGTACGGGGCCGTGGCGCTGGGTTTCTTCGCGGCCGTCTTCGGGGGGACCCGAACCCTCATAGCCGGCCCCACCGGCCCGATGGCCGTGGCGTTCGTGGCGATCGTCACCCACCACGCCGACAATCTCTCCGAGGTGTTCACCGTCGTCGTCATGGCGGGGCTCATCCAGATCCTCCTGGGCGTGCTGCGGATCGGCCGGTTCGTGTCCTACACGCCGTACTCGGTGATCTCGGGATTCATGTCCGGGATCGGAGTAATCCTCATCCTCATGCAGACCCTGCCGATGCTGGGCGCACCCGTCGCCTCCGGCGGTGCGGCCGGGGCCGTGCGAGCGTGGCCCGGGGCGATCGGCGACTTCAACGCCGGCGCATTGGCGGTCGCCGCCATCACCCTGGTGGTCGGCGTGGCCTGGCCCGGCCGGTTGCGAGCCTTCCTGCCGCCGGCGGTGGCGGCGCTGGTCGCCGGGACGCTCGCCGGCGTGCTGTGGCCGACCGACATCCCGGTCATCGGCGACGTGCCGGGCGGCCTGCCGGAGCTGGCCCTGCCGGCCCTGTCGGTCGATCTCGTGGCACGTTCGGTTGCGCCCGCCCTCACTCTGGCGCTGCTCGGTTCGATCGACAGCCTGCTCACGTCGCTCATCGCCGACGCCATGACGCGCACCCGCCACCAGCCCAACAGGGAGCTGATCGGCCAGGGCATCGGCAACACGGTCTGCGGGTTCATCGGCGGGCTGCCCGGCGCAGGGGCAACCCCCAACACCGTGGTGAACATCCGGGCCGGCGCGCGGTCCCCGGTTGCGGGCGCGCTGTGCGCGGCGATCCTGTTCGGGGTCGTTCTCGGGCTCGGGAAGTACGCGGCGGTGATCCCGCACGCCGTCCTGGCCGGGATCCTGATGAAGGTCGGCTGGGACATCATCGACTGGCGCTTCATCCGGTGCCTCCGCGCCGTCCAGAGGGAACACCTGCTGGTGATGCTGCTGACCATGGGCCTGACGGTCTTCCTGGACGTGGTCACCGCCGTGGCGATCGGCCTGATCGCGGCCGGGATGTCCGGCGCCCGGCAGTTCGAGCGCCTCGAACTGGACAGCGTGGTCTCGGTGCCGCTGCTGGACCGGACCTTCCTCGGCGAGTCCGGCGAGGAGGACCCGTTCGCGGCCCGCGTCGGCCTGTTGGCCCTCAAGGGAAGCTTCACCGTCGCCTCCTCCAACATGATCATCGACAAGATCGGCGCGGAGATCGGCGACCACGAGGTCGTCATCCTGGACTTTTCCGAAACGGCCTACATCGACGACAGCGCCGCTCACATGGTCGGGCAGATGATCGACATCGCCCGGGAAGAGGAGACCGCGTGCATCATCATGGGTCTCGCCGGGGCGCCCGCCGAGACGATCGAGGGGCTCGACGTGCTGGCACACATCCCGGCCGACCTAATCGTCGACGACCTCGATGAGGCCCGGGAGGCGGCACGACGGCTGATCGACGCCTAGCGCGCCGGATCCTGTCGCGCGGCATCCCGCGCGGGGCGCCCCCGGGCGGGGCGCCCCCGAGCGGCCGCTCCTAGTCGTCGTCGTTGAAGATCTCCTCGGGGACGACCACGAACTCGGGGTAGGCCTCGATGCCGAGCTCGCCGACGTCCTGGCCGAGCTCCTCGACCTTCCGGGTGACCCGCAGGCCGATCGTGGCATCGACCAGCTTCCAGACGACGTAGGAGGCTGCGAACGAGAAGGCCCCGATGGCCACGATGCCCAGCAGCTGCGTTCCGATATTGGCTCCACCGGCGATGCAGACGGCGATGGTCCCCCAGATGCCGCAGATCAGGTGGGCGGGGATCGCACCGACGACGTCGTCCAGCTTCATCATCTCGAGTGCCTTGATGCCGGCGGTGCACAGGACGCCGCCGATGGCGCCGATGATGATGGCCCACCAGTGCTCGGTGATGTCGGGTCCGGCGGTGATGGACACCAGACCGCCGATGGCGCCGTTGAGGCCGGCGATGAGGTCCATGCGCCCCAGGATCTTCTTGGAGACGGCGAGCGCGGCCACCACGCCGGCGGCCGCCGCCAGGTTGGTGTTGACCAGCACGACGCTCATGCTCACGGCGTCGGCCGCGCTGCCGAGCGCCAGCACCGAACCACCGTTGAAGGCGAACCAACCCATCCAGAGGATGAACACGCCCAGGGTGACGATCAGCACGTTGGAGGGTGGCGTGGGTCGAGCGGTGCCGTCCTTGCGGAACTTGCCGAGCCTCGGTCCGATGATCATGACGCCCGCCAGCGCCGCCCAGCCGCCGGTGCTGTGGACGATCGTGGAGCCGGCGAAGTCCTGGAAGCCTCTCTCGGCCAGCCAGCCGCCGCCCCAGGTCCAAGAGCCGACGATCGGGTAGATGAAGGCGGTGAGGATCACCGTGAACGCGAAGAACGACCACATCTTGATGCGCTCGGCGATGGCGCCGGACACGATGGAGGCCGCTGCGGCTACGAAGACCATCTGGAAGTACCAGTCCGACATGACCGAGTAGCCGTTGTCGACCACCGTCCCGACGGCCCCCTCATCACCTCCGAGCAACGCCACCTCGGCGGCCGACGAGTCGTAGAGGAACCGGAACGAGCCGACGGCGTCGCCCACGTCGACGTACATGATGTTGTAGCCGATGAGGTAGTAGGCGATACCGGCGATGGAGAAGATCCCGATGTTCTTGAGGCAGATCATCGATGCGTTCTTGGTACGCACCGAGCCCGCCTCGAGCATGGCGAAACCGGCTGCCATCCACATCACCAACACACCCCAGATGAGGAATGCGAAGGAGTTGAGGATGAACTGGGTTGAGACGTCGATCACAGCGCTCCCTCCCTGCTGCCAGACGACCGTGTCGATCCGGCGCCGGCTGCGGCCACGGCCGCGGATCCCGCGGGGACGTTAGCAGTCGTCTCCTAGCCTCTGCTTGCCCTCCAAGCGCCGCCACGAGGCACTTCCGGGTGTGCGACAGCCGGGGAGGTTGGGGGGCGCCGGGGTCCGGCCCCGGCGCGATTTCGCCAGACGCGCCGCCGACGGGCCCCGGTGGCCCCCGCCCGGTCAGTCGCGCGCTTGCAGGGCTTCGATGAGGCGGGGCAGGACCTGGTGGACGTCGCCGACGATGCCGAGGTCGGCCACACCGAAGATGGGGGCCTCGGAGTCCTTGTTGACGGCGACGATGTTGCGGGAGTTCTTCATCCCCACCAGGTGCTGGGTGGCGCCGGAGATGCCGCAGGCGATGTAGACGTCGGGCTTCACCACCTTGCCGGTCTGGCCGACCTGCTGGGAATAGGGAACCCAGCCGGCGTCCACGATGGCCCGGGAGGCGCCGGCGGCGCCGCCCAGCAGCCCGGCGAGCTGCTCGATCATCTCGTACTTGCCGGCCTCGCCGAGGCCCCGGCCACCCGAGACCACCACGGCGGCCTCGTCCAGCTTCGGCCCCGTGGACTGCTCGGCGTGGCTGCCGATCACCCGGGCCGCGCCGCCGGCGCCGCAGTCGGCGGCGGGCAGCGCGACGACCTGCGCGGGCGCCCCGCCGACCGAGGTGGCCTGGAACGACTTGGGGCGGACCAGGAAGACATGCGGACCGGCGCCGGTGAAACGGGTGTGCACGTTGGTGGTGCCGCCGAAGACGGGCTCGATGCCGACCAGGGCGCCGTCAGTGACCGCCAGTTCGGTGACGTTGGTGATGACCGGAGTGTCGAGCCGGGCCGAGAGGCGCCCCGCCACGTCGCGCCCGTCATAGGTGGTGGCCGCCAGGATCACCGCAGGGGGGTCGTCGGAGCCGGCCACCGCCGCAGCCAGCGAGGCGGCCAGCAGCGGGCCGACCAGCGCCTCGGCGGGCCGCTCGAGGTGCCGCAGCAACGAGGCGCCGTGCTCGCCGACCGCGGCGCTCACGGCGTCGGCGTCGCCACCCGAACAGACCGCCTCGACGGCGTCGCCGAAGCGGCGAGCCGCCGCCAGCAGTTCCAGGGAGATCGAGGCCACGCCACCCGGGGCGGGCTCCACGTGCACCCAGACGGTTCCGACACCCATGATGGCCCCCCTAGAGGATCTTGAGTTCTTCCAGGTAGGCCACGATGCGCTCGTGGCCGCTGCCATCGTCGGTGAGGATCTCCCCGGCCTCACGGGCCGGTACGGGCGCCACCTCGACGATCTCCTGGCGGGCGCCGGCCCAACCGACCTCGCCGGCCTCGATTCCCAGATCGGCGATCCCGAGCCGGTCGGCGGGCTTGTTCTTGGCCGCCATGATCCCCTTGAACGACGGATAGCGGGGCTCGACGACACCGGCGGTCACCGACAGCACCGCCGGCAGCGGGCAGGCCACCTCGTCATAACCGTCCTCGGTCTGGCGCAGGACAGTCACCTCTCCGTCGCCGAGGCTGACCGACTTGGCGAAGGTGACCGACGGCAGGTCGAGCAGCTCGGCGACCTGCACGGGCACGGTGCCGGTGTAGCCGTCGGTGGATTCGGTCGCCGCCAGGATCAGGTCGGGCTCGGCCCGGCGTATTGCCGCCGCCAGGACCTTCGCCGTGCCGAGGGCGTCGCTGCCGGCGAGCGCCTCGTCACTGACGAGGATGGCCCGGTCGGCCCCCATCGCCAGGGCGGTGCGCAGCCCCCCGAACTCCTCGTTGGGCGCCATCGAGACCACGACGACCTCTCCCTCGGTGGCTTCGGCCATCTGCAGCGCCATCTCGACTCCGTAGGAGTCGGACTCGTCGAGGATGAGCTTCTCGTCGCGGACCAGGGTCTTCGTGTCCGGGTCGAGGCGGCCGGGATTGGCCGGATCGGGGATCTGCTTCACACACACTGCGATTCGCACCGTCAGAGTCTGCTGCTCGCCCAACCCGATTACAACGCGCCCTAGCCTCCCTCCGGGCGGGCGCCGCCGGTGCCCGCGCGAAGGAGCGAACGGCACCCCGGATCCCCGCCCGGGCGGGCGCCGCGACTCGATTGTGGGTGGGGATGGTGGCGGGGCTAGCGTCGCGGGACGGGCACGGGCTCTGGAGAGGAGCCGAACCTGAAGCTGCTTCTGATCGTCAACCCCTCCGCGTCCTCAGTGTCGCCCCGGACCCGGGTCGTGGTGAACCGGATCCTCTCGAGGAACCACGACGTGTCGGTGGCGATCACGACCCGGCGCCACCACGCCACGGCCCTGGCCCGCCGCGGCGTCGAGCGGGGCGCCGAGGCGGTCGTGGTGCTCGGCGGGGACGGCACGCTCAACGAGGCCGCCAACGGTCTCGTGGGCACCGACACGGCACTGGGAGTGCTGCCCGGCGGCTCCACCAACGTCTTCGCCCGCACGCTCGGCTTCCCCGACGAGCCGATCGACGCGGCGGAGGCGCTCCTGGGGGCGCTGGACAGCGGGGCGATCGAGAGCGTGGGCCTGGGGGCGGTCAACAACCGCCACTTCCTGTTCCACGTGGGCATCGGCTTCGATGCCGCCGTCGTCGAGCGCGTCGAGCGGCGCAGCGACCTGAAACGCACCCTGAACCACGCGCTGTTCGTGTACGCCACGGTGATGACCTGGATGCGGCACAGCGACGAGCCGGAGCCGTACTTCGCCCTGGAGCTCCCCGACGGGCGCAAGATCGACGAGGGTTATTTCGCGGTCTGCCTGAACACCAACCCCTACACCTACCTGGGCACACGGCCCCTGAACCTGGCGCCGCGCGCCTCGCTGGGGGAGCCGCTGGCGCTGGTCTCGGTGCGCGACTTCACCGGCGCGGGGCTCGGCCGGCTGGTGCTGCAGGCGCTGCGCAGCGAGGGTGGCGTGGCCGCGGGCGGGGAGGTGGACTACGCCGAGGGCCTCACCGAGTTGGAGGTCGTCGGCCACCGGCCGGTGCCGGTGCAGGTGGACGGCGACTTCGCCGGGAGGTCCATGCACCTGCGGCTGACGTGGCGCCCCGAGGCGCTGCGGCTGGTGCTCCCCTTCGGCTACTGAGACCCCTCCGCCGGGCTGCGGTCGGCGGCGACCCGCGCCACGATCTCCCGGACCGCCGGGCAGTCGTCGGTGATGATGGCATCAACACCGAGACGCACCATGTCCTCGA
This sequence comes from bacterium, assembly GCA_028824415.1. Taxonomy (GTDB): domain Bacteria; phylum Actinomycetota; class Acidimicrobiia; order Acidimicrobiales; family CATQHL01; genus VXNF01. Next base: position 10,559 of record JAPPDX010000074.1, on the reverse strand, counting down.
CGGCGGCGGCCTCGTTGACCGTCCACACCCACACCTCGACCGCCGCCTGGCGGGCCCGGCGCAGGAGGGCGCCGTCCACCGTTGCGTAGTACGGCTGGATCGCCGTGTGGCCACCCGCGGCGGCCCGCTCGGGGCCTTGCTGCACGCGCACCGGGTCGAACATCAGCAGGGCGGTGGGGAGGCGGTCGTCGACCTGGCGGATGCGTTCGACGGTGGCGGTATTGAACGACGAGATCATGACCTCGTCGTAGGGGCGGTAGGCCGACACGAGGCCGGCGACGGCGGTGGCGATGGTGTTCTCGCGGTCGTAGTCGGCCTCGTTGGGATCGTTCTTGATCTCGGCGAGGACACCCATGCCCTCGCAGGCCTCGAGGGCCTCCGCCAGCGAGGGAATCCCGTCGGGCAACTCATCGAGGGAGGTGTGGGCGATGAGCCTTCCGTCGGACAGGTGGGCGTCGTGGTGGGCAACCAGCACACCGTCGACCGTGCGCCGCACGTCGAGTTCCACCCAGTCGGCGCCGAGCCGGCGCGCCAGCCGGAACGCCTCGGCGGTGTTCTGACGGACACCGGTCGATGCGCCGCGGTGCCCCACCACCAGCGTCATCGGCTTGTCCCGGCGGCGACCCGGTGGCGTCGCCCGTCGTTGCAGCCCGTGCGCGCCACAACCCTCCCTCCGGCCGGTGCCGTCACATTCGCTGACAAGTTGTACCCAAGCTTCCCACAGTCGATCTTGATGTTTCCACAGGCGATCTGTATCGTTGCGCCCTACTTGCCGGCGCGACCGACGATGTTCGCGCCCACCGTACCCATCCGCTGAACCGGGAGAACGTGTTGGCACTCACCTTGCCCACGGCGGCGCCGAGCGGCACCGACTGGCGCACGCTGGCCGCCTGCCGGAACACCGACCCCGCACTGTTCTTCCCCATCGGGACGACCGGTCCGGCGGTCGAGCAGATCCGCAGCGCCAAGGCCGTCTGCGACCGGTGCCCGGCCCGCGAGCCGTGCCTGGACTTCGCGATGCGCACGCGTCAGGACTCGGGGGTGTGGGGAGGCATGACCGAGGACGAGCGACACAGGCTGCGACGCCTCAGCCGGGCCTGAGCCCCGCCCGGGCGGATGAAGCCCGGCGGATCGGCCTCAGTCGATGAGCAGCCTCAGTTGATGAGCTTCAGTTCGGGGTTGTAGCGCCGCGTCGGCGCCAGCTCCACGTCGATCGCCTCGGCGATGGCGGTGAACGCCCGGCCCGCCTCGCCGTCGGGGTCGAGCGCAGCCACCGGCCGGCCCGAATCACCGCCGGCCCGCAACTCGGTCACCAGCGGCACCTGCCCCAGCAGCGGCACCTCCAGGCGGCGGGCCAGCTCGGCGCCGCCACCCGATCCGAACAGCTCGTAGCGCTTCCCGTCGTCACCGGTGAACCACGACATGTTCTCGATGACGCCCTTCACGGTGAGTTGCACCCGCTTGGCCATGAAGCCCGCCCGCTGCGCCACGCTGAGCGCTGCCGGCTGCGGCGTGGTGACGATGTAGACCTCGCTGCGCGGCAGGTACTGCGACAGCGAGATGGAGATGTCGCCGGTGCCCGGCGGGAGGTCCACGAGCAGGTAGTCGGGGTCGTCCCACCACACGTCGGTCAGGAACTGCTCCAGCGCCTTGTGCAGCATGGGACCCCGCCAGATCACAGGCTGGTCCTCGGCAGCGAAGAAACCCATCGAGATGCAGCGCACCCCGTGGGCCTCGGGCGGCACGAGCATCTCGTCGATGACCACCGGCCGGCGGTCGATGCCCAGCATCCGGGGGATCGAGAACCCCCACACGTCGGCGTCCACCACCGCCACGTTGCGACCCCGCGCCGCCAGGGCCACCGCCAGGTTGGTGGTGACCGAGGACTTGCCGACACCGCCCTTGCCCGAGGCCACCAGCAGCGAGCGCGTGCGGCAGGCCGGATCGGCGAACGGGATGGCGCGGCCCTCGGCATGACCCTGGGCGGGGCCGGAGCCGGCCGTGGCGGCGGGATCGCCGATCAGGCGCTCCCGAAGGGCGGTCCGCTGGGCGTCGGTCATCACGCCCAATTCGACGCGCACATCTCGGACGCCGGGCAGGGCGCTCACCGCCGTCGACACCCGGTTCGTGATCTCCGAGCGCATCGGGCAGCCCTCGATGGTGAGGGCGACCTCCACCTCCACGACCCCGCGCGGCGAGATGCGCACGTTCGAGACCATGTCCAGTTCGACGATGCTGCGATGCAGTTCGGGGTCGTCGACCCCGTCGAGGGCCTCGAGGACCTGCTCGTTCGTGGGCACCTTGGTGGCAGGCACGGGGACCTCCAACGTCGCCGCCGGCGCCGTCGACACCGGTGACCGCAGGCTACCGGCGCGCCCCGTCATTCCCGGCCAGGCGAGGCCGCCGGTCGTGGGTGCCCCGCCACCGGGATCCGCCGTCCGGCTGGGGACACCGGTGGTGGGTGTCCGGGTGGGGACACCGGTGGTGGGTGTCCGGGTGGGGACACCGGTGGTGGGTGTCCGGGTGGGGACACCGGTGGTGGGTGTCCGGGTGGGGACACCGGTGGCCGTCGGCGGATCGTCTGGCGAAATCGATCCGGCGCCGGCCCCCGGCGTCCCCACCCTCGGTCGTCTGCAATACCGGGCACCCGCCTCTGTTGGCGCTGGTCAGGGTGGGGCGGAGTAGGTGGAGAAGTGCGTTCAGTCAGGCGGGTGGGGGTCGTAGAATCCCGCATCGCTGTGTGCGCCACTGGGAGACCTGCGGAGTGACCCTGTATCTCATCAGGCATGCCGATGCCGGCAAGCGTGACCCGTACTCGCCCTCGGATCACTTGCGCGGGCTCAGCGAGGACGGGCTGCGGCAGGCAGCCCGCATCGCCGACCGTCTCGGCGGCGCCGGCGTGACCCGCGTGTTCTCCAGCCCGTTCCTGCGCTGCCGGGAGACGGTGGAGCCTCTTGCCGAGCGGGTCGGCGTGGAGGTGGAGTTGCACCGGGCGCTCGCCGAGGGGGCGGACGGTCGGGACGTGCTGGCCCTCATGCGGGGACTGGTGGGCACGAGTGCGGCGCTGTGCAGCCACGGCGACGTGATCCCCGATGTCCTCTGGCTGATGGAGCGAAGGGGAACCGTGATCAACGGCAAGAGGGGCAATGCCAAGGGCTCGGTCTGGACGATCACCACCGACGGCGACGCCCTCGTGAGTGCCGCCTACACCAAGATTCCCCGCAAGCCCGACGGCGCTCCGAGCTAGGCGCCGCGGCCGAAGATCGCCGCCTGTCCCGTAGCTCTACCGCCCGGTAACGGAGAGGGTGTACGAGCCCGCGCCGGGGTCGCCGAGCCCTCCGGCCTCGAGGTCGTCGCTCCCTGATTCGGTTGCTGGATCGTCTGGCGGCGCGACGGCGAGACCCACAGCTTCGACCGCTACGTAGTAGCTCCCTGACTCGGGTGCCACCCAGGTGATCAGCGACGCCAGCGAATCCCCGTGGTCATCGTTGAACGCCAGCTCCCACCCGTCGGCGTCGTACAACGACACCAAGGAGTCCCCCAGCGACCCCAGCGTCACCTCGATCCGGTAGCGCTCTCCCGCCACGGCTTCGAAGGTGAAGAAGTCGACATCGCCGAGGTGGTCCACCGAACCCTCGACCGGCTGACCGACGGTCACCGCCGTCGCCCCCTCGGCCCAGTCGCCATGATCATCCGGGCCGGTGAGCCCGATGGACAGGGTGTAGGAGCCGGTACCGAATCCGTCGAAGCTCCCGACCTCGATGTGGTAGCTCCCCGACTCGGGCGCCGCCCAAGTGATCTGTGACGCCAGGGAATCCCAGTGGTCGTCGTTGAACGCCAACTCCCACCCGTCGGCGTCGTACAGGGACACCACCGAGTCCTCCAACGACCCCAGTGCCACCCCCACCCGGTAGCGCTCGCCCTCGACGGCCTCGAAGACGAACACGTCGACATCGCCGAAGTGGTCTAGCGCACCGTCCACCGATCCGTCGACGGCCACCTTCGTGGCCCCCTCGGCGGAGTCGGCGTGGTCGTCGGGCCCGCTGGGCTGCAGGCCGAGATCGGGCAGCCCCAACTCGGGAAGGCAATCTGACAAGCCGTACGCCATCTCGCCGAAGGCCGCGAGGGCATCGTCCGGGTCCGTCGCGGCGACCGTACCCAGATCGGACAACCACTGCCGCAGACACGACACCTGGTCCTCGCTCAGGTTCGCCGTGTCCATTCCCATCTCGCCGAGCATCGCAGCGAGGAACCGGTCGGGAATACAGCTCAGCGGAGAGAATCCGAACAGGCCGAGGGCCGCGAAGCCGTCCCCGCCGGACGCCAGCGCGGCCAGGTCCGCTTCAGCCAGGTCGGACTGCCACTGCTGCAGGCAAGACATTTCGTCCTCGCTCAGGTCGGCCATGTCCACGCCGCTGTCGGCGAACGTCGCAGTGAGGAACCGAACCGCAACGCAACCCACCGCTCCCAGCATGGGTTCGACGAAAACGGCATCGTCCTCGCCGGCGACGTCCGCGGCCACGAGTGCTGCGACATCGATGCCGGCCACCCAGTCACGCAGGCAGGCCATCTCCTCGCCGCTCAAGTCGCCCACGCCCAGATCTTCTCGGAAGCCCACCATCAGCGCGGCGAGGAACAGGGAACCAGCGGTATCGGGATCGAGGCAGGAGAAGATCGACGCCTCCCACGGTTCGGAACCGGTTTGGCTCAGGACCTGCCGTTGGAGCACCGACTGCAGCAGGTCGTCATCCAACTCGCCGTGGATGCAGGCCTGCTCGGGTGCGGTGAGTGTGTCGAAGATGTCCTGCCAGACAGTGTCGCCGTCGACGTGGAGCGCAAGCGGCTCCGGCGCGAGATCCTCAGTCGTCGGAGGGGGACTCTCGGGCCCCGGGGGAGGCGCAACCACCTCAGCCGGAGGCGGACTCTCGGGCTCCGCCGGAGGCGCCTCGGACTCCGCCGGAGGCGCAACCACCTCAGCCGGAGGCGGACTCTCGGGCTCCGCCGGAGGCGCAACCGCCTCGGCCGGGGATGACGGAGGAGGCTCCGACGCCACCGGCTCGGCAGCCGGACTGCCACCGCAAGCCATCAAAACGAGGGTCCCGGCGGCAGCCAATAACGCCGCCCGCCTGCGCCTAGAAGTGGGCTTCCGGTTCACCTCAGTCACCTCCCGCGAATCCCCTCCGGCGGAACCCGGGAACACCGATCGTCGGTGGATCGAGACTCTACGCCCCGTGGGAGAACGAGAACGCGACGTTGTCGATACCGGATACGGCAACGATCAGTCCAATATCCAGTCCAAAACCCAGTCCAACAACCGGTCCACCCAATCGCGGTCGCCTTCGGAAGGGATCCGATCTCCGACGCAAGCGATCAAACCTGAGCCGAGCGCCTCGGCCGTCGCTTCGTCACGGGTGGCGGCTTCCAGGGCGCTGAAGTCGATTCGCGCCATCCACTCACGGAGGCACGACATCTCGTGCTCGGTCAGGTCCCCTACATCCAGGCCCAGCTCGGCGAGCAGTTCGCCGAGGAACGGATCGGGAACGCACCTGGCCAAACTCAATCCCAGTGCCACGGCCGTCGCGTCGTCGGTGGCGGCGGTTTCGAGCACGTCGAGGTCCACACCGGACAGCCACTGCTGAATGCACGACAGTTCCTCCGCGTTGTAGTCCCCCACCTCCACGTCGAACTCTGCACCTGCCCACACGCCGGGGAAGCAACGGGCCAGACCCAATCTGAACTCGCCGACCGCCGAAGGATCACCGGAGACCACCGCATCCAGAAACTCCTCGCCCGCACCCAACAGCCATCGCTGCGCACACGACAACTCGGCCCCGCTCACGTGCCCCCAGTCCTCGCCCTCCGGGTCGAACAACCCGGCCAGAAAGTCGCTGGGCACACAACCGAGCAGACCCATTCTGTATTCGGTATACGTCGCGGGATCACCGGCGTAGGCGGCACCGAACGCCTCCCCTCCCCTGCCGGCCAGCCACTGCCGCGCACACGACAACTCAGCCCCGCTCAAGTCCCCCAGGTCGTCCGCCGCCAGGCCGAACTCCGCGATGAGAAACGTGTCGGGCAGGCAACGGGCCAGGCCCGACGCGAAGACCGCGTGCGCCGTGCTCTCGTCGACGCCGGAGCGCGAGGCCACCGCCTCGGGGGATTCCCCCGACTCGAGCAGGCAGTCCCTCTCGGCGTCGCTCAACTCCCACCTGTCGATCGCCTCCTGGAGTCGCATGCCGAATTCGTTGGGGACGCGGCCGACTCCGGCGGGATCCGGCGGGGGCGGTCCGGGCTCCGACAGTGGCGCGGCGGTCCTGGGCGGGGGCGCGACGGTCTCCGCCCGTGGTGGCACAGGAGCCGACTCCTGCGGCTCGGCGCCCGGACCGCCGGCACAGGCCGTCAGGACAAGGATCGCGGCGATCGCCGCCGCCGGCCCGCTCCTGTAAGTCCGGTCCATCTCAGCTGCACCCCTTCGGCCACACGCTTCGAGTCCCCGTTGGTGAGATCGAGGAAGCCGGCGATGGCCAATCGGTCGAGGACAATAGGCCGCGCTACGAACCTGCGACCGCCCGGACCTCCTCCGCGAGGCGGGCGCCCTCGGCGAGGAGGCCGGCGGGGGCCGGCAGGGTGGCCAGGTGGTCGAGGTCGGCGAGGGCGTCGTCGAAGAGCCCTAGGCGGGCCAGGGCCAGCCCCCGCCAGAAGCGGGCCTCGGGATCGTCGGGGGCCAGCTCCACGGCCCGGTCCAGGGCGCTCATCCCCTCGGCCAGCAGGTCCTCGAAGGCCGCGAAGTCCGGCGAGGTCAACAGCGCGCCGCGGCCCACCAGCGCCGCCACATTGGTGGGGTCGGCAGCCAGGGCGCTGCCGAACAGCCGGGCCGCCAGCACCACCTGGCCGCTGTCAGCGAGGAGTCGAGCGGCGGTCGCCATCTCGGCCGAAGAGACGCCGGCCAGGAGCCCCTCGATGGCAGCGGTGTCGCCGGCCTCGCCGGCGGCGGCGAGGCGGCCGGCCAGGACGCGCTCTCGCAGTTCGGCGTCGGCGACCAACTCCAACATGAGCGGCGGCGGGTCGACGGCGTCGAAGACCGCCAGGTGGGCCGCGGCCTCCTCCAGGTGGCCCAGGCGCAACGCCACGACGGCCCCGAACACCCGGGCGGCGGGATAGCGGGCGTCGGCCGCCACTGAAGTGGCGATGCGCACCGAGGCGGATTCCAGGTCGCCGCGCTGGAAGTCGATCCAACCCCAGTAGGCGTGCGCCTCGGCGTTGGAGGGCTGGGTGTCGATCACCTCGGCGTAGAGCTGCTCGGCCTCGTCGAAGCGCCCGGCGGCCAGGTGCTCCTGGGCCTCGAAGAGCAGGCCTCGGGTGCTCTGGCGGATGTCGCCGGTGGCGGTGTCGAGCGACGAGCGGCTGCCCAGCGCCGACGCCAGCCCCACCCCCAACCCGGTGCCGACCATCGCCACGATCACCAGCACGGCCACCGGCCGGCGCCAACTCCTCGGCGGCCCGCCGCGACGGGCCGGAGCGGCTCGGGCGGAGGCCCTGCGGCGGCGCACGGCGGCGGCGCGCTCGGTGTAGAGCGTCGAGAGTGAGCGGTAGTCCGGATCGCTGATGTCGCCGGCGGACCGCTCGGCGTCCAGGTCGTCGAGGGACCGCTCGAGAAACTCCAACTCCTCGACATCGAGATCGTGACCGCCCGGCGGGTCCTCCCGCCCGGGTCCACCGGCGATGTCGCCGCCCGGCAGCGGATCGCCCGCCGCGTCGTCGGCGGCGCCGACAGGTTCCGGCGGCACGTGCTCGTCCTCGAAGCGATCCATGTCAGCGCCAGCGCCGGAAGGCGAATCCCAGCCCCGCGGCCGCCACCAGGCCGACGATGGCGGGAATGATCCACACGAGGCTGCCGAAACCGCGCGACGGCGGCGTCAGCAGGACCGCATCGCCGTAGAGCGTTGCGTAGGCGGCCCTGATCTCGTCGTCGGTCTGACCGGCGTCGACGCGCCGGGCGATGTCGGCGCGGATCTCCCGTGCCACCGACACGTTCGACTCCGCCACCGACTCGCCGGCACACTGCGGGCAGCGCAGGCTCCGGGCGATTGCGGCGGCACGCTCGGCGTCGCTTGGCGTGCTGCGGTCATCGAGCGACCCGTAGGTCAGCAGCACCGCCAGCGCCACGAGTGCCAGCCCCCAGCCGAGGCGGCGGAGGGGCACCCGCCGGTCCCCGTTCCTGGATTCCGGCATTCGCCGGAATGACGATGGCCACGCCCCGCGGCCGGCGGACCCGGGGGCCGGGGGGACGGACCCGGGGGCCGGGGTGATGGACCCGGGGGTGCTCATGGTGCGGTTCCGGCTGCGTCGCCGAGCGCCTCGAGGGCGGCGATGCGGGCGTCGAGTTGATCGGCGGTGACGCCGCGGGCCCCGACGAGCTTGTCGACCACATAGCCGGCGGGCGAGACGATGTACGTCTCGGGCACGGCGGTGACCCCGTAGTCCACCGGCACCGACCCCACGTCGCCGGCGAGCACCGGCCAGTCCCCGCCGGCGCGCTCGAAGAAGCCGCGCACCGCCTCGGGCGAGTCGTCGAAGGCCACGGTCACCACGATGGCGTCGCCGGCAGCATGGCGCTCGCTGAACGTCACCAGTTCGGGGTGCTCGATGATGCAGCCCGGGCACCAAGTGGCGAAGAAGTTGACCACCACCCAGCGACCGCGCTGCTCGTCGAGGTCGAAGACGTCGCCGGTGAGCGTCACGCCCAGGATCGGCGGCGCCGGCTGACCGACGGCCGAACGCCCGATCAGCGCTCCCCGTTGCGGATCCCCGAGGGCCAGGAAGATCACGAGCACCGCCACGACAGCCGCCACAGTCAGCGCCACGAGGGCCACAGCCCGACGGCGACGCCGGGATCCCGCGGTACCGACCTCCGGCGGCCCCGGCACCGCCGGGTCGTCGCCTCCTGGCGAGAACCCACCGCCGCGCCCCGCCGCTTCGCCGGCGCTCATGGCGCCGAGTTGTTCCGATCGTTCGACGCCGCTCATGGCGCCGGACCTCCGGCGGAAGTCGCATCGGCGCGTGACGGCACCGGCGGCGCCTCCGGGAAGGCAGATTCGCGTCCCTCACGAACGCCGAGCGCCGAGACGGGATCGGTCGGGCGGCGGCGCCGGCCCGGGAAGGCGGCCAGCACCGCTCCCGCAAGCATCACCGCGCCGCCCACCCAGAGCCACAGGATCAGCGGCTGCACGGTGATACGCAGCACCAGGTTCCCGCCGGTCTCAGAGGGGAGTCGAACCACCGAGAGCTGCACGTCGCGGCGCGCCGAAGTGAGATTCGCCGGATGGCCCACCACCTGGCCCCGCAGGGTGTAACGGCTGATGGCGGGGGCGGCGCAGCAGGCGCCGTCGACGGCGATCTCGGCGCGCACCTCGAGGCGCTCGGGGTGCACGACCTCCGTCACGCCCACGAAGCCGAACTCCTGGCCCGAGAAGCGAACCGCATCGCCCTCGCGGAGGGACAGTTCGGCCTGCTGCAGATACGACCCGCTGGCCGCCAAGGCGACCGCCACGACCACGACGCCGATGTGGGTGACCATGCCGCCGTTGGTCCGCCCAAGGAGTCCTCGCCAGCCCTGACGCCGGGCCGCCAGGACCAGCTGACGAGCGGCCGCGCCGCCGGCGAATCCCCCCAGGGCGAACGCCACCAGCGGCGCCGGGCCCCGGGCGCCCAACCCCACCGCCACTGCCAGCACAGCCACCCCGCACCATGCCGGCCAGAACAGGCGCCGCCCCAGCAGTTCCGGCGAGGCCTTGCGCCACGGCAGCACCGGTGCGGCCGCCATCAGGAACAGCAGCAGCATTCCCAGCGGCATGGTCATGCGCTGGAAGTACGGCGCCCCGACGCTGAGCCGCTCGCCGGAGACGGCCTCGGCCACCAGCGGGAACACCGTGCCCAGCAGCACCACGGCGGCGAACAGGGCGAACAGCAGGTTGTTGGCCAGGAACGTGCCCTCGCGGCTGAAGAACGAGTCGAACCGCCCCGGGGCGCGCAGCCGATCGCCGCGCCAGCCGATCAGCAGCACCGCGGCCGCTGCCACCACGCCGAAGAACCCCAGGATGGCGGGCCCGATGCCCGAGGCGGTGAAGGAGTGCACCGAGTCCAGCACGCCCGAACGGGTGATGAAGGTGCCCAGGATGGTGAGGGCGAACGTGGCGCACACCAGCGACAGGTTCCAGACCCGCAACATGCCGCGCCGCTCCTGCACCATCGCCGAGTGCAGGTAGGCGGTGGCGGTCAGCCAGGGCAGCAGCGAGGCGTTCTCCACCGGATCCCAGGCCCAGTAGCCACCCCAGCCCAACGTGTCGTAGGACCACCAGGCGCCCAGGATGATGCCGGCGGTCAGGAAACCCCAGGCGAACAGCGACCAGCGCCTCGTCTCGGCCAGCCAGTCCTCGTCGGTGCGGCCGAGCACCAGGGAGGCCATGGCGAAGGCGAACGGCACCGTGAATCCCACGTAGCCCAGGTAGAGCATCGGCGGGTGCACCGCCATGAGCGGGTTGTCTTGCAGCAGCGGGTTC
>JAPPDX010000066.1 GCA_028824415.1 bacterium | reverse complement strand
CAACGCCAAACCGGCCTTTCTGATCGACAACTACCGCTCGACGGGCCACATCATCGCCGCCGCCAACGCCGTGATCGACCTGGCAGGCGACCGAATGAAGGCCGAGTATCCGATCCAGATCAACAGAGACCGCGCCAGGGCCCGCGCCGGCGGGGAGTGGGCCGAGCAGGACCCAGTCGCCGGAGGCAAGGTCCAAGTCCTGCCGGTCACCGACGACAGCGCCATCGCTCAGGCCCAGGCCGCGGTGGCTGAGCTGCAGCGGCTGTCGAGCCTCGACCCGGACTGGGACTGGTCGAAGTGCGCGGTGATCGCCCGCGAGTGGAGCTATCTCGATCCCGTGCGGACCGTCTGCGAGCGCGACGGGATCCCGGTGCAGATGGCCAACGAGGACAACGTGAGCCTGTGGCATCTTCGCGAGACCCAAGCCCTCGTCAGCTGGGTCCGCCAGCGTGGCCCCGGCATGCTCCGCAGCACCGACCTGGAGGATTGGCTGGATCGGCAGCCCTCTGGCCCCTGGATCGAGATGCTCCACCAAGCTGTGGAGGAACACAGCCTCGAGACCGCCACCGCCGACGTGCCGGCGGCCTCGTTCATCGAATGGCTGGCCGAGTGGGCCCGCGACGCCCGGCGGCGTCAGAACGGGTTGCAGCTGTTGAGCGCGCACCGCGCCAAGGGCCTGGAGTTCGACCACGTAGTCGTTCTGGACGGAGGCTGGGACCGCGTCAGCCGGGGTGAGGACCCCGACGCTCCCCGCCGCCTCTACTACGTAGCCATGACCAGAGCCCGTCAGACTCTGGCGCTGGCCCGCCTCCCAGGCCCACACCCGTTCCAGGACGCGCTGCGGGGCAACCCGTCGGTGCTGTGGCGCGACCCCGTATCGCTCCCACTACCAACACCGGACCTGGCTCGTCGCTACCGCCGGCTCGCCCTGAGAGACGTCTACCTGAGCTTCGCCGGCTACAAGCCGCCGAAAGACCCAACGCATCGTGCCATCGCCAAGTTGACCCCCGGCGACCAACTGCGCGTGCGGCGACAGTCCGACCGCTGGGAGCTGCGCAACTACGAAGGCGTCATGGTCGGGACCCTCGCAAGCAAGTTCAAGGCCCCCACCGACATGCGATGCATCAAGGCCACAGTCCTCGCCATCGCCACCTGGAGCCGCGACCGCTCAGACCCCCAGTATCAGCAGCACCTCAAGAACGACACCTGGGAGGTTGTGATCCCCGAACTCGCATTCGAGCCCCTCGGATCGGAGCCACCGCGTCGCCGGGCTTGACACGGGCGGCGGCGAGCCGCTCGTTGCTGGCTCTTGGGGACGGCCAATTGAAGGTTGATCTTCGGCTGATCGAAAGGAAGCGGTCCGCCCGATCGAACCGGACCCGATTCAGCCCGAGCGCAATGTCGGGATACACAGCCGGGTGGCCACCACTACGAACTGGGGCCCCTTCTCGGCAGGATCAGTTCGAATCGTCTTCGTCGACCATCTAGAACGAATTCGCCGCGCGACAACACGTCGAGTCCGACGAGCATCTCGGATCCGTCGATCTCGGTGACGTGGGCGCGAACGGGGATTGGATCAGGCGGAGCCTGCTCACACCAGCCGACTCGCACCACTACCGAGTAGACCTTGCTCGAGATCTCGCCAGACGCTGTTCGGAGCATCGCCCGGCCTACGGGATCGAGCAGCAGCCTGTCGGCGACTCCGGGAGTGATGCAGGAAACGCCCGCAGCAGTGTCGATCAGACCTTGCGTACGCACCGGATCTGGGGCCATCCGCCCCTCCACGCGGTATCGCTCCAGTTCCGACGGGTGCATCTCGATTGCGACATCGACAACCGGGCCTCGGGAGCTGACCGAGCCGGTCACACGTGCGTAGCCGGCCTCGTCATCGCCGATCTGCCGGCACCACCCTCGGGACGCTCACAACCGGATCCTCCGCCAGGACGGCCTTCACGAGAAAGCGCCGACCGATGGGGCTGTCGAAACCGACTGCGCAGGCCTCATGCTCGTCGTCGAAGCATCCGACGAACTCGGGACGGCGACGCCGATCCGTGGGCTGCACGAAGAGTGCCCAGCGCCCCGCATCCGTCGCGAGCATCGACTCGCGATTTCGGAAGAACGCCGCCTCAAGGCGGTCGAGCACATCGCCAGAGGCCATGCCGCATTGTTACACGCTTCACGAACGACATGGCGCACCGGGCGCGGCGACTTCGAGAAGCGTTCCGGCCAGTCGCGACCGGGCGCCCTGTTGACCGAGGTCGCCCATGGCACCTCGTCACCACAGAACAGCGCCCAGCCCCGGATCAGGTTCTGCCTCACGGCCCACTACCGCCAGGCGCGCACTGTGCTGCAGCGCATTAGGGACTCGAGGCGCTCTGGGATGCCTGTGAGCAGCTCGCTCGTCGCCACAGGCTGGCGCCCCGCACTGTGAGCGCCCTTGTCGATGCGGCCCGCGGCTGGCGCCTGTGCGGTCGCTGTACGTGGCCATCACCGAGGCGACAGCGGGCGAGGCCATCAGCGACGCAGTGGCAACCAGCGACCTGGCGGCGATGGTACGAGCCGGATTGCTGAATCCCGTCGGAGAGAACCGAGGCGCTTCTACGCACCAACGGAAGAGTTGACGAACCCGTGGCAGGGTATTCGCAGCCAGCGACCGCCCCCGGACGCCGATGATCCCTACGAGATCGCCCGAACCGGACTCCCAGCCGAGCCGCGACTACCCGGCCTGGGCTGAACCTAGACGCCAACAACAGCAAAGAGGGATGTGGGCGAATCCAACTCGCGGCCTTGTACAGGACGCGATGAACGACGGGGCTCCGTCGAACGTGGGCAGGAACGAAGCCCTACTCGCCGTCGTTCATTGGACCGTAGACCATCTCGAAGGCCTTCTCGAAGATCTCGAACCACTGCCTCTGCTGCCCCTCAGCGAACTTCTCGTTGGGAAGGGTGGCCCAGAGCGCCTTCAAGACGGGATGGTCACAGCCCGAAGCCTCTACGAGTTGCGGCGCCGTGTCCCGCGTCGCGGCACCCATATCGCCCTCCGGCGCATCGCGCGGAGTCCTCGACGGCCGGACAAGACGGTTATTGCCTTCACCGAAGAAGCCAGCCGTAGACGCCGACTGGCGCAAGATCCGACGCGCGCGCGATGCTGATCCCGGCGAGATGCCCAATTCCCGCAGTTCCTTCTCGAGGCCGGGATCCGGCGGAAGAATCCGCCCGTCGAACTTCTCGTAGATCAGCCGGTAGAGCGGAACGGCCAGAAACGCATCGGCCAGAGCACTCTCCCGCAGCGCCGGGTCGAGCGCTGCATGCCCGAGGTCCGTAAGCGCGGCGACCCCACGAGTGTCCTTCAACAATCCGAACGTCCTCGCCGACGCCACCAGCAAGCGGTAGCTCCCACTTTTGCTTGTGGTGCCGATGGTGGTGGCGAGAGCCTCGGTGCTGCACTCCGTACCGTGATTCTCGTGAAGCGCTCCGATAAGGCTCAAGACGTCGTCCAAGTGCCTGGTCGGAGCTCGGATGCTCTGTGTTCCCTCGCCCTGCGTGGCGGACTCCTCGGAGCGAGTTCCTTGCTGTTCGGCCATTGCGCCATCTCCCTCGCCAGTGTTCGGCTAATGTTACCTCCGAGGCTGCATCAGTCGCAACATCACGCGCCGGAGTGGTCGAAGTTGTTACCAAAGTGATCGCACTTGGTTCCGGGGCGGGTGATACACTCCGGGGCCAGTGGCGGGAGCGGCCGAGCGCTTACTCGGGCGTATGCCAAGCTAGACCGCTCCCGCCCGCACTACGGAACGGGAGGCCGATGCACAGCGGTTACTCCGACGGATCGCCGTCAAGCTGGCGCCGGTCTCCTGCTCCGAGGTCCGTCAAGCTTACCAACCTTCGCCGGTGAGGAGTAGTCGAGCGCAGGCGTAAAGCGCCTGTTAGAAGCGCCCACCAGCGGAGTTGGATCATCGCGACGGCTGAGACGTTGACCAGCCACTGACAATTGCTAGATGTGCCGGTCATGCTCTCCGCTGGTGCTAGCCGGGTATCAGCTAATCGCGCGGCGCACCTTCTTTGCGATGGCCTCCCGAACAGCATGCTCCGCTCGGCCGTGAGCGCGCCGTCAAGGACTCAAGCGGGGTGCTTCCATCTCGATGGACACGCAAGTCACAACCAATTCACTCGACTGGATTGCAAAACGGTCGCCGTTCGTGGGGAGTCTCCTAGCCGTGATGATGGAGGAGATCCTTAGGGACGGCTGCGACGGTATTCGATCGCGATTCCCGAGAGCACCCGAGCGATCGCTGAACACTGTGCGTGACGCCAGAGTGGATTCGTCCCCCCGATGGCGAGAATCGCCCTTCCTTGCTTCGGTGTAGCGGCGACTGGGACGGCGGCCTCACGAACACTCACTCATGACCACTGACCACTGCCTGAGACGCACCGCCGTGGACGACGCCAAGCGCCTGACCCGAAGCCCATGGCACCCTCCGCGGCCAGTGCCGACGCCGCCGGGCTCTGGTTGCGCACAACGGCTGATTGGCCGTCTTGAGTGTGAGCTTCGAACAGGTCCAGATCGACGACATTGCCCGCCACCGTTCAACATATGACAGTGATGGCCACCCTCAGACCATGATCAGACCAGGATCATGCAGTCCGTTGACCACACCAAACAGAATGGTTGACTCCGTTCCCGCCACTCCAGCGCGAGCATGAGTCCACCTCAGCCCCTCGAGAGCGAACTCTTGGAGTTCTCCCGACATGGTGGAGAATTCGGCGGAATTCCGGCTAGCCGCCGTTGAGTGCCAGCAACTCGCGGAGGATGTCGTCGTCGGAGATGTCCGCTGGCCAGCCGTACGCGGCGGCTACGGCCTCATCGAGGGCTTCGTGTGCGTCGGTGAGCCATTGCGGACGGGTGTTGTAGAGGTTCGTCAGGGTGCGTTTCTTGAGCGCGTTCGCTGCCTGCTCGTCGCGAGGAACGGGGCGCTTCGGATAGCCGGGAACCGGCTCGTCGACCCACTCGACCCACTCGGGCGGGTGGAGCCAGCGGTCGCGTTTGGTGACGAGGTCTCGGGCGGCGTCCGCAATTTCGGCGGCGCGGGGATCAGTCGCGTATTCGGCGGCGGACACATTCGGCGCCAGATCGGTCGGGAACGGGAACGTCGCGAAGGTGGATGTCGGCGTGTAGCGCGGCCGGTCCACCAGACTCGTTCCGCGCCGTAGCGACCAGATTTCGTGGAACCGGCTGTGCAGGATCCCGAATGTCGTGTCGTCGTCACGAGCGATGACGATCGTTCCTGAGTCAGGACAGATTCGCGCATCAACCCAGACGAAGAGGCGGTGCTTGGCGACGCGAGGTGTCACGATGTATCGGGACAGGCCGTCGAGCGCTGCCCGCATGATCGGCCGCGGCCAATGGTGCAACCACCACGCTTCTCGTCTCCGGGCCTCACGTTGCTTGACCCAGTCCGGCTTGACGTGCTCCTTCGTCCAGTGGAACGGTTCTTCGTACAGCGCCGCCTCGCCGACTGACATGGTCAACCCGAAGTCGATGATCCACTTTCCCGCTGGCCGTCGGGTCAGGTCCATCGCGTTCGCCCACGGCTTCAGCACGTCAGCGTTCGTCCGGCCATGCGGGTTCGCGGGCAGACGGAGCCACTCACGAGCCAGATCGCCTGGGATGTCGAAGGGTCCACCCTTGACGTCGCCCTGGAACGCCACACCGTCGTTCTCGGTGAGACGTCGCGCGTTCGTCAGGTCAACGCCGATGCCGTCGCGCCGCGCCGTGAGGTCTGTGTAGATCTCGTCGACCGCCGCGCCGTCGAGCCGCGTGCTAGCCACGGACTTGTCGTCGGCACGCGAGAAGCAGACGAGTGACACGCGCACGTCCGCTCCATCGATCACCCACGGCTCGTCGCTCCACGCCTCGAAGATCCGTCGATTGTTCGTCGCGGCTGACAGTGCGCGGCGGTTGGCGCCGCCTCGGATGGAGTTAGTGGCGACGAGTCCGGCCCGGGTCGCCTTGCCTGATGCGATCTGGCGGCCCGCCTTGTGGAACCAGTAGCAGACGAGGTCCGCGGCGGCGGGCACGCGGCGGGCGTAGGCCGCGTACATCCGCGACACGTAGTCCTCGCCCAGGCCGCCGATCAACTGCTTGTCACCCAGGAACGGCGGATTGCCGATCACGACATCCGCTTCCGGCCAGTCCGGTTCGGTGTTGTCCGGCGTGAGGATCGCGTCGCGGCACTCAATGGTGTCGAGCGGCTTCAAGATGGGGTTGCGGGACTCCGCGAAGCCGTGGCGCCGCATCCATTGGATCTCGCCTATCCACACCGACACGCGCGCCAACTCGGCGGCGTAGGGGTTGATCTCGATGCCCTTCACGTTGGCCGGGCCGATCGCCGGGAACGTCCGCGGGAAGCCGAACGCCTCCGCCTCGAACTGCACCTGGTGCTCCAGGTCCTTGAGCGCCTGCAGAGCCAGATACAGGAAGTTGCCCGAACCGCACGCCGGGTCGAGCACCGTGAAGGCGCGCAGCCGGTCCAGGAACGTCCGATAGCGCCGCTCGGCCTCATTCCGGCGCTTCTTGCGGGTTGCCGGCGTCTTGGCGGCGTCCGCGCGCTCCAAGTCGGCAGCGATCTGTGCCTTCTCCGCGGCCCATTCCGTGAGCCACGGGCGGATCACAACCGGCTCGACGAGGAGCATGATCTTGTCGCGGTCGGTGTAGTGCGCGCCGAGCTGGGAGCGCTTGTCGGGGTCGAGGCCACGCTCGAACAGCGTGCCGAGGATCGACGGGTCGATCTCGGACCAGTCCAAGGCCGCCGCCTTCAACACCTCGGCTATTTCCGACTCCTCCAGCGGCAGAGCGTCGTCATCAGCGAACAGCCCGCCGTTGAACCAAGGCACCGGTTCGAAGCCGACCTCGCCACCGTGGGCCATCACTTCGAACAGAGTCCCCGCGAGGTCAGTGAAGCGATCCGGCTTGGGCCGAGCGCGGATAAGCATCCTTGAGAACATCTCATCCGGCAGCAGTCCGACATCGTCGGCGAACATGCAGAAGACCAGCCGATTGACGAAGAGTGCGACCCGCTGCGGGTCGTGGCCCCGTTCCCGCAATGCCTGGGCGATTTCGACGAACGATGCCGCCGCGCGCTCAGTCAGCGATTGACGGGTCTCTCCCGGCCGCAGCCGGTCGGGATCCGAGAACGCCCACTTCAGCAGGTCGCGGTTTGCAGCATCGGCCAGGTCCTCCAAGACGAAGTCGTGGGTCTTGCTGACGCTGTTCGTCCAGTTGGTGCGGATCCGGAACCGTCTCAGGTCGCAGACGATCAGCAGTGGCGGGTTCTCCAGCGCCAGCGCGTACTGCCGCAGTTGGTTGAACGCCGCGTCGAGGCTCTCGCCCGGACTCTTGTACTCCCACGCGAAGTGATGCCGCTTCCAGACATCGGCCCACCCGGCGCTGCCGGTGTCCTTCAAGGCTCCCCGCTCGAAGCAATACGTCTCACCGGTCGGATCGGCTTCGGCCGGCGTCGGCTCACCCAACACCCGGCAGAGATCGAGAAAGTGCTCTTGAGCCGCGGAACGCTCCTTCAGAACTGCAGAGCGCCACTTGGCGATGAACTCATGAGGCGCCACAGACAATCCCCTACCCGGTGACCGGTGTCTCCTGGGCCGCGCGCGTCGACTCTCTTGGTATCGGACGGCAACTTGGCGTTGATCTCAGCGGGCAGACCGGCATGTCAGAGGCTCTCGTAACTTCCTTCGTATGATCATCGTGCCACACCTGACTCTCGAGCAAGGCCCGGGCGATTCAGTCGGCGAGCGCTTCGAAGTTGGCGCAGATCTCCCTAGACGGGTGGGCGGGCCTCGACGAATCCGGCGGCCGCGAAGTCGCCGTCGAATGCCAGCGCTTCGGCGATCCGCTCGCGGCGCATGATTTCGAAGCTCGTGGCGTCGACGTAGGAGTAGGAGCGCTCGTTGTGGCGACGCAGCCACTGCCACGCCCGCTCGTCGATGGTGCGGTCCACCGCTACGAGGGACACCCGCTCAGAGCGCTCGAGGAGATCCAGGAAACGAACAGCGGGCTCGTGGCCTGCACGCCGTCGCAACCAGGTCCAGCTCTCGCCGACGACGAGGTTCGATGTGCGCACCGGACCGCGGTCATGCCGCCAGAGCGCCGCGGCGGCGACGTGGTGGCGATCCCGGACAACCTGCAGCGCAACCCAGAAGGAAGTGTCGGCGAATCTCATTCGTCGAGCCCGTAGATCACGGCGTCGATGTCGTCGTCGGGTTCGACGTCGAGCCAGCCGACCAGGTCGTCGACCGGGTCGGCGACAGTGTGCAGGTCGGTGCCAAGGGATGCGCGCACGGCATCACGGACCAGCGCCGAACGGGTCGTGCCCAGCTTTGCCGCTTGAGCGGTCAGCGCATCATCCACGTCGTCGTCGAGATATAGCTGTATACGCCGCATTACTGAAGTATACACCACACCCGCGGCGCGGCGCAACGCTCGCAGTGGGTGCGCATCTCGAGGGCCATCCAATCAGCAGCCGCAGACGATCTCGGTGCCCTCCTGGGAGTTCTCCCCTGCTGTGGCGTAGCCGTCGCGCTTCCACCAGTCGAGACCGCCGATCAGCTCGCGCACCTCGAAGCCCAGCGTGAGCAGTTTCAGCGCTGTCTTTGTGGAGGCGTTGCAGCCGATGCCGTCGCAGTAGCAGACGTAGGTGTGTGACCGGTCCAGCGTCGCCGTCGCGTCGGCGCTGATGGTGCGGTGCGGCAGGCTCAGCGACCCGGGAATGTGCTCGATGGCGTGGGCCTCGGCCGACCGGCCGTCGACCACCACGATCGGCTCGCCGTTGCCCAGCGCCTCGTAGACGTCGTAGGAATCCATCTCGAAATCGAGCTTGCTCTTGTAGTGGTTCAGCTGGTCAGCGTTCATACGCCGCAGTTTGCCTGCTCGGGTGCCGACGGCAACCTCCGGCGGCGCACACCAAGTCCCCGGTCACTCCTCCCCCGCTGGTGCCTCGTCCCTCCGCTGCCGCAGCAACGCCACGAGCACACCCCCGGTGATGGCGCCGTAGACAGCACCCAGAACCGCCCAGCCGGCGACGCCCTCGGTGACCCCCGCTGTCAGTCCGGCGACGATCCAGCCCGCCCCACTGGCGAGCACCCACCGGCCTGAGCCGGCGAACCGCTGCCGGAGCAGGCGCCCCTGCAACACGCCGACCGCGATCCCGTACAAGACCGCCGCCGAAACGCCTGCAACGTCCTCTCCGAACGCCCGCCCCGCTTCGGCATCGCCGATGGCACCCGCCCCGAGGCCCGCCAACACGCCCGCGCCGATGCTGGTGACGGCGACGACGGCTCCTCCGACGATGACGGTCGCGACCCAGCGTCCCGCTCGCGGGATGTGCCGCCGCAGCGCCGGCCATTGCAGCACTGCCGCCGCAGTACCGCCCGCAGTCACGGGCGCAAGCACCTTGATACCCCCGGATGTACTCATGACCGATTCTGTGAGACTGCCAACGGAGAAGCCGGCCGCACTGGCCAGGATCCACGACGGCAACACCCACCAGTCCACGGAGACGATTCGTCGCACGGCGGTCAAGTCTGGCGTCTCCGAAGTCTCAACCCTCAACCATGGGCAGGAGAGGGCCGTCCAGAACCGCGACCTCGACGACGGCGGTGGCCATCTCGAGCATGGTGCGGGAGCCCTCTTGGCAGCAATGTGACGTCAAACCACCCGGCACGTTTCGGGCGCTGTGTTACCGTGCCGTGGGCTTTGTGATCGCTTCATTTGGGGGTGATTGAACCGTGGACACGAGTGCCATGATGCTCATATCGATACAGGAGAAGTTTCCTCCCGGAAGCTTGCTGGGTCTCAGCGACCAACTATCGGAGGACCAGGTCCGCCAGGCAGTCTCGATCGACTATCGGGATCCCATCGTGGCGCTCGTCTTGGGGCTCCTCTTCGGACCCCTGGGCGTCGATCGGTTCTACAACGGTGACGTTGGGCTCGGGCTCGGCAAGCTGTTCACATTGGGCGGGCTCGGTATCTGGGCGATCGTCGACCTGTTCCTGATCATGAACGCCGTGCGGAGCAAGAACCTGCAGAAGCTCCATGCGGCCTTGGGGATGCCGACGCCGAACCCCTGAGTCGGCGACACCTTCGGCTGGACCGACAGCGACATCCAGGCCGGAGATCAGTACCGCTACGGATACGAAATCAACTACAGCGACGGCACGGCCTCCCAGGCCTCCGAACTCGTCGAAGTCACCATCCCTCGACGGCCGCGACCGGTTCGGTCTCGGATTTGGACGCCCAGCGGGCCGGTCTGCTTCTCGGTCGATCCACCGAACCCGCCGTCGCTGGATGAGCAGAGTCCTGGGAAGTCCGGCCCGGGCCGTGTTCACTGGGGCCCGTTCAGGTCCGACGCTCGGGAGGGCGGTGGGTGAGAGCCCGCTTCGGCACAATCTCTTGGCTCGCCGGACTGATCGGCCGGCTGGGGTCGAGCCGCGGGTCACGCCCCTACCTGCGCGACTGCATCATCGTGAGCTTGGCGGTGGCACCGACGGGGGTGACCTTCGGCGTGGTCGCCGATGCGGCCGGTTTCGACCTGGCACGGATCATCGTGATGTCGGCGCTGGTGTTCACCGGGGCGTCGCAGTTCGCCGCCGTCGGCGTCATCAACGACGGCGGCAGCGGCGGCGCGGCGGTCGGGTCGGCGCTGCTGCTGGCGGCCCGCAACGCCCTGTATGGACCCGTGATGCGCCGCGCCCTGCCCCCCTCGACGCCCGCACGACTGGGCGCGGCCCAGTTCGTGATCGACGAGACCACCGCCGTGTCCACCGCCCAGACGAACCGCCGCGACGCCACCGGCGCGTTCTGGTTCTCCGGGGTCCTCCTGTGGCTGGTCTGGAACGCTTGCTCGATCGCCGGCGCCCTGCTCGGCGCCGTCCTCGGCACCCCCGAGACCTGGGGCCTCGACGCGGCGTTCCCCGCGATTCTGGTGGCGCTGCTGGCTCCCCACGTGCGCACGGCCGCAGGGCGCACAGCCGCGCTGGCCGCAGCGGCAGTCGCGCTGGGTGTGGTGCCGGTCACCGGGACAGGCGTCCCGATCCTGGTGTCGGTTGTGGCTCTGGCGCCCGCGCTGTGGGTGCGGGCGCGCCGCGAGGACTCGCCCGCGACCGACGGCACCCCCGGCGAGGCACCGGGGAGGGCGCTGTGAGCTGGCCGCTCATGATCGGCCTCGTCGCCGGCTGCTACGGACTGAAGGCCCTGGGCGTCTCGAAGCTCGGCGGCCGCGTCGATCGCCGGTTGGGGCCTGCGGTGACCCTGCTCCCGGCCGCGCTGTTCGCGGCGCTCATCATGATCATGACCTTCGAAGACGCCGGAACGCTCACACTCGACGCCCGCGCGGCGGGCGTGGCGGCCGGAGCGGTGGCGGTGTGGCGCAAGGCCCCGTTGATCCTCGTCGTCGCGGTCGCCATGGCCGTCACAGCCGCCGTCCGAATCGTCACCTGATCGCGGCCCCCGTACCCCCACCATCGGCCGTCCTCGCCCCTCCCACTGGTCACCAGAGACCGTGGCGCTGCCGAGCCGAGGTTGATGAAAGCGGCCGTCCCGCCAATTTTTCGCTACGTCTATAGTTCCTGCGACCCTGCCGTTGAGCCGTGCCTCGCTCCTCTGGGCACGTCCCGACCGCCAAAGAGAGGGCGATGCATCGCTTGACACCGCTGCCAGTCGAGGGTGCCCGGGCACGCGCCCGCCATCTGAGGCGGGCCCTGGTAGTCGTCGTGATTCTGGGCGTAGCCACGCTGGGAGTGGCGGCGCCAGCCGCGGGTCAGGACGATGCAGGGCTGGAGCAGCCGAGGATCGTGAGAATCACGACCCCGGATGTGGCGGGCGTCTACACCGTTGGCTGGCAGACGTTGGGGGGATGCGATCCTGGGGCGGGCACGTCCGGCATGGCCGGCGAGATCACTCTGACCGTAGAAGCCACCGAGTCCGCCGACGACACGCCCGTACCGGGGGAACTCAAGGGCACCCCGGCCCTGGAGATCGTGATCATCCGCCCGATCTGCTTCTACACGTGGTCGGTGTCACTGGTCGAGGCAACCACCGACGCCAACTGCATCGTCGGGCCGGCCCCGTTCGCCCCGAGCGCCGACCACCGGATCAACATCACTCTGGCCGATCCCGAAGCCGCGTGCGCGCAGCGGTCGCGCATCGTCGTACGCCTGAATCCGTCGGTGCCGATCGGCATCGACGACACCGACCACAACGCCATCCTGCGGACGAGGTTCATCGCCACCGCCCGGCGGGTCGAGGACGCCCCGCGCCGCTGCTCCACGCGGAGCGGCATCTCGAAGGTGGACGACAACGACACGGCCGACGACACGACCGACGACACCGTTTCGATCGTGCTGGGAGTCGTCGCCACGACCGCCGACGGTGAGGAATGCCACTACGACGTGACGCTCCGCGTTCCTCGCCAGCTGAGCGCAACACACGGCGAACACGAGCACACCGTCTTCGAGAACGTCGACGCACGAGCCACCATCGACTTCCGTGTCGGCGTGACCACCAAGACGATCTACCTGCTGCAGACCGTCGTGGGCGATTCCGGCGGCGCCGACGCTCGTTACGAGCTGACCAGGACCTGCGGTGAGCCCGACGAACTCGACCTGCCCGAACCGTTGCTGCCGCTGCCCGTCGGCGGCATCGAAACCATCGATTCGGTCACCCGGGTCGAGTTGCGCGAGGGGCGCTACAACATCACCGCCGCGCTCGCCGCGGATCCCTCAGCCGACGACGCCTTCGAAGGTGTCACGCTCCGGGTGCTGGACAATCAGGGCGAGACCTGCGAGGCCACCGTCTCGGTCTCGCACCTGCCCGAGCAGTGCGCCGCCGAAGAAACGAGCCTCTCGGTCGCCCTCACCAGGGCCCCTGAACCCACGATCCTCGAGTTCAACATCACCTGCGGCGACGTCGCCGAAGCTCCCGAGTCGGACGAGGGCGAGGAGACTTCCGAGTCCGGCGATGCCGATGACACGTGGCGCCCGGGCGAGGCGTCCCGATTCGCTTTCCAGAACGCCGGCAGGCGCACGTCGCTAAGGTGGCCGCGCCACTGTAGGAAAGGGGTCTCCCGTCGTGGCTGAATCGCTCGGTATCGACCACCTCCTCGAACTCTCCGGAACCGAGATGATCCTCGGGTTCCTGACACCGCTGTTCATATTCGCGGCGTTCTTCCTGGCGCAGATCCTGCTCCCTGCGATACGGGTTCCCGGCTACGCCATCGATTCGGCGACCGGTGAGCCCCGGAGCTATCGCCTGAACGGCCTGCTGATCTTCGTCATCGCGGTGGTCGTGTGGGCGGTCGGGTTCGCCGGGATGCCCCGCGACTGGTTCTACCGGTCCTCGCTCTATGCCGTGGCCGGCGGAACCGGCCTCTGCGCCCTCATCGCGGTCGCCGCAGTGTTCAGCCAGCCGCGAGGCGACTCGAAGAACCCGCTCTCGGGACTGTGGGCCGGGCGGAGCCGGGAACTGTCGCTCTTCGACCACCGCTTCGACCTGAAGATGTACACGTACGTCGTCGGCGGGGCGATGTGGGCGCTGAACGCCCTGTCCGGGGCCGCCTACCATCACGAACGCTTCGGCGAGAACGCCAACCCGGGCGTCTACCTGTACGCGGGATTCCTGACGTTCTACGTCCTGGACTACTTCGTCTACGAGCGTGTCCAGCTCTACACCTACGACATGATGCACGAGCAGGTCGGCTTCAGGATGCTGTGGGGCGGCCTCATCTTCTACGGGTGGCTGTTCATCCTGCCGCTGTGGGGCATGGCCGCGCACCCCCACCCCGGCATCTCGACCGTCTGGACACCGGTCTGGCTGGTCGGGGCAGCGGTGCTGTTCCTGGCCGGCTGGGGCATCTCTCGTGGCACCAACATGCAGAAGTACACCTTCAAGCGCTGGCCCGACCGCAAGTTCATGGGAATCATCGAGCCCGAGTACATCGAGGCCGGCGAACGCAAGATCCTGGTCAACGGCTTCTGGGGCATGGCCCGCCACTTCAACTACATGGGAGAGTGGACCCTCGCCCTGGCGATCGGCTTGGTCTTCGGCCACTTCGACATTCTCTGGGCCTGGACCTACACGATCTTCATCCTCGGCTTCTTCACCTGGCGCCAACTCGCCGACGACGCGCACTGCGCTGGGAAGTACGGCCCCGAGAAGTGGGCCGAATACCAGGCACGGGTGCCCTACCGGATCTTCCCCGGCGTCTACTGATTAGACAAAGTTCCTGACGGTCCCACCCCCGGCCACGTGCCGGACCTGAGAGCACCGGCAGTCCAGCCGTCAGCGCGTGAACCGATCAGCGAGTGAAGTAGAGCTGGAACTCCATGATGCCGTCGTCCTCGACCGAGAGAACCGCAGCTGACCTCGGGGTCGGCACCCCGAAGTCGCTGAAGACCACCTCGCTCGAGCCCACGACCACGATGACGTCGCCCGCGAGCTGGGCCTGCAGGTCAAAGGCCACGTGCCTGGTGACGCCCTTGATCGTGAGATCTCCCTTGGCCGACCCGGAGAACGGCTCGCCGTCGAAGCTCGCGGCGGGCAACCCCACAGGCTCGGTGAGCACGAAGGCGGCGAGCGGGAACTCGTCGGTGTTGAGAACCTCCCGCATGTGGTGGTCGCGGTGACTGTCGTCGGTGCGCACCGTGGTCATCGTGACGATGACCTTCGTGCCCACCAGAGCCGTGTCGGTCAACTCGATGTACCCGCTCACGTCAGCGGTGCGACCCACCGCGGTGTTCTCGCCGATACCGCCCGCGAGCACTTCCTGGACCCTGAACCCGGCGAAGCTGACCGCTCCCTCCCCCGCCAGTGCGTCAGCGCCTTCGGCGGTGATCACCTTCCACAGTCCGGCCACGCTGTCCGTCGCGGAGGCGACTGACGGCGCCTCGGTCTCGCCACCCCCGGGAGTCGACGGAGGTTCCTCGACGGCTGCCAGGGTCGACGACGTGACCGGCGTCTCGGCACCCTCGCGCGAATCCGAACCGGCGGGGTCGGCAGACTCGGCGGATCCGGAGACCAGCTCGCCACCGTCGCCAGCGTCGGACTCAGCAACGGCCGAGTCTCCGGCGTCACTACGTGCGCCGGCCAACGGTGCCTCATCGACGACCGCTGACCCAGAGTCGACCGGCACCTCCGCACCCGAACCCGAACCGGCAGAACCAGCGGACTGGGCGGACGCGGCGGACTCGGGTACCTGCTCGCCACCGTCGCCACCGTCGAACTCAGCAACGACCGAGTCTCCGGCGTCACTACGTGCGCCGGCCGACGGCGCCTCGTCAACGACCACGGGCTCAGGGTCGACCGTCACTTCCGCACCCGAGCCCGAACCGGCAGAACCGGCGGACCCGGATTCCGGCCCGACACCCTCGCCATCGTCGGACTCGGCAGCCACCGGATCCCGCATGTCTGCATCGGCTGGGGTCTCAAGTTGAGCCACAGCAGCACCAAGATCGACAGCTGCGGGTCCGTCGTCTCGCAACGTCCACCACAGGATCCCGGCCACCGCCGCGGCCACAACCGCCACCGCGGCGCCTGCGACGATCTTCGTCCGCTTGCTCACGGAGTACCGATCCTTTCTGTCTTACGAGATGTGATCTCGGACTACGGTCCGGCCCCGGACCACTGTAGCGATCGGCACCAAGGTGGCTCCGACGACCCGGATCGAGGATTCTCGACCGCTCGGCGTTTCCCGGCGGTGGGGCCTCCTCTCCCCACGTGCCACCACGCCGAGCTCAAGGAGAAGGGACACCAGCAAGGCAAGAAATACTTATACAGCATCTTCCCCGGCGTGTACCGAGACTGACCCCTGTCGAGGGGCGGCCAGTCTCGATTCCCCCACTGATCCGGCTCAGCGTCAGCCCCTACGGCAGTTTGGTACCTTGACCGCCCATATGTCTGAGGTCTCCGGGGCACTGGCGCCCATGGCCGAGCGACTCACCCGGCCCGACTGGGTGCGCCGCATCAACCTGATGGCCGGCTCGGTCGGCGGCCAGGCCCGGGACCTGGTGCCCATCGACGCGAAGGATCTGCTGGGTCGAGCCGCGGCCTCCCTCGGTGGCATACCCGCCGGCGACCTGGGCGACCCGCACTGGCGGCGACGCTTCGAGGATCTCGTCGCCGCCGTCGACGCCGCCCCGATGCACGTGGTCGGCCGGCTGATGACCAAGCAGGAGTTGCTGCGCTCGCTGCGAACCCGCCTGCTGCTCACCGCGGCGGTCGACGCCGCCCCCGGGATCGCCGCCGAGCCGGTGGCGGCTCCGGTGTTCATCGCCGGTCCCGCCCGCTCGGGCACCTCGATCCTGTTCGAGTTGCTCGCCCTGCACCCCGACCTGCGCGCCCCGACCGCCGCCGAGGGCCTCCACCCGGTTCCGTTGCCCGACGGCGGCGCCGCCGACCCGGCGGTGCTGGGCGAGTGCGAACAGGAGCTGTGGGCCGACGTCCAACCCGAGTTCCAGGCCATGCACGAGTTGCGCACCGACCTGCCCGTCGAGTGCATCACCCTCACCCAGGGCAGCTTCTGCGGCTTCCACTGGAGCATGATCGCCCCGCTCGAGGGGTGGTTCTCGGACCCGGCGGTGAACTACGACTACGAGCGACGGTTCCTGCAGGTGCTGCAGCACGGTGCCGGCCCCACGCAATGGGTGTTGAAGACTCCCGGCCACCTCATGACGCTTCCCACCCTGGTCGACGCCTTCGCTGACGCCTGGGTGGTGCAGACCCATCGTGACCCCGCCCGCACCATGCCCTCCACCGTGAGCATCCTCACGACGGTCCAATGGCTGCGCAGCGACGACGTCGACGCGGAGCTCACCGCCGAGGTGGTGCTCGCCTTCTTCAGCGACGCGCTCAACAACTCGGCCGATCTGCGCCGATCAGGGGCCGTGCCGGCCGAGCGCTTCGTGGACGTCCACTACTCGCGGCTCATTGCGGACCCGGCCGCCACCCTCGGTGCAGCCCTGGAGCAGATGGGTCTGTCCTTCACCGACAGCTACGCAACCGCCATCGAGGACTACCTGGCCCACAAGCCCAAGGGCAAGTTCGGCGTGCACCGCTACCGACCCGAGGACTGGGGATTCACCGCCGACGGGCTGCGGACCGCCACAGCCCCCTACCTCGACCACTTCGGCGTGGCCCACGAAGGCTGATTGGAAGACACGATGGACACCGATTCCCGCCGGGCCCTGGCCGAGCTGATCGAGACGCTGCACGAGGCAGACGAGCGCTGGGTGTCGCCCGAGTGGAACCTGCTCACCGCAGACGACGCCGTCGACGCCCATCGGGCCCTCATGCACTACCTGCAGTGGGGGCTGGTGGGGCTGTTCGAGCGCGACCCGTCCGCCCCCCGGTTCCGCCGCATGGTCGACCCAGACCGCAAGCTGCTCGGCGACAACCCCGACGCCATCTACTTCGACGCCCCCGTCTCGGCCGGTCACACCTACCGGGTGCGCGGCGAGACCAAGGGTGCCGTCTACATGTCGATCAGCATCGAATCGGGCGACGCCTGGGGATCGATGGACAACCAGGTGGTCGGCGTGATCAACGACACGTCCCTCGACATCGACGCGGACGGGCGCTTCGAGATCATCCTCGGCGGCGAGCCCCGGGAACGCAACTGGCTGGCCCTGCCCCCCGGGGCGGGGTCGATCAGCACCCGTCACTACTTCGAGGACATCACGCACGCGGCGGCCGACCCGGCCCGGGTGCCGGCCATGGAGATCGAGGTGATCGGCGGCACGTCGCCGCCCCGGCCGTCCGACGCCAGCGTCAGCGCGGGCATCCGGCGTGTCGCCGCCCTGGTGCGCGAGCTCACCGTGGACCGCCCGCCGATCGCCCAGGGAGAGCCCCGCTCGTGGATCTCCCTGGTTCCCAACCGGTTCCCCACCCCCGGCCCGCCCGGCGACGTGGGCCTGTCCGCCCTCGACGCCGCCTACGCCATGGCCCCCTTCGTGATCGGCCCCGACGAGGCGCTGGTGGTCCGCGCCCGCTGGCCGACGTGCCGCTACGCCCACGTGAGCCTCTGGAACCGCCACCTGCAGAGCCTCGACTACACGGCCCGGTCGATCTCGCTCAACCGGGCCCAGACCGTCGCCGACGCCGACGGCCGGTTCACCGCCGTCATCTCCCACAGCGACCCCGGCACCGGTAACTGGCTCGACACCGAGGGCCGTCCTTTCGGCATCGTCTTCTGGCGCTTCATGCTCCCCGAAGGCGACATCGAGACCCCCCAAGCCCAGCTGGTGCCTCTCAGCGACCTCCCCGCCCATCTCTGATCCGGCGCCGGGCGCCGCGCGGCGGCTACCGGGGCGGCCGGCCCCGGAGCGCCCTCACAGCCCGGTGAACCCGCGGAGCCAGTCGGTGAGGATTTCCACGAATTCGGGGGCGAACTGGCGCTTCAGCCTGGGGTACTCGCTGACACTGCCGGTGACAGCCTCCTGGAAGAGGTGGTTCGCCGAGAAGATCGTGGCGATCGTGTAACCCGGGACGCTCGACTCGGCGATGGCCTCGGACATGGCGATCGAGTTGCCGGCCGCCGGGACCTGCGTGTCCAGCTCGCCGAACAGGGCGAGGACCGGAACGTCGAGGGCGCCGATGGCCGACCTCGGGTCGTGCTGGATGAACGACTCGAACCAGGGGCTCCGCCATCTCGCCATCTCGTCGGCGACGATGGAGTCCACCATGGCGTCCTCGTCGGGGATCGCCTCCCGCGTCTGGGTGGGCAGTGCCTCGAACTGTTGCTGCACCACCGCCCGGATGGCTGCCTCCGCCTCCTCCCAGCCCTGCCCGGTGGTGGCGGCTTCGAGCACCGATTCCAGGAGCAGTCGGTACCCGTCGATCTGCTCGGCTGTGGCGCCGGACTCCTCGAAGAGCGCGATCTGCTGCGCCGCCAGGCTCTCCCCGAGAGGCAACACGGGGGCCGCCAGCAGAGCCACGAAGGCCACGCCGGTTCTATTGGCCACCATAGGTGCGACGATCCCGCCCTCGCTGTGGCCGAGGAGCCCGATACGGCCCGCATCGATGTCGTCCCGGGAGCGGAGCACGTCGACCGCGGCTTCGACATCGCCGGCACGGTCCACCAGGGTCGCCTGCAGGTTGTCGCCCCCCGAGCCGCCGACGCCCCGGTCGTCGAACCGCAGTGAGGCCACTCCGGCTTCGGCCAGATGGTTGGCGAGCACGGCGAACAGCCGGAACCTGCCGACGGCGGAGTCCCGGTCCTGCGCGAAGCTGCCGCTGATCAGGACGACCGCGGGGTGCGGCCCGTCGCCCTCGGGGAAGGTCAACTCGCCGGCCAGGACGATGTCGCCGTTGGCGAAGACCACCTCCTCGCGGCGGAACGACGGGCCCTCGTCCTCGCCGGGCTCCTCGAAGCGCTGCATCCAGAAGGTCTCCACCATGCCGGCCTGGGTGAAGTCGCCCTCGATCACCCCGTTGAGCACCTCGCCGTCCCAGACGGCGAGTCCGAAGGGCGAATCCAACTCGAAGTGGATGCGGCCCGCATCCAGCACGATGTTCGACAGCGGCAAGCGAGGCGCGCCCTCGATTTCGACGGTCCCCCGGAGAACGTCTCCGGATGCGATCAGGTCCACCGCAAAGGGCAGATCGGCGGGTCCGGCTATCGAGATCCCGCCCTCCCAGCGCCCCTCCAGGTCGGCGGGCGCCACGCCGGTCGAACCGGGATTCTCCGCAGCGTCGGGATCGGCAGGCGCGGGCTGATCCGGGGCCGGAGTGGCCGCCGTCTCCTCGGTGACCTCCGGAGCGGCGGGTTCTGGGACAGGCTCCGGATCCGGCGCAGGCTGGGGATCCGGTGGCGCAGGCTCGGGATCCGGTGGCGCGGGCTGCGTGGAATCGACGGCGGCGGGCGGAGGCTCCGGTGCGGCTGCCGGCGCGGGCTCAGCAGCGGGCGTCGGCGCAGGTTCCGCCGCGGGCTCCGGGGGCGACGGATCCTGACCGCCGCACGCCGCTGCTGCGAGCAGCAGGACGACCACCGGGGCAAGGATCCGGATAGGTCTGAGTCCAGACATCGATCACCTCACCCAAGCGGAGATACCGAACCAACCGTACCGCGGCCGGTCCGGGACTCCGTGTGGCTCAGAACGACGCCCGGATGGCCCAGAGGTCGGGGAACGCGGGGCGCATGATCGTGGTGCGGAGGTAGGCGGCCCCGTCGGAGCCGCCCGTGCCCCGCTTGGTGCCGATCGTGCGCTGCACCATCATCACGTGCCGGTAGCGCCACTCCATGAAGCCCTCGTCGAAGTCGGTGAGGAGTTCGCAGATCTCCAGCAGCGCCGGCTCGGACCGGTAGATGTTCAGCAGGGTGGCCTGAACCTCCGGCGAGGGCTCGTGCGGAGCCGTGACGTCGCGCTCGAGGACCGAGGTGGGGATGGCGAACCCCTTCCTGGCAAGGAACCGGACGAAGGCGTCCCAGACGGTCGGCTCCGCCAACCTGTGCTCCAGCCGTTTCCGAGCGTCCGCATCGTGATCCTCGAGATGAGACTCGTCGCACTGACCCAGCAGGATCTCGAGCTCGCGGAACTGGGCGGACTGGAACCCGCTGGCGTTCTCCAGGAACGGACGGAAGGAGGCGAACTCCAGCGGGGTCATTGTCTCGAGCACGTCGAGCTGGGCAACAAGGGTCTTGAGGATCTTGAGCACGCGTTTCAGCTGGTGAGCGCCCCGGGACGGCGCGTCGGCGTCGAGGTGACCGCGGAGCGCGTCGAGCTCGTGCAGCACCTGCTTGAACCACAACTCGTACACCTGGTGGACGACGATGAACAGCGTCTCGTCGTGTTCGGGCTGACCCGTGTCCGGGTCGACCGAGCGGCACTGCTGCAGCGACAGCAACTCGGGGATCCGCAGGTAGGACGCGTAGGTGACTTCGTCGCCGTTCGTGACTTCGTCGGTCATCGGGGCGTCCCCATCACAGCGAGAGGGCGTCGGGTCTCGCCAACGGGTCGAGGTCGGGCTGCGGCGGGAGCTCGGCCACGAGTTCGGCCGCTCGACCCCACTCCACCTCGGCGAGCGACGCCCGCCCGGCCGCGAGTTCGTCGAGGATCTCGGCCTGGCGGGCGGCCCGCGCCGCGGCCTCGGCGTACGGCATCGTCGTGAACATGACCATGTTGTACCGCGGGCTCAGGCGGTCGGGATGCCTGCGCTGGAGTTCCAGAGCCAACTCGCGCCGGATCACGTAGCCGGGGTCGACCACGCCCGCCCGCATCTCCACGTAGTTGTCCAGCGCCATGTCGGCGATGGCGTCGGCGTTGGGCTTCCGCTCCGCCTCGAAGGCGGCAAACGCCGCTGCGATGTCGTCGGGCCGATCCCGGAGATGCCGGTCGAGGGCGCGCGCCGACTCCATGGCCAGGTTCATGCCCTGCCCGTGGAAGGGCACGATGGCGTGCGCGGCGTCGCCGACGAGCACGGCTCTGTCGTCCACCGACCAGCCGCTGCATCGCATGGTCGCCAGCCGGCCAGCGGGGTTTGCGAAGAACTGCTCGACAAGGTCGGGAACCATGCGGATCAAGTCCGGGAACTCCCGCTTGAAGAACAGGGACACCGCTTCGGGATCCGCCAGCGAGGCGAAGCCGGGGTCCCCCTCGTTCGGTGCGAACAGCGTGGCCGTGAAGTCACCTTCGGGGTTGGCGAGTGCGATCAGCATGAACTCCCCGCGCGGCCAGATGTGCAGCGCGTGGGGATCGAGGCGGAACCCGCCGCCGTCGGCGGGTGGGATCTCCAATTCCTTGTAGCCGTGGTCGAGCCAGTCGACCTCCGCCGTGCCACCGTTGGCGGCCACGATCGCTCGACGGATCTCCGAGCCGGCCCCATCGGTCCCGAAGACGGTGCCGAACGCCTCGCTGCGCTCGACGCCATCGGGCCCGGCCACCGTGAGCGTGCCAGCGTCAAGATCGATCGACCGCACGGCGCTCTCGAAGTTGATCGTGATCCGGCCGGTGGCTTCGGCGGCGTCGAGCAGGATGCCGTTGAGACCGCGTCGCGACACGGAGTGGATCACCTCATGGGATTGCGTGCCGTAGGGCTGCAGGATGGGCTGACCCTCGGCGTGGACCATGCGGCCTCTCATGGGGATCGTGATCTCGTCGACTTGCTCGATCACACCGACTTCGGTGAGAGGGACGATCCCGCGGGTGGCGAGAGCGAGGTTGATTGATCGACCAGCCGGGATGGCGACCCGGCGAATGTCCGGGCGGGCCTCGTAGACGGTCACGTCGCATCCCTGTCGCGCCAGATAGATGGCCATCAGGGCCCCAGCCGGTCCGGCGCCGACCACGACGGTGGGGCCGCGCCCGCCGAGCGCGCTCATCGGGCCGCCTCGTCGAGCGCGCCACCCAGGATGTCGACGAAGCGCCAGATGTCGGTGAACGAGTTGTAGAGCGGCACGGGGGCAACCCGGATCACGTCGGGGTGCCGCCAGTCGCAGGCCACGTCCGCGTCCTGCAACGCCTCGTACACGGCGCGCCCGTCGACCCCCGGCGCCCGGATCCGCAGGGAGCACTGGCAGCCCCGCTCGGCCGGCGCCACCGGCGTGATGCTCTCGGCCCGGTCGCCGATCACCTCGCCGAGCAGGAAGTCGAGGTACCGGATCTGCCGCTCCGACTTGGCCCGCAGCGGCGCCATGCCGCCCGCCCGATCAAAGACATCCAGCGACGCCCGCAGTGCCGCCATGGTGAGGATCGACGGGTTCGAGAGTTGCCAGGACTCCACGGTGGGAATCGGCTCGAAGACGGTGCCCATCTCGAAACGGATGTCCTTGCGCTGCCCCCACCAGCCCAGGAGCTTGGGCAGCGAGCGGTCGGCGACGTGGCGCTCGTGGACGAAGGCGCCCCCCATCCCGCCGGGGCCGGCGTTGAGGTACTTGTAGCTGCACCAGACCGCGAAGTCCACGTT
>JAPPDX010000015.1 GCA_028824415.1 bacterium | reverse complement strand
ATCACAGACATGACTACCTCCTAATCGAGGTGTCAAGCCAACAGGGGGACCCTCACCCCCCATCGCCGTGTCCTGTTCAAGATTCGCCTGCGCCGTGGCGTGCTTCTCTTGCTCGCGATAGGAACTTAGGGTTTTCGCAACTTCCGCAGAAACGTAGCGGCCAAGAGTGCCATCGGGCCCGGCCCAATCTCTCAAATGCACGAACACCCTCCTCGCAAGCAGACTCGCACGAACTACGCACCGAGTATTGAACCGTGTCCGGATCGCTCCGCGACCACCAGACTGGTGCTCGATGAACTTCGTTCGCCGCACAGCGGTGCGCTCCGGTGGCCCGGGAGCCGGCCCGCGACGTTCCGATAGATGCCAATAGCGGGTTGTGAGGGTGGCGCGAGCTCGGCTCTGAGGTTGCGGTAGAACTCGCGGGCGGCGAGGCGTTCGAAGCGGCGGATGACTGCTTCCTTGGACTTGCCTACTGCGAGGCGGCGGTCCATGCCACTGTGGGTTCGTTCGCGGCCGCGGAACTGGACGAGGACGACAATATGTAGGGCTCGGTTGCGGCGCGGCGGACGGCGAACATGAGCCGATAACCGCTGGTGCGTTCGCTCGAGATGGGGACGGGCGCGGTTGCGCACTGGTGAGCGGAGGACACCCTGGGAGCCAAGTCGGTCGATGTTGGTTCCCGCGGCGACGGGCAGACTCGCAGCGTGGTGAGTGCCGCATCGGAGACGGCACCTCTGTTGGGCGCCGCAGCGGCGACCAGCCCGTCGAGGCGAGCGATGTGACGCCCAAGGCTGCGCAGCGCCGTGTGAGCGATCTTGGCGGGATCGGCGAGACGGTCGGTGTCGGGGCGCAGTGGGGCGAGCACGGAGGCTTTGCCCTCGAGGGTCTGACGGCCGTTGAGCTGCTCGCGCAACGCGGCAGGGGCCGTGACAAGCAAATTGCCGAGTTGGCACAACCCGGCTGAGGGGGCCTTGACAGCGATGTTCCGGGCGACGCCGAGCCGCCGGATCGCCTCGACGATTCCGGTCGTGTCGGTGGCGGCAGCTGCTTCACTCGAGAGCACCTTGCGGGCAGCGGCCGCGCCGTCGATTGCGTCGTTCTTGTCGCGACGGGCGCAAAGATGGGGGTGCGGCTAGTTGATCTCGATCACTCGGCATCCCCGCTGGGCCAGCGATCGGGTCATAGCCGCGCCGAAGGATCCGGTGGACTTGACAGCGACCGCGGCGATCGGCCCGAACGAAGCGAGCCATGTGTGGGTCAAGCGGTGACCGTCACCCGTCGCCCGGAACTGCTCGGTGCCCAGGATCAGGCCCAACGCGTCGAGCGCGGCGACGACATGGCAATCGGTGTGGCAGGCAATCCCATTGATCACCGCTTGGTGTCGATCTGGCATCGGGATGTCCTTCATCTCGAAGCGGCTCGCGTGCTGGGCCGGCCGGAAGCAATGTGATGGGCCATCTGTTGGCGCAGGTTCCTAGAAGGTCACGTCGCTCACCCCGGACCGGCCGCAGCTCCCCAAGTCCAAGGACCCGGCTAGCGACGTCAACGTGTCCCAGGTATGGCACCCGCAACGCGGCGCCGGTTTCAGGATGTCAATGGCCAGTGGATTCTGCCCAGTGGCAGCCAGCAGAATTGTCCGCTGGCGGCCAGGTGTTCTGCCCGCAGTTCAGTTGGTCAGTGGCGTCAACCTGTCTCCGACGGTGGCTTGGGCGAGGCGGATGCTGTCGTTGCCGGTCATGGCACCGTCCGACGTTCTGCATCTGAGTGGCAGGTCAACCATGCTTCTTGCGCGTTATGTCAAATGGGGCGACGCTGAGGCGACCTTGAAGGGCATCGAGGTTCGACCAGAGCCGGTGGCGAACTTCTTCCAGATCCACATCCCATAGCTGGGCGAGATATGTTTCAATGTCGGCCACATGGCCCGGACGTGCAACCGACCTTCCCACTCTCGCGAACGGCGCGTCGGTCTCGGTTAACGCGCGATTCGGGGGGATCTCGGCGAGAACTCTGCGTCCGAGACGCGACTGAGCCATTGCAGCGTTTACAGAGAAGTACGCGCCGGCTGAGATGGCCGCATCGATTTCGGACGGCGAGCCGAGGAACCAGTGCAGTATGGCCCCCCTTAGTTCATGCGTTGCGATGGCAGCGACGACATCGCCGGTTGCCCTCAGGCTGTGGAGTGTCACGACACGGTCCTTGGCCTCGGGCTGGGAGAGAATGTTGTCGAGGATTCGGCGCTGCTCAAGCGGCGTGCTCCGCGACCGATCCGAATAGTCGAGGCCGACTTCACCTATCGCCGACGAGTCCTTCATCGAGGCGATCATCTCTCGTAGCTGTGCGCCGGTCCTGGACATGATGCACGGGTGTAGACCTAGCGACCATGTGACATTTGGCTGTCGATCCTGCTTGTGCAGGGCGCGCCATGACCTCGGGTCGTTCGTCACCGCGAGAATGAGCGCATCCGCTTCCGCTGAGCGATAGCCGCCGCACTCGGACAGGTGGCAATGCATGTCTACTGCTGCTGGCGCGTCCTGGCTCGATGGCGTCACAACCCGAGCCTCGCCCTCACCTCGGGAGTCGCTCGTGCTGCGAACAGTCGCCGGATCTCGTCCTGGCCCCGTCTGACCATCTGGTGGAGGATTTCCGCAGCCTCCGTCGTTCCAATGCGACCGGTGGCTCGAATGTCAGTGACCTCGACCGGATCGAGCAGGAATCTGGCGATTGAGCGAATGTCGGCTTGACCCGTGCCCGCCTCATAGAAGCTGCTGTCGCCGAGAGGATCGGACCCGTAGCGAGTCCGATCCTCTCCTGCGTGGTTGAATCCGGCCCGACGAATGATGCAGGGATAGCAATACCCGCAGTGACCGAACGGGAGACGTCGCCAGCGACCAGCGGTTGGATGGGCGCAGGAGACGGAACTCCAGGCTAGATGGGGGGCGCACCCGAGGAGCCGTTCGGACACTTCTCCTTTGGTCATGAACAAGTAGGGATTCTCGACTCGAGCCCCCAGATCAGCAGTAGCGATGACCTTGTTCAACCGATCAACGAATTCGGGGTGGGCAGACCGGGTCGAGAGGCTTCCGATCCGCCCGGCATGGAGCGGGACGTTCACCGCGATGTAGCCGTTTTCGGGCATCCTCAGCAGTGCGGAGCGATGTGTGCGCGCGATCAGCAGGCCGAGAGCGAGGAAGAGGAATGACCGGGACCGCGTGGTCTGTGTGTCGCTGTCCGGCCAACCCTCTCGGCCTTCGGAGCCGGTTCGTTGGAGTCGAAAACCGTAGTGGCGGCGGGCACCGAGCTGTTTCGCCAAGTTCGCCTGCAGCTTCCCAGTGGGTCCGTCACCGAAATGTGACACGAGCGCCATGGCCTCGGCGGAGCTGTGGAGTTCGCTTGCCCACGCGAGCGAGTCCACACCGCCAGAAAAGAGTGCCGTCGCATCGACGGCTGCTGGGTCCGCGTCGCTGTTGCGAAGGCCCGGGTGCGGTTGACCTCGGCGTAGCTCGATGTTCCAGTGGTCACCGGTTAGGGTGCTGAGCACTCGCCGCAGCAGGTCGCTATCCCATCGTTCGGGACGCCGCACGGGGACATCCAGCGTGATGTGTCGAGTCCATCCGTCGTCTTGGTCCTCCCGCGTGATGGATCGGTCGGCGCAGTAGGCCGCCACGGCAATGGCAAGCAGATCCTCGGCGGCTTCGGTGTGCGGACCGAGCGGGTCGAGTGGAAGTGTGTGGGATACGGAGATCGACGAACGCGACCTGTCGCTGAACCAGCGGATCGGGATGACAGACGCGGAACCACGATCGTCGCGTGCTGTCTCGAGTCGCACACACTCCTCGGTCATGTCTCACCATCGGCAAGTGCGTCAAGAGCGTCGTTGTGAATCTGGTCCAACACACCGGCACCTTCTACGCCGAGCCAGTCGATCTCGGCGAACCGTTCTGCAGGTATGTCGACCTCGACCAGCGCTTCCACGTAGCGAGCGATGTCCCGTTCCTTCTCCCGCGACTTAGGCGCTGCGGCGTTCTCGACTAGGCGGGGAGTCACGGGCATAAGGATTGACCGGGTGACGTACTCGACGACGAACCCCCTGAAGATGTCCGTGCCGGTCGCTGTGTCCATTGGTTGGTCGAGATCCACACCGTCCCGATCAAGATTCGACAAGACCTCCTCCACGGAACGTCTCGCCACCTGCTGGTCGAGATCGACGGCGTCCTCGGCGATCCACTCAAGGATCTCGAGGATCGCCTCGCCGGTCGGCATGCCTTCTAGGTCACCAATACCGAACGTGTGAGCCGACTCGATGAGGCCGTCGTCGATTGCCCCGACGAGCAGACCAGCCAACCGTTGCGCGGCACGTTTCGATCCAGGCGACCATGAACCGCCGCCGGTCCCCGGCCCGCCACCCATGGCTTCGGCCGTTCTTCGAATGACCTTCCGTGGGGAACTCCCCGGCCTATCGTTCGCGTACGCTGTCGCGGCCGCCTTCGCTTTCGTCCACGCGGGACTCTTGGGTCCCGCGGCAGACCTAGAGGTCCCCACGGCTACCCCCAAGCCGCTTTCGAGCTTGAAGGGCAGCTCTCGATAGCGGCCCCGACGTGGACTGCTTCTCCCACCCTGTCAACAGGCCGAGAACCGATTCCCGGTGTTCGTCGCTCGCCAAGTTTCCGACGACAAGCAGCGGGATGGATGAGGGCACCCGGGGGTGCGGAATCGCCTTGAGTGCCGATATGACACTGTCGACTAGTACCGGTTGCGCCGCGGCGATCGAGATCATCGACCTAATCGCTGGTTGACTATCGGTCAGAGCCTTCAGTCGTGCAGCGCATGCCTCCAAGACCATGCGCTGCTCGTCTGTCGGCAATTCCTTGGCCTTGTCGACCGCTGGCTCCCGTACCGATGCCGTGTCCTCTGTAAGGTCGGCCAAGACCGATTGTAGGGCTGGTGGCAGTCGACTCGAAGGGCCACCAGCGGGCGCCCGGTCTCGCGAGAGGAAGAAGTACGGCGCCAAGTCGACGCCAGCCAACATTGGCACAACCTTGAGCCAATCCAGGATCCAAGGATCACTCGTCCAAGCGTCAGTACTCGGTGCGTCACTACCTGCTACTTGCTCTCGCGCCCCCTCAAGCACAGCGATCTCCTCAGAAAGTCCGACTCCCTGCCGCTGCCAGTTGTCCAGATCCCGGTGACGGTCTGGGCGCACGTACTCCAGCACGACGAGTTTGGCAAGCAGGGAGTCGTCGATAGCGATCCCGCGACGCCGAGCAGTACGGCGGCGCATGTCGAGAGTGTTGAGGTATCGCTTGATCTGGCGAGGATTGCCCTTGAGTCCAGCAGCCAGAGGCCCGATCAAGTGTTCGATGAGTCCGAACTCAGCTTCGAGTGTCGAAGGCAGATCGCCCGATAGTGCATCTCGCGCAATACCAACATTGCAGCTAACGTGTAGTTCCCCTGAACGTCGAATGTTTTGCGCCGCGTCGAGCACTACGTCGAAGTCGTCCGGGTCAAGCACGCGCTGTGCAACAAGCAGGTTGCAGTAACTCTCGATCTCTGGCCTACTCAGCGGCGGGATCCTCACCGGCACGTGGACGAGCTTTTCGAGGTACTCGCGGGGGAGGTCGACTTCATGCTCCTGCGCCGACTCATACCGTCGCCGTACCGCGTCCCGCACTAGGCGCTCGTCTGCAGCGACAACGAACGCCGTCCCTAGCGTCGACAGGAATAGGCGAATCGCCTCCAACGTTTCGATCACTTGCTCAGGAAGGCAGCGATCCAGGTCGTCAATCAGAACGACTACCGGATTGCACCCTTCGGCAGATGCGACCAACTCGCCGAATTCAGCATGGAAGCCCCGTGATACCTCAGCCGATCCCGTGCCCGACAACCGTGTGTCCTGATCGTTGGCGGACCGAAACAGATCTGGCAGCTTGCCCATCCCGGCTGCCACGATTGGAATGATGTGCGATGCGGCCGCGAGGTGTTCGGCCCCAGGCGTCGCGACGGCCGGCCCGACGACCGAGGCCCCCAACTTCGCCAAGCGCAACCAGTTGATCTTCTCCCGGAGACCTGCTACCAGCCCCTTGACCCTCTCGGTGAGTCGCTGAGTGTCCTGGGCAATGGTTTCGTGGATGGTCTCAACCACCGCGCTGAGCAGGCATGTCTTGACATCGTCGTAGCCCTCTACCAGCCATGGGCTGAACTCGACGACCAGCGCGCCGTCGGCGCGAAGGGAATCCGCGGCCAGGTTGAGCAAAGTCGACTTCCCGGCCCCCCAATCCGCGAACGCTCCGATCGTCAGCGGCTGCAACGCCTCATCTTGAGCCAACTCGACGATCTCGTGCACCAAGTCCTCGTAGCCCAGCAGATCTACGGTCGCAGCGTTGTCTGACCACATGACTTCAGCCTAAGGCGGACTGCTGTGGGCGTTGGTGCCAATTCCGCCGTGTTGACGTCTGTCCCGCGTCTGGGTCGTGTGGCGGACTAGGGGCGCCGTTCGAGGCCGGCGGGTTCGGAGGATTGGTCTGTCCCGGGTATTTCGTGGTTCAGCTGACTCTCGGGCATGTCAACCGATGGGGGGTCATAGTGTCGAGTCTCCACCAACCCACTACGCGATTCACCCCGTTGGGTTGATATATCACGTTGTCTCTTAGTCGAGCGTGGTTCACCCCTCGTGTGGGATGAGGCAGCGCGAGGCCTGCCGCGGGGACGGGGGCAGATCCCGTCTCAGGCTGCGGGTCGGCTGGCCAGCCAGGCTTCGATGTCGCTGCGGCGCCAGCCGACGGCGCGGGCGCCGAGCCTTACCTGCGCGGGGAACTCGTCTCGGTGGATCATCTCGTAGATGGTCGATCTGGAGATGCCGCAGATGGCGACGACTTCGGGGAGTCGGTAGATCTCTGGCGTTATCGCAGCGCGGGGGCCTGGTTCAAGGTGTCTGTCCCCGTGCTGTGGTGCTTTGGGGCGTGGCGCTTGGAGTGCTTGTTGGCCGTTCATGCTTCAGATATACAGCTGTGAACGCGTGTCTGCAAGGGCACAGAAATATTGAGATACGCTCAATAATTGTTGAGCTATGCTCAAAAATCCTTGAGGACGCACTCAGGGCGGCCGTCAATTGGTGATGTAGTCCGCCCAGCGTTGTAGGACTTCTCGGCGTCGCTCGAGGAGGTCCGATCGCATGTATGCGGCTTCGACGCCAGCGACGGCGTGGCCGACGACTTGTTCGGCGGTCTCGCGGGGCACGCCTTCTTCGGCCATCCAGGTTCGCAGGGTGGCCCGCAGTCCGTGGGGTGTGCCGCGGATGCCGAGTTCGCGGACCAGTTTGGACACTGTCGCGTCCGATGCCGCTCGACCGGTCCGGGACGGGAATATGAGCGCGCCGCGGTCGGGGTTGCCGTCCGCGTGGCCGCGGGCTTCGGCGAGCACCCCCAGCGCCGCCGTCGAGAGCGGGACTCGCATCGGTCGGGCGGTCTTGGTGCGCTCGGCGGGGATCTCCCACACCGCGGCGTCGGTGTTGATTTCGGCCCATGTCGCCAGCCGGGCCTCGCCGGAGCGGGTACCCGTGAGGGCGAGGAACTCGTAGACGGCTTTGGTCGCCCACCAAGCGCCGGAGGCTCGCACGCGACGGATGGCATCGCCGACCTCCGATGCCGGGAGCGCCTTGTGGTGCTGGACGACGCCGTTGGGTTTGGGCAGGGCGGCTCGGGCTGCTTCGGTTGCGTCGCGGTCGGTGAGGCCTTCGGCCATCGCCCACCGCAGAACGGCGCGGATGCGCCCGAGGGTCTTGCGGGCCTGTTCGTGGCGTTCGAGCCAGATCGGGCTGACGATGGCGTTGACGTCCGCGGTGGTGACCTCGGCGACGGGCTTGTTCCCAATGGTGGGGTAGACGAAGCGCCCGAAGGTGCTGCGCCAGTGGTCGGCGGTGCGGGGGTTGCGCCAGCCGTCGGCGTGCAGGGCGATGGTCTTCTCGGCGGCCTGTTCGAAGGTGACGGCCCGGTTGCGGCGGGGGTCGCGGCCCTGGTCGAGCGCCCGCCGGTTCTCGATCGCTTTGGCGCGGGCGTTCGCGAGGGAGACGACGGGGTAGGCGCCGAGGCCGATCATGACCGGCCGGCGGTTGATGTAGAGGCGCTGGCTCCAACTCTTACTGGTGCCCCCGTCGGCCGCGGGCTTGACGAGCAGGCTGAGTCCGTTGCCGCGACGCCCGTCGCCGTAGCGGCCGGGACGCTTGACTTGGCGCACGAATGGGGCGCTGAGGCTGCTGGGCCGATCCACGGTTATGCTCCCGGTTATTACATTGCATTCGGGATGGTGGTGGATCAGTCTAGACGATTTCAGCTACAAAATGCGCTCTGACCTGGGATAATATCAGTCGTTCCGGACAACCTCGGATGACTCCGGACCCTATTTCTGTACCCCCCCTGGGACTTGAACCCAGAACCTGCGGATTAAGAGTCCGTTGCTCTGCCAATTGAGCTAGAGGGGCGTGCCGCGGCCCGGCGGGGCCGGATCCGTTGACGGTTGACCGAGGGGATTTGAACCCCCGACCTCCGGGACCACAACCCGGCGCTCTAACCAACTGAGCTACGGTCAACAGGGGCATCCATCATATGCCCGCGCGGGTGTGCCGACACGCTCCGATGGGTGCCGACGGTGTGGACCGGGCCGCTCGGCGGCCGATTCCGAGCACCGCTGAATCGACCGATGAAATGGTTCGCCTAACCGGCGGCTGGCTCCTAGAACTGCAGCGGGCAGATGGGTTCGTCGAAGCGCCAGCCTCTGGCCCCAAGGGTCTCGAGCACAGTGTCGAGGGCGGTCAAGGTGTCGGCGCCGGTGTGCTCGTGCAGAATCAGGATCGAGCCGTTCTGCATCTCAAGCATGCTGCGCGTGAGTGCCTCGACTCCCGGGAATTCCCAATCTCGAGGGTCCGGGTCACCCCAGTGCAGAATCTCAAACCCCTCGTCGCCGGCCCATTCGAGGATGTCGTCGCTGAGAATGCCGAACGGGGTGCGTAGACAATTCGTGCCGAGTTCGCCGAACAGCTCGGCGCTGGCGCGCAGTTCCCGGCGGAACAGCTCTTCGCTCTCGAGTGCCGCCCTCTCGTGAGACCACAAGTGGCTGCCGATGGTGTGCCCGCGGTTGACGATCTCCTCGATGATGTGGAAGTTCGCCTGGGCGTGCAACCCCGCGGGGAAGAAGGTGGCGCGCGCCCCGTGCCGGTCGAGCAGGTCGAGGGTCGGCAGCGTCCAGCGGGTGCTCGGCCCGTCGTCGAAGGTCAGATAGAACCGCGGTGCACCCGGCTCGCCGAGGGGTCCCCGGCGGATCGTTCGGGCGGGCCGCCCCAGTGGCTCGGCGACATGACCTGCCACGAAGGGGATCGACTCGACGAGGTCGAGTTCCTCCTCGGAGAGTTCCTGGTGCAACGCTTCCTCGAACCGCAGCCAGTAGCAGTTCTCGCCGGCCTGATAGAGGGCGAAGAACGAATCCGACGGATCGGGGCAGATCGTGGGGGTCTCGTCGACGGGGGCCAGGTCGACGGCGCTCTCTGCGGTGCCGGCCGGTGTCGCAGAGGTCTCGGACCCGTTGGTGGCATCGGGGGAATCTGTTGCCGCCGGATCCTCATCGCCGGGCGGATCACCCTCGCCGGACTCCTCGGAGGGCAGGGCCACCTCGGCGAGATCCTCTTCCACCACGCCGGTCGCTGTGTCGGGTCGTTCAATCGGTTCGGGCTCCTCGACTGCGGCGCTCGGCTGGACCTCCGGCGGATCGGAGGCCGGCTCGCCGCCGGGGTCGTTCAGGGAGGCACTCGCCGTCGGCACCGAGGCCGAACTCATCGCCACCGCCAGCGCACCGACCACGGCGAGTACGACCAGGGTGGTAAGCGTCGGACGCCACTTCATCGCTCGTCACCCCGCACCTCGGCGCCTGTGGCGGGTTCGGGGCCGACGAGTGCCGAGGCGCAGAGACCCTCCTCATTCACGAACCACATCCGCAGCGTCCCGTCGGCGTCGATCGAGACCGGCGTGTGGAGGATCTGCCCCGCGCTGACCGCCGCCCGGTGCTCGATCTCGGCGCGATAGGGGGCATCGAGGCCGCGTGTCGCCGTTTCCTCCAGCACGGCCGTCCAGTATGCGGCGTTGTTGACGTGTCCGAGCACGTCGAGGTCGCACCAGCGGGGCACCCACCGCAATGCGCCGTCACTGGCCGGCGCGGGCCCATGGAGGAGTCCGGCTCCCACACGGCGGCCGGCCGCGGACGGCCCGAAAACGGATTCGAACTCGGGCGCGAGGCGGTTCGGCATGCCTGTGGAAGGGTCGAGGTGTACCCAGAGCGCCGCTGCGTCGATCCGCGCGCCACGGGCACCGCGAAGCTGGGTCGATCGCTCGGCCCAGCGGCTCCCGGTGCCCGAGCACCAGGTCGTGAGAGTGACGGTCTCGTCGAAGGCGGCGGGGGAGTGAACCACCACAAGCAGCCGTCGCAGCACCCACGAGCGATCGTCGCCGAATCCGGCGTCGAGGTAGTCGTCGGTTGCCACGTCCTGCAGGTGGCAGGCCAAGGCGTCGAGGCGGAGCAGACCGTCGGGCCCCGCCTCGTCGAGCCGTACCCGCCGTGTGTCGCTGAACCGCCTTCCGGTCGCCGGCAGCGGCTGCAGGTTGCCGGCACCGACGACTCTTGGCACGGCTCGGACAGTAACACCGGCGCCCCAGTTCTCCGTACAGCCCGGCGGGCGCCAACCGGCTGCCCGTTAGCCTCCAGTGCCGGCGGACGGGACAGAGATCTGCGGCCCACCCGGAGACTCGGCGAGGAGGCACTGTCATGGCGGAAACGGGGTTCGAAGTGCAGGCCACGGCAGGTGCCGTCGTGGATCTGCCCCACCGCGTCGTGGCGGATGATCTGGCCTTCCCCGAGGGCCCCGTGGCACTGGCCGACGGCTCGGTGCTGCTGGTAGAGGTGCGGGGTCCGCGCGTGACGAGAGTCACTCCTGACGGTGACCGCGAGACGGTCGCGGCGTGGGACCGGGTCACGACCGCCGGGCCGAACGGTCTGGCGATCGGCCCCGACGGGGCGGCCTATGTCTGCAACAACGGCGGCTTCGCCTGGTATCAGAAG
This sequence comes from bacterium, assembly GCA_028824415.1. GTDB lineage: Bacteria > Actinomycetota > Acidimicrobiia > Acidimicrobiales > CATQHL01 > VXNF01. The sequence goes on along the minus strand of JAPPDX010000015.1, from coordinate 12,005 downwards.
CACGGCGTCTGGCTGCCGTCGGCGCCGGGCACAGGGGCCGGTCAGAGCCCCGAGTACATCACCGGCAGCATCGACCGCATCGATCTCGACACCGGCGAGGTGACGGTTCTGTACACGGCGTGCGGCGGTCACCGGCTGTGCGGTCCGAACGATCTGGTCTTCGATGCCGCCGGCGGCATGTGGTTCACCGATCACGGCAAGGTGCGCGCCCACGACCAGGACCGGATGGGTGTGTTCTACGCCACCGTCGACGGGTCGTTCGCCCATCGGCCGATCTTCGGGCTGCTCGGACCCAACGGCATCGGTCTGTCGCCCGACGGCGCGGTGCTGTACGTCGCCGAGACACCGACGGGACGGCTGTGGGCCTGGGACATCGTCGAAGCGGGCAGAGTGGACCATCGCAGCAAGCGCTGTCTGGCCAACACGCTGGGGCATTTCGACTCCCTGGCGGTGGAGGCCGACGGCACGGTCGTCGTGGCGGCTCTGAGTGAGGGGCTGTGTGTGGTGCGTCCCGATGGCGAGATCAGCTACGTGTCGGTCCCCGGGCCGCTGGCAACCAACGTCTGCTGGGGCGGGGAGAACCTGCAGACCGCCTACGTCACCGAGGCCGCCAAAGGCCTGCTGCTGGCGTACGACTGGCCCCGGCCGGGGCTCGATTTGGCGTTCAGCCGCTAGACGGCGTCGGTGCCCTCTTCGCCGGTGCGGATCCGGACGATCCGGTCCACCTCGGTCACCCAAATCTTGCCGTCGCCGATCTTGCCGGTGCGCGCCGCCTCCACGATGGCCTTGACGGTGGCATCGAGGTCCTTGTCGTCTACCACGATGTCCATGCGTGACTTCGGGGTGAAGGAGATCTGATACTCGGTTCCCCGGTAGGTCTCGGTGTGACCACCCTGGCGCCCGTAGCCCTGCGCCTCAGAGACGGTCATCCCGTGGATGCCAACCGTGTTCAGAGCGGCCTTGACGATGTCCACGTGGTGAGGCTTGATCACTGCCGTGATCAGTTTCATTGCGCACCTCCTGAGTGCCCAGTTCGGCTCGGCGGTTGCCGAGTTCCTGCCCGGACGCTCTGCGTTGAACGCTTTCGGTCACCGCCACGCGACACCGCTGTCCCGGTCGGCGACTGCGACAGCGTAGCGGCTTGCCAGACTGTGCCACGGGCGGGCGCGAACCCGTCATGGGGAACCTCGGGCAGTGCAGGAGGAGTCTGGACATGTACGTCGAAGTGGATCTGCGGACCGGGTGGCGGAGACTGGTCGAGGCCGATGATTTCGGCCGGTTTCATATCGAGGCCGACGGGGACCGCCACGACGTGCTCGGGGTGCTCGGCGCCGAGGCCCGCCTCGGGCGGACCCATCACCTCTGGTGGTCGATCGAGGCGGTACGGCGCCTGGCGCCGCCGGATCGGGACCCGGCCTGGGATGAGCGGTTCGACGCCATGATGGCGTGGGCGGCGACCCAGGGGTGGATCGATGAGGCCGGCTCGCACGTGCAGGTCCACATCGAACGCCCCGGCGGCGGCATCGTCACGACGTTGTGAGTGCAGGGTCCGTTCAGGTTGCGGCTGCGGCGGAGCGGGCGATGGCCGCTGCGCAGCGCGCATTGTTGACCACCAACTCCACGTTGGCGTCCACCGATCGGCCCGCGGTGGCGTCGTCGATGGCGTCGAGCACGTAGGGGGTCACCTCGCCGCCGGTTATTCCCGCCGCCTCGGCGCGGGCGAGCGCCTCGGAGATGGCGTGGTCGATGACGGCGTTCGCCACGGCCGCCTCCGCCGGTGGCGGGACGACGAAGAGAACCGCCGTGCGACCCATGGCGCCCACCACCCCGGCCGCCTCGGCGGGCGAGTCCACGCGGAAGGGCAGTTCAAGGCCGCTGGTTGTGCTCCAGAAGGCCGGCAGTTCGTCGCAGCGGTAGCCCACCACCGGCACCCCCAGCGTCTCCAGGCGCTCCAGTGTGTACGGCAGGTCCAAGAATGCCTTGGCGCCAGCGCACACCGTCGCCACGGGATAACGGGCCAGGGCCTCGAGGTCGGAGCTGACGTCGCCGGTGACGGCGCTGTTGCGGTGGACACCGCCGATGCCGCCCGTGGCGAAGATCCGGACACCGGCGGCATGCGCCAACGCCAGCGACGCCGAGACGGTCGTGGCCCCGGCTCCCCAGCGCGCCGCCATCGCCACCGGCAGGTCGCGTTCGGCCATCTTCTCCTCGCAGGCCAGGATCTTCTCGTAGCCGTCGTCGTCGAGGCCCACGCGCGGCACGCCGTCGAGCAGGGCGGTCACCGCCGGTGTGACGCCCTGGGACTCAATGACGTCGAGGCAGCGTTCGAGAGCCTCGGCGTTGCGTCCCGGCGGGAGGCCCAACTGGGAGTACACCGTGGACTCCAGAGCCAGGACGGGCCGCCCCGCGGCGAGGGCCTCGGCGACACGCGGGTGGACAACCAGCGATCTCATGCGCCCGTCCCCGGCGTCGCTGTGGCAGCCGGAACCGACGAACACGCATGGATTCCGGCCTCCGCCGGAATGACGTACAGGGTGGTCCGCGGCATCACCCGGCAGTCTCCCTGTCCGCTGCCGCCGTTGCCAGCGAGAGGAGGTGAACGGCGGCAGCGGTGTGGCCCGCCACGACCGCGTCGGGCCAGGCGATACCTGCCAGCCGGGCGGCCAGGAGCCCACCGGCGAAGGCATCACCCGCGCCGGTGGTGTCGGTGACTCCTTCCAGGGAGGGTGGTGCCAGCGTTTCGCCGTCGAATCCCTCGCCGTACAGGCGCGTCGGGCGTGGGCCATCCTTCACGATCACCAGCCCGGCGAGTTGCCGGTAGCCACCGGTCGCTTCCAGCAAGCCGGCCTCGCCCGCGTCGCAGAGCAGGACATCCGCGGCGAGGTCGGCGAGGATGCCGCGGAACTCGGTCACCCCCGCGTCGGTGATGGCTCCCACCGAGCAGGCATCCACGCTGACGGTGCCACCGGCGCGGCGAACCTCGCCGATCATCCGCAGGGCCACCGAGGCCAGAGGGTCCTCCAGGAGTGAGTATCCCGCCACGTGCAGCAGGGTGACATCCCGCAGCCAGGCGGGCTCGAAACCGTCGAGGTCGGCACACGCGCCCCGATCGGTGAGCATGGTTCGCTCGCCGCCGGCCCCGACGAGCACGACGACGGTGCCGGTGCGTCCGGCCCGGCGCACGCAGGGTTGCACGCCGGATGCGGCCAACTCGTCAACCAGCAGGTTCCCGAGACCGTCGGAGCCCACCTGCCCGAAGAAGCGCACCCGGCCCGGACCGAGTGCCGTCGCCGCAGCAACGGCGGCGTTCGCCGCGCTGCCACCGCGGCGCCGGGCGATGGTGCACGGCGTGTCGGTGTCGGTCAGCACTCCCCGACGGCGGTGCACGACCACGTCCTCCAGCAGGTCGCCCAGGAAGCCGAGAACCCGGTGCTGAGCGCGGTCGCCGGCCGGACCATGGATTCCGGCCTCCGCCGGAATGACGGTGCGCGAGGTGCTCGGCATCGGTAAGGGTGACGGTGTCGGGGCCGTTCAGCGCAGCGTCGCGCAGAGCGAGTCCATGAAGGCCTCGGGTGGCACGTTGGTCACCACCGATGCGTTCGGGGCCTTCCCGGTCACGCCGAGGTGGTCGACGATGGTCTGACCCCGCGCTGGGCCGTTGCCCGTCACGACCTCGACGTAGCGGTCCTCCGTCTCGGCGATCGACGGGTCGAGGGCCACGGCCATCGCCAGCGGATCCGGCAGGTCGAACCCGCGGATGCCGAGCATCCCCTCCACGAACTCGGTGAGCGTGGCCTGGATGTCGCAGACGAAATCGGAGTACGGGGTGCCGATCGCCCGGAGCCGGGCCTCGCCTTCAGGGTCCACGAAGGCGCAGGTCCAGGACACGTCCCAGCCCACCATCGTGATCGGCATGCCGGACTCGAAGACGATCCGGGCCGCCTCGGGGTCGACGTAGATGTTGAACTCCGCCGCCGGCGTGATGTTGCCGGGCAGCCGCCCGGTTCCGCCCATGATGTAGCAGTGCTTCACGGCGCCGGCCAGCTCGGGTTCACGCAGCAGGGCCGTGCCCACGTTCGACAGCGGCCCCAGAGTCACCAGGGTGATCTCGCCGGGGGAGCCGCAGATCGTCTCCACCATCACGTCCACCGCGTGGCCCTCGGCGGGAGTGCGCCCCGTCAGATCAAGGCCAATGTCGCCCAGTCCGTCGGCGCCGTGCACGATCTCGGCGCTCACCGGCTCCGCGAAGATGGGCCGGGCCAGTCCTGCGTGCACCGGCACCGGAGAACCGCACAACTCGGCGGTGTAGAGGGCGTTCTGGACGCAGCGGTCCAGCGGCACGTTGCCGGCCACGATCGTCAGGGCCTCGACGCTCACGTCGGGCGTTCGCAACGCCATCACGAGTGCAACAGCGTCGTCGGAGGCGGTGTCGGTGTCGATCAGGAATCGCCGCATGAGGCCCTCCTTCGGTCCCCGGTGGATACGACGAGACCGGGGGTTGTCAATCCGTCGCAAAGCCGCGGCCACTGGCGCCTGGATTCCGGCCTGCGCCGGAATGACGAGGTGCGCGTGGTGTGTCTCTTCACGAGCCGGCGCCCAGCGCCGCGTAGCCGGGCTTGATGACATCGTCGATCAGCGCCAGCCGCTCGTCGAAGGGGATGAACGAGCTCTTCATGGCGTTGATCGTGAGCCAGCGCAGGTCGGCCATCGTCCATCCGAACGCCTCGGCGCAGAGGCGCATCTCCTTGCTGAGGCAGGTGTCGCTCATGAGCCGGTTGTCGGTGTTGATTGTCACGCGGAAACGCAGCCGGCGCAGCAGGTCGATCGGATGCTCGACGATGGATGGCGCCAGCGCGGTGTGCACGTTGGAGCTGGGGCACAGTTCCAGGGGGATGCGCCGGTCCCGCACGTAGGCGGCGAGCGGTCCCAGTTGCGGCGGGCCCTGCGGATCGTCGGGATCAGTCTGAATGTCCTCGACGATGCGCACGCCGTGGCCGAGACGCTCGGTTCCGCAGTACTGCACCGCCTCCCAGATCGAGGGAAGTCCGAAACCTTCTCCGGCATGGATCGTGAAGTGGAAGTTGGCCCGCTGCAGGTACTGGAAGGCGGCGATGTGCCGGGTGGGCGGATGGCCCGCCTCGGCGCCCGCGATGTCGAAGCCGACGATTCCGGAGTGGCGGTGGCGCACCGCCAACTCGGCCACTTCCAAGGCGTGCGCCGCGTGGCGCATGGCGCACAGCAGCCCGACCACGCGGATGTTGCGCCCCCGGCTGCCGGCGGCGAAACCCTCCAGCACGCTGCGCACCACCTCGTCGGGGGTGAGTCCTCGCTCGGTGTGCAACTCGGGGGCGAAGCGCACCTCGGCGTACACCACGCCGTCGGCGGCGAGGTCCTCGGCGCACTCGGCGGCCACCCGGGCGATGGCGTCGGGCGTCTGCATGACGCCCACGGTGTGGATGAACGTCTCCAGGTACGCCTCGAGGCTGTCGCCGGAGGCGGCCCGGGTCATCCAGCGGGCCAGATCTCCCGGGTCGCCGGCCGGCAGGCCCTCATACCCGGTCTCCGCCGCCAATTCCACGATGGTGGTCGGTCTGAGCCCGCCGTCCAGGTGGTCGTGCAGCAGCGCCTTCGGGGCTCCCCGGATCTGCTCGAGAGACGGGACTGCGGCGCTCACGCCCGCCCGCCGGCGGTGACGCGGTCCAGGATCAGGGGACGCGGCGCGCCGGCCTCGGCGACGACGGTGAAGCCGCCCTCCAGAGCGGCCAGGGCGCCCGGCAGCAGGGACTCGTCGTCGGTGTGCAACTCCAGGAGCGGCTCACCGGCGCGGACCGGCTCGCCCTCCACGGCCCGGCACACCACGCCGGCGGTGGGGCTCACCGGATCCTCCTTGCGGGCCCGGCCAGCCCCCAGGCGCCAGGCGGCGATGCCGACGGCCAGGGCGTCCAGGCGGCCCAGCACGCCGTCGGCCGGCGCGTTCACCGTCTCGACGATGGAGGCCCACGGCAGGTCGTCGTCGGGGTCGCCGCCCTGGGCGGCGATCATTGCCCGCCAGACGTCCATCGCCGCACCCGAGGCCAGGACATCGGCAGGGTCGGCGCCCAGATCGGCCAACTCGGCCATCTCCCGCGCCAGGGCCAGCGTCACCTCGACCAGATCGTCGGGTCCGCCCCCGGCGAGCGTCTCGATCGACTCGCGCACCTCCAGGGCGTTGCCCGCGGTCCGTCCCAGCACGGTGTCCATCCCCGTCAGCAGGGCCGCGGTGCGCACGCCGTGGGCCTCGCCGAGGGTGACCATCGCTTCGGCCAGTTGGCGGGCCAGGGCGTGGGTCTTCATGAAGGCTCCCGATCCCACCTTGACGTCCAGTACCAGGGCGCTGGTGCCCTCGGCGATCTTCTTGCTCATGATGGAGCTGGCGATCAGCGGGATCGACGGCACCGTGCCGGTGACGTCCCGCAAGGCGTAGATCCGCCGGTCGGCAGGTGCCAGCCCGGCGCCCGCGGCGCAGATCACCGCGCCGACGTCGGCCAGCTGGGACAGGATCTCGGCGTTGGAGAGCGACGCCCGCCAGCCGGCGATCGCTTCCAGCTTGTCCAGTGTGCCCCCGCTGTGACCCAGGCCCCGGCCCGAGAGTTGCGGCACCGCCGCCCCGCAGGCCGCCATCAGCGGCGCCAGCACCAGCGACACCTTGTCGCCCACGCCGCCCGTGGAGTGCTTGTCCACCGTCGGGTGCTCGAGGCCCGAGAGGTCGAGGCGCTCGCCGGAGTCGATCATGGCCTGGGTCCAGACGGCCAACTCGTCGGGCTCCATAGCTTGGAAGTAGATGGCCATCAGCAGCGCCGAGGCCTGCTCGTCGGGGATCCGCCCGTTCGTGTAGCCGTCGATGAACCAGGTGATCTCGTCGGGACCCAGCGCCTGCCCGTCCCTCTTGGCGCAGATGAGGTCGACGACCGAGAAGTCGCTCACAGGTCGTCGGGACCGAAGGCGTCGGGCAGCAGATCCGCCAGCGTGACGTCCCGGTTGATCACGAGATCGGGGCCCCCGACCTCGTAGAGCACCTGGCGGCAGCGCCCGCAGGGCTTGCCCGCCGGCAGATCCTCCACGTCGTAGCCGCCGACCACCGCCACCGCCACGAGCCGTCCGCCGCCGGTGGTGTGCAGCGCGCACACCAGCGAGCACTCGGCGCACAGGCCCAGGCCGTACGAGGCGTTCTCGGCATTGCAGCCCACCAGGATCCGCCCGTCGTCCACCAGCCCTGCGGCGCCCACGTGATACCGGGAGTACGGGCAGTAGGCGTTGGCGGCCACGGCCCGGGCACGCCGGAAGAGGTCTTCCCAGTCCGCTTCGGCGGCCGTCGCCGGAGCGCCGGAGGTCATTGCTGCTGGCCGCGCCGGTAGCGCATGCCGTCGGCTGCCGGCATGCGCAGCTTGGAGGTGTAGAAGACCAGCACCAACAGCACCGTGATGTAGGGCAGCGCCTGGGGGAACTGCTTGGGCACCGTCTCGGTGGCGTAGTGCCAGACGGCGAAGCCGCCGGCGGCGATCGCCAGTCCGGCCGCACCCCGGTACCGCCGACGGACGAGGAAGACCAGCGCCATGAGCCCAAGAGCGAGCACCACCAACAACAGCAACCCGTGCACCCCGGCCCTGTCTCGCAACTGCAACGTGTCGGCGAAGCCGAACAGCAGTCCGCCGAGGGCGGCGCCCACGGGCCGCCAGTTGCCGAAGATGGTGGTGGCCAGGCCGATGAAGCCCCGGCCGGCGGTCTGACCCTCCCGGTAGATGCCGGTCAACTCGATCACCAGGAAGGCACCGCCGTAGCCGGCGAAGGCGCCCGACAGCACCACGCCGTAGTACTTGTACCGGTACACGTCCACGCCGAGGCTGTCGGCGGCGATTGGATGCTCACCGCAGCTGCGCAGGCGCAGGCCCCACGAGGTGCGCCAAAGCAGCCAGACCGAGATCGGCACGGTGGCGTAGGCGATGAGCGTGAACCACGACACGTCCCAGAGGAAGCCGCGGAGAATGCCGGCGGCGTCGGAGATCCAGAACCAGTCCCAACTCTCGATGCGCCCGAGGGCATCCGCGGTTCCCGCCCCGCCGGCGACGAAGGGAATGCTGAAGGAGTCGACGCTCTCGACGCGCGGCGACTGCGTGATGCCCCCGCCGGGGCGCCCCTGGAAGATCTTGTCGGACAGGAAGCGCGTGATCCCCGGCGCCATCACCAGGATTGCCGCGCCGGAGATGATGTGGTCCACGCCGAAGCTGACCGTTGCGATGGCGTGAAGCAATCCGCCGATGGCCCCGCCGGCCGCGCCGATGAGCATGCCCCACCACGGGCCGAACTCCAGGGCACCGTAGGCGCCGAACCAGGTGCCGAGGATCAGCATGCCCTCCAGGCCGATGTTCACCACGCCGGCCCGCTCGGAGAAGATGCCGCCCATCGCCGGCATCAGGATCGGCACCGCATACGCGAGCGCGATCGACCAGGTGCGGCTGTGGGCCAGTTGGTCGGTGGCCGGTCGGGCGAACTGCTCGGTGAGGGCGATGAGTGCCACGCCGATGACGGCGATGACGGCGTATCGCAGCCGCCGCTGGAACTGCCGATCCTGCGGGGTGTCCATGGGACGCGGGTACCAGCTGGGTCGGCCGGCGAAGCGCTCGAACGGCCGCCAGGGCTCTCGAGCGTTCTCGCCGGGGGTGGTCTCGGAGGAGAGTGTCATGTCGCCGGCCTCGTGTCGGACTCGGGCGTGTTGGAGGTGGTCTCCGGGGGCGGTTCCGAGTCGCTCGATGCCATGGCGAGAGAGGCGGCGCGCGCCTCCTCGTCCTGGCGGCGCCGCTGCACCACGACGTAGGTGATGACGGCGGCAAAGATGATGATGCCCTTCATGATCTCGACGATCTCCTGAGGCGCATCGCCGTGCACGTCCAGAATCGGCGCCGCGCTGTCCAGGAACCCGAACACCAGAGCACCGATGGCGATGCCACCCGGATGGTTCTGGCCCAGCAGCGCGACGGCGATGCCGGCGAAGCCGAGGTTCTGGGTGAACTGCAGCCCGTAGGCGTAGTCGCGTCCCAGCACCTCCGGCAGTCCCACCAGGCCGCCCACCGCCCCGCTGAGTGCCATGGCCACGATGATCGTGCGCTTCGGGGAAACGCCGGAGGCCTCGGCGGCGAGCGGGTTGATGCCCGACGCCCGCAGGTCGTAGCCGGGCCTGGTTCGTGCGACGTAGATCCAGTAGAGGATCCCGATGATGATTGCCACGATCACGAAGCCCCAGAGGACGCGACCCTTGCCGATCTCGCGAGTGAACAACTCGACGAAACCGTTCAGGTCGGGCATGCGGCCCGAGGGCGGGATCTCGGCGGTCTCCTGGTTGAGGCTCTCGTCGGGAACATCCCATTGCCGGAAGAGCATGGCCACCACGAGACTGATGGAGATGGCGTTGAGCATGATCGTGGAGATCACCTCATGGATGCCGCGGGTGACCTTCAGGACGCCGGCGATCAGAGCCCACACCGACCCGGTTGCCATGCCCACCAGGATGATGACCGTCAGGTGCAGCGGCGCTGGCAGCGACAGTTCGGCGGCCACCTGCGCGGCGATGATCGACGCCAGGATGTACTGGCCCTCCACGCCGATGTTGAAGAGGTTCATGCGGAAGCCGATTGCCACCGCCACCGCCGACAGGTACAGCGGCGTGGCCCGGTTCACCATGTCGACGAGGGTCTCCAACTCGAAGCCGTAGGAGAACATGCGCCCGTAGGCCGGGAACGGGTTGCTGCCGCTGAGCACGAGCGCAATCGAGGCGACGGCCAGCGACAGGATCAGCGCCGCAACCGGTGCGGCCAGGGCCAGCGTGAGGCGCCGGTGCGCCGGCAGCCGGTGGGAGGAGCGAGCGTTCATGCGTGCTGCATTTCCTCGACCTCGCCGGCCGCACCGGTCATGTGGGCGCCCAACTCGCGGGGGGTGACCGTCGCCGGATCCAGGGCGGCGGAGATCCGGCCGCGGAAGATCACGAGCAACCGGTCCGAGAGCCCGATCAACTCGTCCAGATCGGCCGAGACCAGCAGCACCGCCAGCCCCTGCTCGCGAGCGCGGTGCAGCGTCTCCCAGACGGCGGCCTGGGCACCAACGTCGATGCCCCGCGTGGGGTGTGCCGCGATCAGCAGGTTGGGCGTCATGATCATCTCCCGTCCGATGATCAGCTTCTGCTGGTTGCCGCCGGAGAGGGCATGGGCCGCCACGTCGGGCCCCGGCGTGCGCACGTCGAAGGCGGCGATGAGTTCCCGGGTCCGCTCACGCGCAGCCTTGGGGGTCAGCCAGAATCCCCTACGCGAGTACGGCTCCTTGCCCTGGTGCCCGCACATGGCGTTCTCCCAGAGCGGCGCAGGCAGCAGCAGGCCTCGCCGGTGACGATCCTCGGGGATGTACCCGATGCCCGCCTCGCGTCGCTGGCGCACGGTCCACTCGTTGATGTCGGCGCCCTCCAGGAGCACGCGGCCCTGCAAGGGCTCTCGAATCCCCAGCAAGGCCTCCACGAACTCGACCTGGCCGTTGCCCTCCACGCCGGCCATGCCCACGATCTCGCCCCGGCGAACCTCCAGGCTGATCCCCTTGACGACCTCGCGTTCGTCGTCGTCGAGGACCGAGAGATCCTGCACCTCCAGCGAGACCGTCTCCTGTGCCGTCGTAGTCCGCGCCTCGGGGGTGGGAAGCTCCGAACCGACCATCAACTCGGCAAGATCGCGGGGTGACACCTCGTCGGGCTTCACCGTGGCGACTGTCCTGCCCGCCCGCAGGACGGTGATCGTGTCGGCGATCTCCAACACCTCGTCCAGCTTGTGGTCGATGAAGACGATCGTCTCACCGCGGGCGCACATGTCCCGCATGTTGCGGAACAACTCCTCCACCTCGTGGGGCACGAGGACCGAGGTGGGCTCGTCCAGGATGAGGATGCGGGCGCCCCGGTAGAGCACCTTGATGATCTCGACGCGCTGGCGCTCGCCGACGCCGAGGTTCTCGACCGGTTCGTCGAGGTGCACGTCCAGCCCGTAGGCGTCGCTGAGTTCGGCGACGCGCCGGCGCGCGTCGGCGAAGTCGATGCGCCCGCCTCGGCCGGTCGGTTCGGCGCCGAGGATGATGTTCTCCAGCACCGTCAGGTTGTCGGCCAGCATGAAGTGCTGGTGCACCATGCCGATGCCGGCCGCCAGGGCATCGCGGGGCGAGCGGAAGTGCACCTCGTCGCCTCTGACGACGATGCGTCCCTCGTCGGCGGGGAGCATGCCGTAGAGCACGTTCATGAGCGTGGACTTGCCGGCCCCGTTCTCACCGCAGATGGCGTGGATCTCGCCCTCGGCGACGGTGAGATTGACGCGATCGTTGGCGAGCACCCCGGGAAAGCGCTTGGTGATGTTCTCTAACGACAGAGCCGGCGTCATGGCGTTGCGACCGACCTCCTGGGGCAAGCTCGGCGCCTAGCTTGGCACGTCGTCGTCCGGCCCGCGTGGAGCGACCGGGCAGGAATCAACCGGTGCGGGGGCTCCGGATCACTCCGGAGCCCCCGCACCGGTGACAAGCGTGTCGGTGGATCAGCCGGTCGTCTCCGGGACGACGATGTCGCCGCGGATGATGGCCTGCTTGAACGCCTCGAGCTCCGGGATGATGTCGTTGATGAAGCCGCCGGAGATGGAGTAGCCCACGCCGTTGGCTGCCAGGTCGAACACCGTGACGCCGCCGGTGAAGGTGCCGTTGACCACCCTCTCGATGGCGGTGTAGACGGCCACGTCGACCCGCTTCAGCATCGAACTGAGGATGTACGGGCGCACCTCCTCGGCGGACGTGAAGTACTGGTCGGAGTCCACGCCGATGGCCCACACCTTGGAGTCGCCGGCCTCGCTGAACTCCTTGGCCGCCTCGAACAGGCCCGCGCCCGTCCCGCCGGCGGCGTGATAGATCACATCCGCGCCGCTCTCGTACATGGACTGGGCGATGATCTTGCCCTCCGC
>JAPPDX010000055.1 GCA_028824415.1 bacterium | reverse complement strand
CCAACGAAGCCCAACGCATGCTCCTCGCCGCCCGCGACGGCGGCTGCATCGGCTGTCGGGCCACCGTCGAAGAATCCGAAGGACATCACATCCGCTTCTGGCGCAACGGCGGCCTCACCCTCATCCCCAACCTGGCCCTGCTGTGCCACACCTGCCACGACCTCGTCCACGAACACGACTTCGAAGTCCACACCCCGGCGGGCGGAAAACCCGAACTCCGACCCCCCGAACACCTCCACCGACCAAACCCCCCACCGCCAACCAACCCCATCCAACGAAACTGAGTCGCGGCGCGACAGGTTTGGATTCGGCTTGGGTCGATCCCTGCGCGGCGCGAGCGCCGGTGCGGTGCCCGTCAGGCGATGGCGCCGCGGAAGGGTTCCATGCCCTGCACGCCGAGTCGTACCTTCAGCAGCCGGCCCACCATGGGGGCCTCGGCGGTCACCTCGGTGATCTCGCCGAAGTCGGTGACCCACATGTCGGTGCCGTCGAAGCAGCAGTTCAGCGGCACGTAGGGGCACTCCAGGTAGTCCAGGTAGGTGCCGTCGGGGGCGATGACATCGATGACGCCGGACATGAACGTCGTGATCCAGTAGTTGCCCTCGGCATCGAGTTTGAAGCCGTCGGGAACGTGACCGTCGGGGAGCGTGCAGATGTTCTCGATGGTTCCGTCGGGGCGCAGGCGGTTGACCTTGAGCGTGTACGACTCCACCCAGACGACGCTGCCGTCGGGGTCCACCGCGCAGCCGTTGGTGTAGACGGGTTCCAACTCCACCAGCACACGTCCGGTGCCGTCGGGGAAGACCTCGAAGATGCGGCTCGGATCGGGCTTGTTGACCTGGTCCCACTCACCGGAGTCCGTGAAGTACAGCGAACCGTTCGGCCCGAAGGCCAGGTCGTTGGGCGCGTTGAGCGGCACACCCTCGAGCTCCGTCACCACGTAGCTGACGGTGCCGTCGGGGCGGATCCGCTGGATCGACGGCGTCACCTGGTCGGCTGCCTTCCACGCTCCGACGGTGCCGCCGTTCTGGGTGACGTAGACATCACCGTCGCTGCCCACGATGCAGGCGTTGGTTCCGCCGCCGCAGTAGCCGTAGACGGAGATGCCCTTGCCCTCCTCCCAGACCTTCACGTCGCTGGTGTAGGTCTCGACGAACACCACGCGCCCGTCGGGAAGCATGTCCGGGCCCTCGGGGTGGCCCAGGCCCTCGCCCATCACCTCGATCGGTCGCTGCATGACGCCCCCTCCGTTCGTACCGGGCTTCTGTCACCGTCGGTCGGCAACACTATGGCCCGGCAACGACCGGCGGCAATCCTCCGGCTCAGGCCCCCATGGCGTGGTAGCCGCCGTCCACGTGCAGGATCTCCCCCGTGGTGGCGCCCAGCCAGTCCGAGAGCAGCAGGACGCAGGCCCGGGCCACCGGGTCGGCGTCGTTCACGTCCCAGCCCAGCGGGGCGCGCTGGGTCCAGGCCTCCTCGAAGGCCTCGAAACCGGGGATCGAGCGGGCCGCCATGGTGCGTACGGGGCCCGCCGCCACCAGGTTCACCCGGATCCCTCGCGGCCCCAGGTCGCGGGCCAGGTAGCGGGCCACCGACTCCAGCGCCGCCTTCGACACGCCCATCCAGTCGTAGACGGGCCAGGCCACCGTGGCGTCGAAGTCCAATGCCACCAGCGAGCCGCCGGCATCCATCAGCGGTGTCACCGCGTCGGCCAGTGCCTTCAGCGAGTAGGCGGACACCTCGAGGGATACCGACACGTCCTCCCAGCCGGCGGCCATGAAGTCTCCGCCCAGGCAGACCTGCGGAGCGAAGCCGATGGCGTGCAGTGCGCCGTCCACACTGCCCCAGCGCTCTGCCAGCGCCTCCCGCAGCGCGGTGATCTGGTCGGGCTGGGTGACGTCGAGTTCCAACACCTCAGGGGTGGGGTCCAGCTTGCGGGCCGTGCGCTCGGTGAGCCGCAGACCGCGCCCGGCGCCGGTCAGGATCAACTCCGCCCCCTCGGCGCCGGCAAGCCGCGCCACGGAGAAAGCCAGCGAGGCGTCGGTCAGCACGCCGGTGATCAGCAACCGCTTACCGGACAAGAGGCCCATCGGCGTCAAGCTACCCTAGGCCTCATGCGCATAGGTGTTCTCGGCGGGACAGGTCCGGCCGGCAAGGCTCTGGCGGTCCGGCTGGCGAGTGTGGGATTCGAAGTTGTGCTCGGGTCGCGGTCGAAGTACCGGGCGATGGAGGCGCGCGACAAGCTCGTGGCCATCTGGCCCGACCGGAACCTGCCGATCCAGTCGGCGGACAACGACGGCGCCGCCGGCTGCGACCTGATCGTGCTGGCCACCCCTTGGGACGCCGCGGCGTCAACTGTGCAGTCCGTCGAGTCGCACCTCAACGGCAAGATCGTGGTGTCGATGTGCAACGCGCTGGCTCGTGTGGCGCACGAGTTCCAGCCGCTCGTGCCGCCGCGGGGATCGGTCGCTGCGAGCGTCCAGGCGGCGGTCCCCAAGGCCAAGGTGGCGGCCGCCCTGCACCACGTCCCCGCCACGGAACTCGGCCGGATCGACGAGCACGTGGACTCCGACGTGTTGATCTGCTCGGACCATCCCGAGGCCACCGAGGCCACGGCGGAGATCGTGGCCCGGATACCCGACCTGCGGCCGCTGGACGCGGGCGAGCTGTCGAACGCGGCACCGATCGAGGCGTTCGCCGCCGTGCTGTTGCAACTCAACCACCGCTACAAGACCCGGGTGGCGCTGCGCTTCACGGGTCTTAACGACGAGTGACCAACCCGCCGCTGGCGGAGGGCGCCGTGGGGCCGATGCAGATCTACGACACGGTCGCCGCAGAAGTCGTGCCGTTCGAGGTGGGGCCCATCGTCACCATGTACACGTGCGGGATCACCCCCTACGACGCCACCCACCTGGGTCATGCCGCCACCTACCTCACCTACGACGTGCTGCAGCGGCGCCTGCGCGACCGCGGCCACGAGACGCGCTGCGTGCGCAACGTCACCGACGTGGACGACGACATCCTCCGCAAGGCCCGCTCCCTGGGTGTGCACTACCTGGATCTGGCGGCGGCCGAAGTGGCCCGCTTCGACTCCGACATGGCCGCCCTGGGGATGCTGGCGTGCTGGAGTGAGCCGCGCGCAACCTCGGCCATTGCCGACATCCGAGGGTTCATCGGCATGGTGCTCGACCGGGGCCACGCCTACGTCTCCGGCGGGGGGGTGTACTTCGAGGTCGCAACCTTCCCGGGTTTCGGCGAGCTCTCGAAGCTGGACCGCACCGAGATGTTGGTCCTGGCGGCCGAGCGGGGCGGGAACCCCGACGATCCGGCCAAGCGCGACCCGCTGGACTTCGTGCTCTGGCAGCCGTCGGCTCCCGACGAGCCCGAGTGGGGGTCGCTGTGGGGCCCCGGCCGGCCGGGCTGGCACATCGAATGCTCAACGCTGGCGATGCGCGAACTGGCCACGACGATCGATCTGCACGGCGGCGGGTCCGATCTGATCTTCCCGCACCACGAGTGCGAGCGGGCGCAATCGGTGGCGGCCACCGGTGAGCCGTTCGCCCGGCACTGGATGCATCAGGCCATGGTGCGCATGGACGGCGAGAAGATGTCCAAGTCGCTGGGCAACCTGATCTTCGTGAGCGACCTGTTGAAGGAATACGACCCGCGGGCCGTGCGGCTGGCCGTGCTGGGGCACCACTACCGGGACTCCTGGGAATGGCGACCGACCATGATGGCCGAGGCCGCCGAGCGTCTCGAGCGCTGGCTGGCGGCCGCATCGGGTGGGGGCCCGCTCGGAGACGTGCGTGCCGCCCTCGACGCCGACCTCGACACACCGGAGGCGCTTGAGTGCATCGACGGCGCCGCCCGCCGCGGCCAGGGTGTCGCCGCCTCCGCCATGCTGCTGGGGGTCGACCTGCGCGCCGACGAGGCACCCCGCCCGGAGAGGCCCGGCGACGGCGCCGCGTGCGATCCGGGCGGAGCCCGCCGGTAGCGTTCCCAGCATGGTTCGCGTGCGGCTGCCGGACGGCTCGGCGCGCGACCTGCCCGACGGCGCCACCGCTGCGGATCTGGCCGCCTCGATCGGTCGGCGTCTGGCCCGCGACGCCGTGATCGCCAGCGTCGACGGCGCCGAGGTGGACCTGTCGGCGCCACTGGTCGACGGCGCCACCACCGAGATCGTGACCGCCGGCAGCGACCGCGGCCTGCACACGCTGCGCCACTCCACGGCGCACGTCCTGGCACAGGCGGTTCTGGGACTCTACCCGGGCGCCACGTTCGCCATCGGGCCGCCGGTGACCGACGGTTTCTATTACGACTTCGAACTGCCCGGAGGCGCCACGTTCAGCGACGCCGACCTGGAGCGCATCGAGGCGCGGATGCGGGAGATCATCGCCGCCGACCAGCCCTTCGTACGCCGTGAGATCGAAGCCGGCGACGCCCTGGAGGTCTTCGCCGGGCATCCCTACAAGCAGGAGATCATCGAGCGGGTCAGCGCCGGCACGGGCGACGGCCCCGAAGCCGACGTGGATCTGGCCGGCGAGGCCGGCGGCGACGGCGTGGTGAGCTGCTACGCCAACGGCGAGGACTTCGTGGACCTCTGCCTGGGGCCGCACGTGCCCTCCACCGGCCGCCTGGGCCACTTCGCACTGCAGCGGGTGGCCGGCGCCTATTGGCGCGGCGACAGCGACCGCCCGATGCTGCAGCGCATCTACGGCACCGCTTGGGCGCGTGCCGCCGACCTGAAGGACCATCTGCATCGCCTCGCCGAGGCTGCCCGGCGCGACCACCGGCGCCTGGCCCGCGAGCTGGACCTGGTGTCCTGGCCGGAAGAACTCGGCCCGGGTCTGGCGGTGTGGCACCCCAAGGGGGCGCTGGTGCGGCACCTCATGGAGGACTACAGCCGCCGGCGCCACGCCACCGGCGGCTACCAGTTCGTGTACACCCCGCACCTGGCCAAGTCCGTCCTCTGGGAGACCAGCGGCCACCTGGACTTCTACGCCGAGAGCATGTACCCCCCCATGGAGCTGGACGGGGCCGCGTACTACCCCAAGCCCATGAACTGCCCGTTCCACGTGATGATCTACCGCTCCTCCCAGCGGTCCTACCGGGACCTGCCGCTGCGCCTGTTCGAGCTGGGGGCCGTCTACCGCTACGAGCTGTCGGGGGCGGTGCACGGTCTGCTGCGGTCGCGGGGTTTCACCCAGGACGACAGCCACATCTTCGCCACGCCCGAACAGGTGCCGACCGAGATGGCCTCGCTGCTGGACTTCGTGCTGTCGGTGCTGCGGGCCTTCGGCTTCGAGGACTTCCAGGCGAAGCTCTCGACGCGCCCGGAAACCAAGGCGGTGGGCCCAATCGAGATGTGGGACCTGGCGATCGAGGGGCTGCGAGCCGCCTTGGAGTCCGCCGGCTTGGACTACGTCACCGATCCCGGCGGCGGGGCCTTCTACGGCCCCAAGATCGACGTGGATGTGAACGACGCCATCGGTCGGGCCTGGCAACTCTCCACGCTGCAGGTGGACTTCAACCTGCCGGAGCGGTTCGACCTGCACTACACCGCCTCCGACGGCCAGCGCCGGCGCCCGGTGATGATTCACCGCGCCCTGTTCGGTTCGGTGGAGCGCTTCTTCGGGGTCCTGCTGGAGCACTACGCGGGGGCGTTCCCCACTTGGTTGGCGCCGGTGCAGGCGAGCGTGCTGCCGGTGGCGGCCGATCACGCCGGCTACGCCGCGGAGGTCGCCGGAGAGTTGCGTGCCGAGGGGCTGCGGGTCGAGGTGATGGCGAGCGACGAGCCGCTGGGGCGGCGGGTCCGCGCCGCCAAGGTCCAGAAGGTTCCCTACGTGCTGGTGGTCGGTGCCAGCGACGTGGCGGCGGGCACCGTGGGCGTCAACCCGCGCGGCGGCGAGACCGAGCGGGACGTCCCCCTGGCCGACCTGAAGGACCGGATGCTGGCCGAGGCGTCTCCGCCCGGTGCGACGGCAACTCCCGACGAACCGAACGGCGGGCCAGGATGAGCGAGTTGGGCCGGCTCTGGGCCGGGTGGCGAGCCGACTACGTGGCGGCGGTCAGCACCGGAGTTGACGAGGGGGGAGAGGGGTTCGCCTCGCCCTTCGAGGCGATCGGGCGGGGTGACCTTCCTGACACCGAGACCTTCGTGCTGTGGCGCGGCGAGCACACCTATGCCGTTCTGAACGCCTATCCCTACACGACCGGGCACCTGCTGGTGGTGCCCTACGTCGCCGCGGCTTCGCCCGACGATCTCGACGATGCCGCCTGGGGTGAGCTCTGGGGTGCGGTTCGCACGGCCGTGCGGGCGCTGCGGGCCGTCTACGACCCTGACGGAGTCAACGTCGGGCTCAACCTGGGCCGGGCGGCCGGCGCCGGCGTGCCCGGCCACCTGCATGTTCACTGCCTGCCCCGCTGGGCCGGCGACACCAATTTCATGACCACCGTGGGGGGTGTGCGAGTGCTGCCAGAGACCCTTGAGGACACGTGGCGCAAGTTGCGGGGCGCCTGGCCGCCCGCCGGATAGCGTCGGAACATGGCCCCCGAGACCGAGATCGAGACCACCGGCGAGCGGCGACCCGACACCCCCGGTGGCGCCGACGGCCCAGACGTCGGCGACGAACTGCCCCCGGAGTTGGACGTCAGCGGCTACGTCGGGCCCTACGTCTTCCCCAACAACAGCCGGCGGCGGGTGCCCGGCGCCCTCTACGCCTTCTTGGGGGTCGTGTCCATCGCCACGTGGGCGCTGACGATCGGCAGCGATCCCAACATTGTCAACGGGGGTTTCCTGGCGGCCGGGATCGCCCTGCTTGTGTTGGCGGCATACCACTTCCGGGCTGGCTGGGACCTGCGGGTCGACGAGGCCGACGCCCTGCTGGAGGCGGTGCGGGCCGTGGGCTTCCCGGTGGGTCACGCCTCGGCCCAGATGGGTTGGCGCGGCTGGTTCTCCCGGCCCACGTGGCGGATCCTGGTCTTCTCCAACGAGATCCGGCCCCTGCAGCGCGGTCTGGTCCTCGTCGACGGCGTGGAACCGAAGGTCCTCGACGTCATCGTCGAGGACAACCCCGAGGACTGGTCGAATCTCACCGACACCGACATCAATGGACCGCCGGAATAGCGCTTGGCAGGGGTGGCCAGGTCCGTGAACAACGCGCGGAGGTTGGCCTCATTGCGAGTGGAGGTTGGGGGCGGGGGCAGGAGTCTCCGCGCGCAGTTTCTCTGCTTGAGCACGGAGGCTCCTGCCCCCGCCCCCAACCGGGCACAACCGGCCCGGTTGGCACGGCTAGGTAGCTGAGCGGGACCGTGTTCGACGGACGCTGGCGGGTGGGCGTCGACCGTGTCGTCGTGCCGATCGGCAAGGTGCTCTGGCGCTTGGGGGTGCGCGCCGATCATGTGACGCTGTTCGGCGTGGCGGCCTCGGCGGCCACCGCGGCCATGGTGGTGATCGACCGGTTCGGGTTGGCGTTCACCTTCATCGTGCTCACCGGCCTGGGCGACCTGCTGGACGGCCCCGTCGCCAAGGCCGCCGGCACCGTCAGCACCCGGGGCGCCTTCCTGGACTCTGTGTCCGACCGGGTCTCCGACACGCTGATTCTCGGCGCGCTCACCTATCACCTGCTCGACGACGGGGTCCTGGCCCTGTTGCCGGTGGCAGTGCTGGCCTCGGGACAGTTCGTCTCCTACCTGCGCGCCAAGGCCGAGTCGCTGGGGCTCGATGCCCGCGGCGGGTTGGCCGAACGCGCTGAGCGGTTCGTCGTGCTGTGCTTGGGGCTGCTCGTGCCGGCCTGGTTGCCGTATGTGCTCTGGGCGCTGCTGGGGCTGACCCTGGTCACCGTGGTTCAGCGCCTCGCCAAGATCTGGCGGCAGTTCTGAGCGGTCGCTCCGGGCGCGGTTCGGACCTGCGGGCGTGGATTGGCCGGCGCCTGGTGCTGGAGCAGTACCGGCTCGGCGCCCGGTTCCTCCCGCACCTGCCGGACCGGCTGGTCGATGGCGGGACACGGGTGCTGGCCAGCGCCGTGGCGCTGCGGCGCAGCGAGCAGCGCCTCATCGTCGAGCGCAACCTTCGGCGGATCGGGACCGTCGGCGAGGAGTCCTCGAACGGCCAAATGCGGCGTGCCGTGCGCGAGACGTTCGTCGCCTACGGGCGCTACTACGTCGACTGCGCCCGCCTCGCCGCCGCCGGCCCGACCGAGGTCGACGCCGGCTTCACGTTCGAGAACTACCAGCACATCTCCGACGCCCGGCACACCGGGCCCGGGGCCATCCTGGTGCTGCCGCACGTCGGGAGTTGGGAATGGGCGGGGGTCTGGTTGGCCCAGCGACCGGGCATGAAGGTGACCGCTGTCGTCGAACCGATCGATCACCCCGAGTTGTTCGAGTGGATGGGCAGGTTCCGGCGCCGCATCGGCATGGACATCGTGCCCGCCGGACCGGAAGCTCTCGGCGCGCTCACGAGGGCTCTCAACGACGGCCACGTGGTCTGCCTGCTTGCCGATCGGGACATCGGCGGCGGCGGTGTGGAGGTGGAGTTCTTCGGTGAGCGCACGACTCTCCCCGGCGGGGCCGCCGTGCTGGCGCGGCGCACCGGCTCGCCGATCGTGGGCGTCGTGGTGTCCAGCCGCAACAGGAAGTGCCACGCGTCATGTATGCCGCCGATGGTGGTCAGCCGCGAGGGACGACTCCGCGAGATCGTCGGTGAGACCACGCAGTCTCTGGCCCACCGGCTGGAGGAGATGATCCGGACCGCCCCGACCCAGTGGCATCTGATGCAGCCCAACTGGCCGAGCGATCGCGCGGCGCTCGCGGCGTTCCGGACCGGCTCGAAGTGAACGTCGACGCGCGCTCCCGCTAGCGTGAGTTCCGTGCGCGTGGGGATGATCAGCCCCTACAGCTTCACCCTGCCGGGGGGCGTGCAGATGCAGGCCCTGTACTTGGCACGGGCCCTGCGCCGGCGCGGCGTCTCGGTGAGCCTGCTGGGCCCCTGTGACGGTCCGCCGCCCGAGCCCGACATCATCCCGATCGGGAACTCGCTGTTCATCGCGGCCAACGGCTCGTTCGCCCCGATCGCCTTCGATGTCCCGGCGTTCCAGCGCAGCTACTCGGTGCTGCGCGATCAGCGCTTCGATTTGCTGCACGTGCACGAACCGCTGGTGCCGGCGCCCTCCCTGGCTGCGCTGGTCTCCAAGCGCGCCCCGCTCGTGGCCACGTTCCACGCCGCCGGCACCTCGGCGGCCTACGAGAACGTCTCGCCGGTGCTTCGCTGGGTCTGCAACCGGCTGGACTGGCGCGGCGCGGTGTCCGCCGAGGCCGCCGAACTGGCGCGCCGCCACCTGGGGGGGCGCTATGAGGTGCTGTTCAACGGTGTGCCGGTGGAGCGCTTCCGGGAGACCAAGCCGCACCCCACCGAGGGTCCCACGATCTTCTTCGTGGGGCGCCACGAGCCCCGCAAGGGCCTCGCCGTGCTGCTGGAGGCCATGCGCAGACTGCCGCCCGACGTGGTGCTGTGGGTTGGGGGCGAGGGGCCCCAGACCGAGACCCTCAAGCGGCGCACGGCCAATGACGGCCGGATCAGGTGGCTGGGCCGTCTCAGCGAGGACGAGAAGATCAGCCGTCTCTGCGGCGCCGACGTCTTCTGCGCCCCGTCGCTGCACGGCGAGTCGTTCGGCGTGGTACTGCTCGAGGCCATGGCCGCCGAGACGGCCATCGTGGCGACCGACATTCCCGGCTACACCCGGGTGGCGCGGCCGGGCGTCGAGGCCTCGATGGTGCCCCCCGGAGACGCCGAGCGTCTTGCCGCAGACCTCCGGCAGGTGCTGGCGGCGCCCGGCGACCTGGTGGCTCGAGGCATCGAGCGGGCGGAGCAGTTCTCCATGGACCGGCTCGCCGAGCGCTACGCCGCCGTTTACGAAAGGGTGCTGAGTTGACTGTTCTGATCGTGGTGCTGGTCGTCGTCGGCGCCCTCGCGGTTCTCATTGCCGGCACCGCGCTGGGGGCCGGCCGGATCGTGGGGCGTCTGGCCGGGGCGCGCCCGCCGGAGGCGGCGGAGGCCGAACGGATGGAGGTGTACGTCGAGGCGCTTTGCCTCGGCGCCGGCCTCCCGGTCCCGCAGTTGGCGGTGATCGACGACGACGGATGCGGAGCGCTGGCCTACGGGCGAGGGCCGCGGGCTTCGACCGTTGCGGTGACCAGCGGGCTGCTGGATGTCCTGGCCCCGGTGGAGTTGGAGGGCGCGCTGGCCCACCTGCTGGCGCGCATCGCCGACGGCACGGCGCGCCGCGACACCCGGCTGTGCGCGCTGGGGCTGTTGGGCGGTCCGGTTGGGACGGCCTGGGCGTCGCGACGCCTCGACGCGGCGCGGGTCGTGGCGGCGGATGTCAGTGCCGCGCGGCTGACCCGGTTTCCGCCCGGCCTGGTGGGAGCGCTGGCCCGCATGGGCGAGAGTGCCCCCCGGCTGCGGAGGCGCTCGGCGGCGATCCGCCACCTCTGGATGCACCAGGCCCTCGGGCCCGGGCGCCAGGAGGTCCACCTGGCGGATCGACTCACGGTGCTCGGGGACCTGTGAGTCGCCCGCGCCGGGCTCGCCGCGCCGGCCGGTAGGCCCTCGCCGACCGTGAGCCAATCCCAGCGTCGTACACTGGCACCATGACTGCCGCAGAGCCCTCCGACGCCGTCGCAGCGACCCCGCCCGCCCCGCTGGGGCGCGCGCAGGGCACGATGCGGGTCAAGCGCGGCCTTGCCGAGATGCTCAAGCGCGGCGTCATCATGGACGTCGTCACCGCCGAGCACGCCCGGATCGCCGAGGATGCGGGAGCGGTGGCCGTCATGGCGCTCGAGCGGGTTCCCGCCGACATTCGCCGCGACGGCGGGGTGGCGCGTATGAGTCCTCCCGAGATGATCGAGTCCATCGTCGAGGCGGTCACGATCCCGGTGATGGCCAAGGCTCGCATCGGCCATTTCGCCGAAGCGCAGGTGCTTGAGGCCCTCGGGGTGGACTACATCGACGAGAGCGAGGTGCTGACGCCCGCAGATGAGGCGCACCACATCGACAAGTGGCAGTTCACGGTCCCGTTCGTGTGCGGCGCCACCAATCTCGGCGAGGCCCTACGGCGGATCTCGGAGGGCGCAGCCATGATCCGGTCCAAAGGGGAGGCCGGAACCGGCAACATCGTCGAGGCGGTGCGCCACCTGCGTTCCATCACCGGCGACATCCGCCGCATCACCGTCGCCGACAGCGCCGAGCTGTACGACTGGGCCAAGCGGTTGCAGGCACCGGTGGCGCTGGTGCGCGAGATCGCCGAGGGGGGCCGCCTGCCCGTGCCGATGTTCTGCGCCGGCGGCGTCGCAACACCGGCCGACGCCGCGCTGGTGATGCAACTCGGGGCAGAGGCCGTGTTCGTCGGTTCGGGAATCTTCAAGAGCGATGACCCGGCGACTCGAGCGAAGGCAGTGGTCGAGGCCACGACCAACTTCGACGATCCCGCCATCCTGCTGAAGGTCAGCCGCGGCCTCGGCGAGGCGATGCCCGGACTCGAGTTGGAGAACCTGGAGACCCGGCTGGCCGAGCGGGGTTGGTGAAGGCCGACCCGTGAAGGTCGGCGTGCTGGCGCTGCAAGGCGCCGCGGAACTGCACTTGGCGGCTCTGCGGAGTATCGGGGTCGCAGCCGCCGCGGTTCGCCGGCCCGACGAACTCGCCGACGTGGACCGATTGATCCTGCCGGGCGGTGAGTCGACGACGATCTCGATGATGCTCGACGCCAACGGCCTCACCGGACCGCTGGCGGAGCGTCTCGCCGGCGGCATGAGCACGCTCGGTACCTGTGCCGGCCTGCTCCTGCTGGCGGCGGAGGTCAGCGACGGGCGGGACGACCAGCACTGCTTCGGCGCGCTAGACATCTCCGCACGCCGCAACGCCTACGGGTCCCAGACCGAGTCCTTCGAGGCCGACCTACCGATCGCACCTCTGGGTCCGTCACCGATGACGGCGGTCTTCATCCGCTCGCCGATCGTCGAGCGAGTCGGGCCCGGCGTCGAGGTGCTCGCCCACCTCGACGGGCATCCCGTGCTGTGCCGCCAGGGTCGGGTCTGGGGCTGCACGTTCCATCCCGAGTTGTCGGGCGATCTGCGCCTTCACCGACTGTTCTGCGAGGAGACTGCCTAGATGTCGGGTCATCCCGAATTGCACTGGGCCACGATCAAGCATCGCAAGGGTGCCGCAGACGAGCGCCGCGGCGTGCTCATCACCCGTCCAGCCAGGTAGGAGACGCGTAGATGTCGGGTCATTCCAAATGGGCCACGATCAAGCATCGCAAGGGTGCCGCCGACAAGCGCCGCGGCAAGCTGTTCGCCCGTCTCATCCGGCAGGTGGAGGTGGCCGCCCGTGCCGGCGGCGGGGATCTCGACGCCAACCCCACGCTCCGCACCATGTACCAGAAGGCGCGCGACGCCTCGGTGCCGCTGGAGACCATCGAGCGGGCGATCAAGCGGGGCACCGGCGAGCTGGAAGGGGTGGCCTACGAGCCGGTCACGTACGAGGGGTACGCCCAGGCCGGCGTGGCCCTCTACATCGAGGTGCTCACCGACAACCGCAACCGCACGAGCTCGGAGGTCCGAGCCCTGTTCCGCGCCCACGGCGGTTCGCTGGCCGAGCCCGGAGCGGTGGCCTGGCAATTCCGCCGGGGCGGTGTGATCACGGTCCCCCGCTCGGTCGACGAGGAAGAGCTGATGCTCGCCGCCCTCGACGCCGGGGCCGACGACATCATCGATGAGGGCGACACCTGGCGGGTGACCTGTGCGCCGACGGACCTGCCGGCGGTGACCGCCGCGCTCGAGGGTGCCGACATCGGCGTCGAGAGCGCCGAATCCACGATGCTGCCGACGCAGGCCGTGCCGGTGGCATCCACCGAGCAGGCCCGAGTCGTGCTGCGCCTCATCGGCGAACTGGACGATCACGACGACGTCCAGGACGTGTACGCCAACTTCGACATCCCCGACGAAATCCTCCAGGATCTGGCCGCCTCCGTCTAACCTCGTACGAGTGTTCGTTCTTGGTATAGATCCGGGCCTCTCGCGCTGCGGCTACAGCTGCCTGACGGGCCGTGGTGCCGCCACCCGGGCGGTTGCGGCGGGCGTCGTGACCACGCCGCCGGAGGTGCCGGTGCCGCAGCGACTGGCGATGCTGCAGCGCGAGATCCGCGACCTACTCGGCGAGCTGGAACCCGCCGTGGTGGCCCTCGAGCGGGTGCTGTTCCAGGTCAACGTGCGCACGGCCATGGGCGTGGGACAGGCGGCCGGCGTGGTCATGGCCGAGGCGGTGGCGGCGGGTTGCGAGGTGGTGGAGTACTCCCCGAACCAGATCAAGCAGGCCGTGTGCGGTGACGGAGCGGCCGGCAAGGACCAGGTGACGCTGATGGTGCAGATGCTGCTCGGCCTGCCCGAACCCCTGCGTCCCGCCGACGTGTCGGATGCCGCGGCCGTGGCGCTGTGCCATCTGGCCCAACCTCCGACGGTCCCGCCGCCGACCGCCTCGGCAGCGACGGCGGCGTCGAGCCGGTGATCGGCTCGCTGCGCGGCCGCCTGCTGGACCGCCACCTCGACCAGCTGCTCGTCGAGGTGGGCGGCATCGGCTACCGGGTGACAGCGGGGGACGCCACGCTGCGATCCCTCGGGCAGGTGGGTTCGGAGGTGCTGCTCTACGTCCACCACCACGTGCGCGAGGACGCCGAGACGCTCTACGGCTTCGGTTCGCCCACCGAGTTGCGCTGCTTCGAGGCGATGCTCGGCGCCAACCGCGTGGGGCCGAGTCTGGCTCTCTCGATTCTCGGCACCCACGAACCGGCGACGCTGCAACGACTGCTGGCAGCCGGGGACATCGACGCGCTCTGCCTGGTTCCCGGGGTCGGGGCGAAGACTGCGCAGCGGCTGCTGGTCGAACTGCAGGCGCACCTGGGGGTCCCCGAGTTCGCAGGCGCCGTCCCCGGGGCAGCAGTCGACGCCGGCGGCACCCACAGTGACGTGCGGGCCGCGCTGGGGCAGTTGGGCTATCGCGACGATGAGGTGAACCGAGTGGTGTCCGGGTTGTCCGGCGACGGGGACGTCTCCGAGCTGCTGCGCGAGGCGCTGCGGCAGCTGGCCGGCGCCCGCTAGCCGCGGCGAGGCGGCCGGGACGGCGGCGGGAGCGGGCGATGCGGATTGACGTGCTGGCGGCGGCCGCCGATGCCGGCGAGCAGCGCGACGAGCACGCCGACAGGCTCGGCATCCGGCCCGTGCGGCTGGAGGACTTCGTGGGCCAGACCGAGCTGAAGCGGCACCTCGGCATCATCTGCGGCGCCGCCCGTGAGCGTGCGGAGACAACCGAGCACCTGCTGTTCGCAGGCCCGCCGGGGTTGGGCAAGACGACCCTGGCCGGGATCGTGGCCACCGAGATGGGAGTGGCGCAGCAGACCACCTCCGGGCCGGCACTGGAGCGGGCGGGAGACCTCGCCGCAATTCTCACCAAACTCGGCGAGGGCGACGTGCTCTTCATCGACGAGATCCACCGGCTGAGCCGCGCCGTGGAGGAGGTCCTCTACCCGGCGATGGAGGACTTCAGGGTGGACATCGTGCTGGGCAAGGGACCTGCGGCCCGTTCGATCCCCCTGGACCTGCCGCGGTTCACCCTGATCGGCGCCACGACACGGGTCTCGATGATCACCGGCCCGTTGCGGGACCGCTTCGGTTTCACGGCCCGGCTGGACTTCTACCCGCCCGCCGAACTCGAGGAGATCGTGGCCCGCACCGCCGGCATTCTGGGTGTGGACATCTCGCCGGTCGCCGGTTCGGTGATCGCCCGCAGGGCGCGCGGCACCCCGCGGATTGCCAACCGGCTGCTGCGCCTGGTGCGGGACTTTTCGCAGGTCGAGGGTGACGGGCGTATCGATGAGGCCACCGCCGAGGCGGCCCTCACCGTCTTCGGCGTTGACGGCCGCGGCCTCGACAAGCAGGACCGCGCCGTGCTGGACGCGCTCTGCCGCGGTTTCGGTGGGGGACCGGTGGGCCTGTCCACGCTGGCCATCAGCGTCAGCGAGCCGGCGGAGACGGTGGAGGAGGTCTACGAGCCGTTCCTGATCACCCAGGGCCTCATGATGCGCACGCCGCGGGGCCGCGTGGCCATGCCGGCCGCTTGGGAGCATCTCGGGCTCGAGCCGCCCAGCGAGCAGCCGGCTGCGGGCCGCCTCGCCGACGCCGGAGCCGACGCCGACCAAGAGAGGCCCCTCGGCCTGTTCGACTGATGCGAACCGGCGAGCTGGAGTACTTGCTGCCGCCGGAGGCCGTGGCGCAGGAACCCGTCGAGCCGCGCCACGACGCCCGGCTCCTGGTCGACGGAGGCGGCGACGACGTCCGGCATCGCCGTGTGCGCGATCTGCCGGACCTGCTGAGCACCGGCGACGTCGTGGTGGTCAACGACACGCGCGTGGCGCCCGCCCGCATGCACCTGCGCAAGGCGACCGGCGGGAAGGTGGAGGTGCTCGTCACAACCCCGGGGACGGCGGTCACCGCCGAGGCACTGGTACGCCCCGGGCGTCGGGTGCCGCCCCAGACGGTCCTCCGGGACGACACCGGCCGAGAGGTGCTGAAGGTCGGGCCGGCGGAGGGCGACGGTCGCCGGCGGGTCACCGCGCTGGCGCACCGCAGCATCTCGGCCCTGCTGGAGGAGATCGGCGAGGTGCCGCTGCCTCCCTACATTCACCGGCCGGTGCCCTCCGAGCGCTACCAGACCATCTACGCCCGGCGCCCCACCTCGGCTGCCGCCCCCACGGCGGGCCTGCATCTCAGCGAGCAGGTGCTGGGCCGCCTCACCGCCGCCGGGATCACTGTGGCCCCCCTGGACCTGGGGATCAGCGTGGCGACGTTTCGCCCCATAACAGCCGAGGACCTCGAGGACCACGTGATGCACAGTGAGCGTTACGGCATCCCGCAGGACACCTGGGCGGACTGCGGGCGGGCGCAGCGGGTCGTGGCGCTGGGGACCACCGTCGTCCGCGCCCTGGAGACGGCGGCGGCCACCGGCGACCTGGCGGGGTCCAGCGAACTCTTCATCCGCCCCCCATACGCGTTCTCGGTCACGGACGTGCTGCTCACGAACTTCCACATGCCGCGGTCCTCGCTGCTGTGCCTCCTGGCGGCGTTCGTGGGCGAGCGTTGGCGGCGGCTCTACGAGATCGCCCTGGAATCGGGCTACCGCTTCGGCTCATTCGGCGACGCCATGCTGGTCAGCCGGCGCGAAGGGCCGGGATGCTGAGCTTCAGTGAGACCGCCCGCTGCGGGGGTGCCCGGGCCGGCGAGGTCACGACGCCGCGGGGATCGTTCGCCACTCCGGTGTTCATGCCGGTCGGGACACGTGGGGCGGTGCGCACCCTCAGCAGCGCCGACCTGGAGGATCTCGGTGCCGCCGTGGTGCTGGCCAACACCTATCACCTCATGCTGCGTCCCGGGGCCGAACTGATCTCCGAACGTGGCGGCCTGCACCGGTTCATGGACTGGTCGGGTCACGTCCTCACCGACTCCGGCGGCTACCAGGTCATGAGCCTGGAGCCGAAGCTGGACGACACCGGCGCCACCTTCCGCTCCACATACGACGGCAGCACGCACACGCTCACCCCCGAGCGGGCCGTCGAGGTGCAGGCGCTGCTGGGCTCGGACATCGCCATGGTGCTGGACGTGTGCCCGCCGCTGCCGTCGCCGCGTACCGTCATCGAGAGCGCGGTCGAGCGCACCGCCGCCTGGGCGGCCCGCGCCCGCGCCGCCCACCGGTCGATCGCCCCCCCGGCGCAGGCTCAGTTCGGCATCGTGCAGGGCGGCGTCGACCTCGACCTGCGCCGAGCCAGCGCGGCCCGGACGCGGGAGATCGGCTTCGACGGGTACGCCATCGGCGGCCTCTCGGTGGGTGAGGAGCGCTACGAGCGGCTCGAGCCGCTGCAGGCCACCACCGAGATGCTGCCCGCCGACCGCCCGCGCTACCTCATGGGCGTCGGCGACCCGCTCAGCATCATCGAGGCGGTAGGCGTCGGGGTCGACATGTTCGACTGCGTCCTGCCGACACGCCTGGCCCGCCACGGCACCGTTCTCACGGCAGAGGGTCGTCTCAACCTGACCAATGCCCGGTTCGCACGCGACGACGGGCCGCTGGATCCGTCGTTGGTCAACGATCCGGCTGGTCGCTGGTCGCGCGCCTACCTGCGTCACCTGCTCATGGTCGGTGAGACGGCGGCCACGCGCATCCTCACACTGCACAATCTGGCCTGGCTGTTCGACCTCATGGAGGCCACGCGCCGTGCGATCGACGAAGGTCGCTTCGAGACGCACGCCGAGGCGGTTCGGGCCGTCTGGGAGCGCTGAAGGTGCCTCCGGCGCCTCGCCCGCACGGATCGTCACACGACCGCCGACGGGCTAGCCTTGAGCACCGCGCCCGGTTCGATCCGGCGTCGACGCGACCACAACCGAACCACAAGGCGGGTGACGTGCGCAGCTATCTATTCCTCCTGATCCTGCTCGTCGCGCAGGCCTGCACAACCACCTCCGAGGACGGTGGCGGCGGGGGATTCGGTGGCTTCCTGCCGCTGATCATCATCATGGCGCTGCTCTGGCTGGTGCTGCTGCGGCCGCAGCAGAGGCGGGCGAAGAACCGCCGGGAGATGCTGTCGAGACTCGAGGTCGGCGACGAGGTGCTGATGTCGAGCGGTGTGTACGGCCGGATCGCCAGTTTCGACGAGCAGACCGTGCTCGTGGACATCGCCGACAATGTCCGCATCAAGGTCACGCGGGACTCCATCGCCGAACGCATCACCTACCACGAGTGGGAGGACGAAGGCTCGGACTGATTCGTCGCCGGGCGAGGTGCTGACGCGGATGTCGCTCTTGGTCGCCCTCGAGTCGTCGTTGAGAACCCCGTCACGTCGATGATTGGGCGCCTGCTGTCCGCTTGGAGGACCGTAACGAGGGACTCCCCCAACTCGCTCGACGCGCTCCTCGCAACAGTGCAGCGCCTGCTATCCGGCCTGCGCAGCAACCGGTCTCTCGTCGGCATCGTCGTCATCGCCGTCGGGCTGCTCGTCGGCAACCTCGTGACGAACCAGCAACCGCTGCTGGGGCTCGACCTGCAGGGCGGTGTCGAGGTGGTGCTGCGCCCCGTGCCCGGCGAGACCGAGATCACGCCCGAGGCACTCGAGCAGGCCCTGGAAATCGTCCGCAACCGTGTCGACGCCCTCGGTGTGGCCGAACCCGACATCACCGTCCAGGGCGGCAACATCGTGGTGCAGTTGCCCGGCGTGGACGACCAGGAGCGGGCGATAGCGCTCGTGGGCCAGACCGCCGAGTTGAGGTTCCGGCCCCTGCTGGCCCGCGCCGTGTCCCGCGCCGAGATCGAGGCCTACAAGGCCGCTCTGGAGGAATCCGAAGAGGTCGACGCCCCCGACGAGGCCGGCGAACAGGGTGAGCTGGGTGTCGCGGACCTGCTCGAGGGCACCCTCACCGGCTCGGTGGACGACGACGCCGACTCGGTGGTGATCCTGCCCGGCCGGCCGGACGCCAACGGCCAGGTCTTCCATTTCCTGCTGGGCCCGGCACTGGTCACCGGGGCCGCCCTCGAGAGCGCCACGCCCGTCCTGGAATTCGCCCAATGGAACGTGCAGGTCACCGCCCTCGAAGGCGCCGAGGGGATCGACAGGTTCAACGGCGCAGCCCGCACCTGCTACTACGAGGCGCCCGATCCCGCGGTGTGCCCCACCGGTCAGCTCGGCATCGTGCTCGACGGCGTCGTGGAGTCGGCGCCGGTCGTGAACGCCCGGGCGTTCGAGCGCGACCGCATCAACATCACCGGCGCCTTCGGTGAGGCCGAGGCGCGCGACCTGGCGCTGGTGCTGGACTACGGCGCCCTCCCGCTGGTCTTCGAGGACCCCGCCGAGAGCGGCCTGGTGCGAACCGTCTCGGCCACGCTGGGCCGAGATGCCCTGCAGGCCGGCCTCATTGCCGGCATCGTCGGCCTGGGGTTGGTGGCGCTGTACATGCTGGCCTACTACCGGCTCCTGGGCGCCGCCGCGCTCGGCAGCCTGGTGGTGTCGGGCGTACTCCTGTGGGTGATCCTGTCGTTCCTGTCCGAGACCCGGGGGTTGGCCCTGACTCTCGCCGGTGTGACCGGCCTGATCGTGGCGATCGGCGTGTCGCTGGACTCCAACGTGGTCTACTTCGAGCACCTCAAGGAGGACGTGCTGGGCGGGCGCACCCTGCGCAGCTCGGTCGACCAGGCGTTCCCTGTGGCCTTCCGGACGATCTTCTGGGCGAACCTGGCCACGCTCATCGGCGCCGGCATCCTCTGGCTGCTCACGATCGGCTCGGTACGCGGCTTCGCCGCCATGCTGGCCATCGCCTCGATCCTGGACCTGGTGGCCACGTACTTCTTCCTGCGCCCCGTCGTACGGGGGCTGGCCCGCTGGAGCGCGCACCGCCCGGCGCTCGTCGGCATGGCGGCGGTGGTGGCCGCGGCCGCGGCCGACCCGGCGATTCCTGCAGGGGAGCGCCCCGCCACCGGGAGGGCACGATCGTGAGCGAGCAGTCCTCGAAGGTGCGAGGTGGCCTGCGGCGCATGTACGCCAATCAGGTCAACCTCGACCTCGAGCGGCTCTGGCGTCGCTCGGTGGTGATGTCGATGGTCGTGCTGCTCATCGCCGGCGGCGCCTGGATCTTCAGGGGCCTGAACCTGGGGATCGAGTTCGAGGGCGGGACGTTCTGGGAGGCTCCGCTGGGCGACCACTCGATTGCCGAGGTCCGCGAGGCACTGGCAACGGTGGGACAGGCCGACGCCCGCATCCAGGAACTCGGCGGGGGAGTCGTGCGCGTGCGCGCCGAGGTCGCCCCCGGCAACACCGCCGAAGTCGCCGCCGTCTCGGCTGCGCTGGCCGAACTGGGCGGCATCAGTCCCAACGACATCTCGTTCTCGGCGGTCGGCCCGTCGTGGGGAGCCGAGATCACCAGCAAGGCGCGCCTGGCGCTCGTCGTGTTCTTCATCGTGATCGCCGTCTACATCTGGCTGCGCATGGAGTGGAAGATGGCGGTGTCGGCCCTCGTCGCGGTCGGCCACGACATCCTCGTCACCGTCGGGTTCTATGCGCTCTTCGGATTCGAGGTGACGCCGGCGACGGTCATTGCGTTCCTCACGATCCTGGGGTACTCCCTGTATGACACGCTGGTGGTCTTCGACAAGATCCGCGGCAACGACCGCACCCGCAAGGAGCCCTATTTCGAGATCGTCACCCGCTCGGTGAACGAGGTGTTCATGCGGTCGATCAACACCACCATCACCTCGGTGCTGCCGGTGCTGTCGCTGCTGATCATCGGCCGCTTCGCGCTCGGCGCCGTGACGCTGCAGGAGTTCTCGATCGCGCTGCTGGTGGGTCTTCTGGCCGGTACCTACTCGTCGCTGTTCGTGGCCTCGCCGCTGGTGGCCTGGCTGCACGTCTGGGTCACCGGGGAGAGGCCGGGGCAGCGGCAGCCCTCCCGTGAGCGCCGCCCCGCCGCCGCGGCGCCACGCCCCCGGCGCGCCGGCAGCGGGCCCGTGGGACGGTCAGGGGTCACCACCACCCGCAGCCACCCGGCGCGTCCCGCCAAGAAGCGGCGCAAGTGAGGCAGGATCCCAGTATGGGGACCGCCGCATGATGGACGCCGCCGACGCCGAGGCACTCTGGCGGGAACTGGTCCGGGAGATTCCGGACTTTCCCGTCGCCGGGGTCGGTTTCAAGGACATCACGCCTGTGCTGGCGCACCCCGGCGCCTTCGCGGCCTGTGCCGACGCGCTGGCGGCGCGCTTCGCCGACGCCGGTGTCGAGGCGGTCGCCGCGGCGGAGGCCCGCGGCTTCATGTTCGGCATCCCTGTGGCCGAACGCCTCGGCGTCGGGTTCGCCGCGGTGCGCAAGCCGGGAAAGCTGCCCGCTGAGACCGTCGGCGTGACCTACGAGCTGGAATACGGCACCGACCGGCTCGAGATGCACGTCGACTCCTTCGCTGCGGGCGCACGGGTGCTGATCGTGGACGACGTGCTGGCGACCGGGGGCACCGCCCGGGCAACCTGCGACCTCGTCGAACGCGCCGGCGGGCGGATTGCGGGATGCGCCTTCTTCGTGGAGTTGGCGTTCCTGGGCGGGCGACGCCACCTCGAGGGGCTGCGGGTGGAGTCGCTGATCCGCTACGAGTGAGAACCGGCGAGTGATCGCCCGCCGGGCCTGCGATGCTGTTGGGGTGGGCTACAGGCCGAACCCGAGGCTGAAGGCGTGAGCACCGGCGTCACCTCCGACGCCCCCGCCGTCGCCACCGGGGACGTCGGCACCTCCCCCTGGGGAAGGCTGCAGCCCTGGCGGGGGCATCCGGCCGCCGGGCCGATCACGTCGCTGCTGGTGGAGTACTCGTCGCACTTCCCCGGGGCGGACACCGAACTCATCGAGCGGGCCTACGCCTGGGCCGCCAGCGCCCACCAGGCCCAGCGCCGCAAGTCGGGCGAGCCTTTCGTGGAGCACCCCCTCAGCGTGGCGCGCATCGTGGCTCGTCTGGGTCTCGACGACGTGAGTGTGGCGGCCGCCCTCCTCCACGACGTCATCGAGGACACCGACCGCACGCTCGCCGACGTCGAGGCGGACTTCGGTCCCGACGTGGCCAAGATCGTCGACGGCGTCACCAAGCTGGACCGCGTCGAGTTCACCACCCGCGAGCGCCACCAGGCCGCCTCGCTGCGCAAGATGCTGGTGGCGATGGCCAAGGACCTGCGGGTCCTCATCATCAAGCTGGCCGACCGGCTGCACAACCTGGCCACCCTGGCGGCGCTGTCGCCGACCAAGCAGCAGCAGGTGGCACGAGAGACTCTCGACGTGTACGCCCCCCTGGCGCACCGGCTGGGCATGCAGGATCTGAAGAGCCGGCTGGAGGACCTGTCCTTCGCCGCGCTCCACCCCAAGTGGTATGCCCAGATCGACCACCTCGTCGCCGAGGAGGACCCCGAACGCGACCTGTTCCTGGCGCAACTGCTGGTCACCGTGGAGGGACGGCTGCTCGAGCTCGGCATCGGCGCCGAGGTGACGGGCCGGCCGAAGCACCTCTGGAGCATCTACGAGAAGATGGTGCTCAAGAACCGCGAGTTCAGTGACATCTACGACCTGGTGGGCATGCGCATCGTCACCGAGAACGTGCGGGACTGCTACGCGGCGCTCGGGGCCGTCCACGCCATCTGGAAGCCGCTGCAGGGGCGGTTCAAGGACTACATCGCGATGCCAAAGTTCAACCTCTACCAGAGTCTGCACACGGCAGTCGTGGGACCGCAGGGCAAGGTGGTGGAGGTGCAGATCCGCACCCGGGAGATGCACGCACGCGCCGAGCACGGTGTCGCCGCCCACTGGGACTACAAGGAGGAGAGCGGCGGGGACCTGGCCTGGCTGAGCCGGATCATCGACTGGTCCGAGGAGAGCGACGACCCCGAGCAATTCCTCGGCAACCTGAAGACCGAGTTCGAGCAGGACGAGGTCTTCGTCTTCACACCCCGGGGCGACGTGGTGACCCTGCCGGTGGGCGCCACCCCGGTGGACTTCGCCTACGCCATCCACACCGAGGTAGGGCACGGCTGCATCGGCGCCCGTGTCAACGGCCGCCTCGTGACGCTCACCACGAATCTCTCCACCGGTGACACCGTCGAGGTGATGACCTCCAAGGATCCCGACGCGGGCCCGTCGCAGGACTGGCTGCAGTTCGTTGCCACGAGCCGGGCACGCTCGCGTATCCGCCAGTGGCTGACGCGGGAGCGCCGCACCGAAGCGCTCAACCGCGGCCGCGACGAGATCACCGCCGAGTTGCGCCGGGAATCGCTGCCGATCGCCCCGGTAATTCGGTCCGAGACGCTGCGCGACGTGGCGACGGCACTGAACTACGACGACACCGACGCCTTGTTCGTGGCGGTCGGGGAACGCCGCCTGTCGGCGCGCACCGTCACCGAACGGGTCGCCCGCCGGCTGCGGGGCGAGGACGCCGAGGGATCCCAGCCCGCCGAGCGAGTCTCGGCGACCGCCCTGGCGCCCCGGCGCTCCACCCAGAAGCGCTCCGGCGGGGCGGGAGTGCATGTGGAGGGTCTCGGCGATGTGTGGGTGCGCCTGGCCAAGTGCTGCACGCCGGTGATGCCCGACGAGATCATCGGCTTCGTAACCCGCGGCAGGGGGGTCTCGATCCACCGGGCCGACTGCGCCAACGCGGCGTCGCTCGGCGGTGACGGCGAGACGGCGCGCATCATCGACGTGGAATGGGAGGAGGGGGCCGCCACGGTCTTCACCGCAGCCATCGAAGTGCGCTCGCTCGACCGGCCGCACCTGCTGCGCGACGTGGCGGTGGCGGTCTCCGAGCAGCAGGCCAACATCACCTCGGTGAACGCCCGCGCCGGCGCCGACGGTGCTTCCATCATGCGCTTCGAGTTGGAGCTCTCCGACGGGGCACAACTCTCCTCGGTGCTTCACGCGGTGCGCCGCGTCGGCAACGTCTACGACGCCTACCGGGTGCTGCCGGGAGGCGGCCGCGGCTGAGTCGCCGCCCGGTCGGGGCCGCCGGTGATTTGCGGCCGTCCGGTCGGGGGTCCGGGGTGCCGCTCTGCTCCTTCCTCTCCGCACGCTTCGCAGGCTCAGCGTGCTCCG
>JAPPDX010000106.1 GCA_028824415.1 bacterium | reverse complement strand
CTCCAGGCTCACCGGCTCACACCGCCGCGGCTCGAAGCTCACATGCCCGTTCCCCCCGACGAATCCCATACCTGTAATACTACCAACATCTGTACTATTCGTCAACTCAAAATCAATGGATACAGTGAAATCCCCAACAAATCCCCAGTTGGAATCCTCCGAACGGATCGGCTTGCTCCAGGATGGAGAGGCGACGGGGTGCTCGAGGACGGCGAGGAGGCGTAGGAGTTCGCCGGTCTGTGTCCGGCGGGTAGCGACCAGGCGGCCAAAAAGTCAATACCCCGGGCGCATGCCCGAGGGCATTGGCGACACCGGGGAATTGGCGCCGAGGATACGCTCGATTCGCTCCAATGGCACCGCTGGTGGCGTGCATGGTCATGCCCGAAGGCTCGGGGCCGCCGGGTGCTTTGAAGTGGGCTGATTTAGGCTGTGGGGGAGCGCCGGGACGACCGAGGAGACTGCACGATGCCCCAACGCCTCACCGAGCCGCTGATCCGGGATCGCGGCGGTGACCTGCGTCCCGCGAGCTGGTCCGAGGCACTCGCCCGTACCGCCGAGGGCCTGCAGCGGTCGGTCGAGCGGCACGGTCCGACGAGTTTCGGCACGTTCAGCTGCTCCAAGGCCACGAACGAGTTGAACTACGCCCTGCAGAAGTTCGCCCGGACGGTCATCGGCTCGAACAACATCGACAGCTGCAATCGCACTTGACATGCCCCCAGCGTCGTCGGTCTGACGACGGTCTTCGGAGTCGGGGGAGGGACGAGTTCGTATGAGGAACTCGAGCACACCGACCTGATCCTGTTGTGGGGCTCCAATGCCCGCAACGCCCACCCGATCATGTTCCACCGCATGCTGGTCGGCCGGAACAACGGCGCCAAGCTGGTGGTCGTCGACCCGCGACGCAGCGCCTCGGCGAGCTTCGCCGACCTGTGGCTGGGCGTGGACGTGGGGTCCGACATCGCCCTGGCGAACGCCATGGCCGCCGAGATCATCGCCTCCGGGCTGCACAACGAGTACTTCATCGACCATGCCACGGCCGGGTTCGAGGACTACGCCGCCAGCGTGGAGCCGTACACCCCCGACCGGGCCGCGTCGATCACGGGCGTGCCGGCCGAGGCGATCGTGGAGTTGGCGCACCTCTATGCCACCGCCGAGCGCGCCCAGCTCTGCTGGACGCTGGGCATCACCGAGCACCACAACGCCGCCGACAACGTGTTCGCACTCATCAATCTGGCGCTGCTGTGCGGCCACGTCGGCCGCTACGGCTCCGGCCTGGCGCCGCTGCGAGGCCAGAACAACGTCCAGGGCGGCGGCGACATGGGTGCGCTGCCGAACCGCCTGCCCGGCTTCTGTGACCTCAGCGACGAGCCAGGGCGGCGCCGCTTCGAGGAGACCTGGGGTGCGCCGGTGCCGCCGGAGGCCGGCTGGCACCTGTCGGAGATGTTCGAGGCCATGGAGGATCGGCGCCTGCGCTCGCTGTACGTGGTCGGCGAGAACCCCGCCGACTCCGAGGCCGACGTGGCGCACGCCCGCCGCGTGCTCGCCGACCTGGAGTTCCTCGTGGTGCAGGACATCTTCCTCACCGCGACGGCGCAGCTGGCCGACGTCGTGCTGCCCGCCGCGGCCAGCTTCGCCGAGACGACCGGCACCGTGACCTCCAGCGAGCGACGGGTGCAGCTGGTGCGGGCCGCGGTGTCGCCTCCCGGCGAGGCGCGCGACGACTTGGCGATCACCTTCGCACTGGCCCGCGAGTTGGGTCACGACTGGGGCGAACCCGATGCGGAGGCGGTTTGGGACGAGCTGCGCTCGCTCTCGAGCTACCACGCCGGGATGCCCTACCGGCGGCTCGAGGCGCTGGGCGGCATTCGCTGGCCGTGCCTCGACGAGGAGCACCCGGGGTCGCAGTTCCTGCACGGCCGTCTCTGGGCCGATCCCCTCGAGGGCCCTCGGGTGCCGTTCGTGCCCGTGCAGTGGGAGGCGCCGCTCGACGATCTCGACGCGGAGTACCCCATCCGCCTGACGACGGGACGGCGCCTGGACTCGTTCAACACGGGGGTCCAGTCGGGATCCTTCGCATCGCCGCTGCGGCGCAGGGAGGAGTTGGAGGTTTGCGCCGCCGACGCCCGCCGCTTGGGAATCGCCGAGGGCGAGGTGGTACGGGTGGTGTCCCGGCGCGGCGCCGTGGAGGCTCCGGTGCGCTTCGACCCCGACCTGGTCGAGGGCCTGGCGTTCCTGACCTTCCACTTTCCCGATCAGGTCGACACGAACCTGCTCGTGCCCGACGACTGGGATCCTCTCTCGGGGACCGCAGGCTTCAAGGCGACGGCGGTACGCATCGAGCCTCTCGTCCGCTGACGGCCCGCCGCCGGGCGGCCGTCACTCGTCGGTCGGGGTGTCTTCCTCCGGATCCTCGGTGGGGGTGTCCTCCTCCAGATCCTCGGACGTGGACTCCGCCCGCTGCAGGGGCAGCGTGATGGTCATCTCGGTGTACTCGCCCGGGGCGGTGTCCACGCTGATGGTGCCCCCGTGCTCGCGGACGATGTCGTTGGTGATCGCCAGGCCCAGCCCCGTTCCCTGATCGGTGGGCTTCGTCGTGAAGAACGGGTTGAAGATCTTGTCCACCACGTCGGCGGGGATGCCGTCGCCGTTGTCGCGGATCTTGATCTCCACGCTGTCAGGGGTTCTGCGGCTGGCGGTGCGGACCGTGGGCATGTAGGACCGGTCCTCTTTCTCCTCCGCCAACCTCTTGCGCTTCTGGTCGGTGGCGTGACAACTGTTGCCGACCATGTTGATGAAGACCCTGCCCAGGTCCTGGGGCAGCACGTCGAGTTCGCCCACCTCGGGATCCAGGTCGAACTCCAGGTTCAACTGGAAGTCCGGATCCACGGCGCGGGCGCTGTGGAAGGCGAGCCTGGCGTGTTCCTCGATGAGCCCGTTGATGTCGGCGAGCCGCCACTCGCCGGTCTCGCGGCTCATCATCAACATGTCGTGCACGATGCTGTTGGCGCGCTCGCCGTGGGAGCTGATGCGCTCGAGGTTCTCGGTGAGGTCGGCGGCGATGTCTGATATGAGTCCCCGCTGCTCCTCGGTCAGAGTGTCCTCTGCCTCCTCCAGCACCTCCTCGAGCTCCTCGACCAACTCGGCGGAGACCTCCGAGAAGTTCTTGACGAAGTTGAGGGGATTGCGGATCTCGTGCGCCACCCCGGCTGTCACCTCGCCCAGCGCGGCCAGCTTCTCCCGCATGACGATCTGATCCTGGGCCTTGTGCAGCTCGTCCAGGACCTGCTCCAGCTCACTGTTCTTGTCGCCGAGTTCCTCGGCCAGCTTCTCGACCAGGTTGAGGCGCTGAACCTCCAGCGCGTGGCGGCGGAAGATCTCCAACGCGTGCG
The DNA here is from genome assembly GCA_028824415.1 of bacterium. Taxonomy (GTDB): domain Bacteria; phylum Actinomycetota; class Acidimicrobiia; order Acidimicrobiales; family CATQHL01; genus VXNF01. The sequence continues at coordinate 130,913 of JAPPDX010000106.1, read as the reverse complement.
CCATCTCCGATACCTCGTCGCGACCGCTGATGACGACCTCGTCCTCCAAGTCACCGTCGGCCATGCGCCGCATCCGGTTCGAGAGCTGGTTGAGCCGGCGCAGCAGCAAGCGGCTGACGAATCCCAGGATGATCGAGAGGCCCACGACCACGCTGATGCCGGCGATCACCAGCAGCAGAATCCGCGAGGTGCCGATCGCATCCGAGGAGGCCGCGGTGGCGTCGTCGGCGTCGCTCTGGGCGCTGCTGATCAGCTCTTGCACCCCGGTTGCCAGCTCTGCGGCCTGGACGCGGTTCTGGGCGAGCAATTCGCGCTGGCGCTCGCCGAGTTCCAGTTGCCGCGTGATGAGAGCGAAGCCGCTGTCGGTGCCGACGCCCAGGGCGAACAGGTCGGTCAGGACGGAGACCAGGTAGCCGCGCTGGGCGATCAGACCGATGGCGGCCGCGCTGATCTCGATGCGGTCGGTGACCGATTCGAAGCTCTCCTGGAGGGGTTCGATCAGAGCCGCGTTGGAGACGCTGAAGGCGCTGGAGAGCAGCTGGGTGGCGATGGCCGTGTCGGTCTGCAGGGCGAGCAGGTGGCGGTAACGGATGATCTCCGCCTCGGTGAAGTGCCGCTCGCGCGGTACCGGCGGCTCGCCGATCTGTCGGTAGCCGGTCATCTGGTAGAAGAGCTGCTCATCGAGCGCCGGCAGCAGGATGTCGTCGAGCCTCTGGCTGATCTCGGCCAGTTGCACCCGCAGGGCCTCGATCTCGACGGCGAGCGCGAACGACGTCGGCATCTCGACCTCGATCTGAGCGATGTTGGACTCGAGCTGCCGGGCGCGTGAGCGGATCGCCACGAACAGCGCCGCGTCGATGTCCTGCTGTTCCAGGAGCCTCAACTCCCCGCGGAACTCCTCTTGCGTCTCCACGATCTCCGCCGAGACCGCGGCGAGCTCCTCAGGTGTGGCGGCGACCGTCAGCCGCGGGGCCGCGGCGACCAGCTGGCTGCTCAGCTCCGTGACCCGGAAGGCGGTGACGATCCGCGGCAGGCTCTCCTCGTTGACGCGGTCCTGGGCGCCCTCGATGCTGTTGAACGACAGCCAACTCACGGCGATGGCGGCGACGGTCAGGGACACGAGGACGCCGATCGCGACATACATCTGAGTCGAGATCCGGAGGCCGAAGTCCATCAGCTCGCGCAGCCGATCTCTCAGCATGCGTGGACCTCAGCGGGGACCGGAACCGCCCGCTGCGCGGGAGCGCTCACGCCCGGGACCGTCCTCACATCGAGGCGGTCGCCACATAGCGACCGTCGCGGATCACAGTGAGGAACACGGCGTCGGAGCCCTGATTGTCGCCGTCGCCGAATCTGAGTTCGAAGCCGTCTATGTCCACCGGCTCGCCCCGCAGGAGCTCATTGAGGAAGCAGGTCCGACTCAGGTCGCGCCCGCAGCGCTCGAGTCCGACGATCGCCATGCGGCCGGCGAAGTAGCCCTCCAGCGAGACGAACCCCGGCTCGGCGCCGGGGTCGTACGCCTCCAGGGCGGCGAGATATGAGGCCACGACGGGCAGCGTGTCATCGTCGGGGAACGGCACGACCTGGGTCACGAACACGCCGTCGCCGAAGGGGCCCAACTCCTCGGCCAGGGCGTTGGCGCCGACGAAGGAGATCGTGACAAACGTCCAGTCCTCGCCCACGAAGCGTGCCCAGGCGATCAGCGCGGCGACGGGTTGGTAGGCGCCTACGAGAACAACAGCGTCGGGATCGCCCAGCTGGAGGTCGAGCAGGGCAGTGCGCACCGCCGTCGTGTTGCGGGGATACAGCCCGATGGCGACCGGTTCCATGCCCCGACGGTCGAGGGCCTGCAGGACCCCGCGGTAGCCGGCCCGGCCGAAGGAGTCGTCCTGGAACATGACCGCGATGCGGTCACTGCCCTGATCGGCGATCAGCCTGGCGATGATTTCCTCGGTCTCCTGGTAGTAGGAGGCGCGCAGGTTGATGATGTTGCGCCAGTCGTCATCGCGCAGGAACTCCGCCCCTGTGAACGGGGCAATGAAGGGGACCTCCGCGGCCGCGGCAACGGGGGTGGCCGAACGCGACGTGGGTGTGCCGACCTCTCCGATCAGCGCGAACACCCCATCGGTCTCGATGAGCTGCTGCGTGTTGGTGACAGCCGCCTCCGGCTCGTAGGCGTCGTCCAGGGAGGCCAGGTCGAGGCGCCTGCCGTGGACGCCGCCATTCCTGTTGGCCTCGGCGAAGGCGGCCTCGATGCCGAGCCTCATGTTGCGGCCGAGTTCCTGCGCGGGGCCGCTGAAAGCGGCCGACTGGCCGAAGAGGACCGAATCCTCGAAGATGCCTTGCGTGGCCGCCGCCGGCTCCGGGTCGGTCGGGGACCCGTCGAGTGCGGGAGGCTGCGTCGAACTGGTTGTGGGGGGCTGATCCGGTTCGCTGCCGGCGGTGCAGGTTGCGGCCGCCAGCGCGAGCAGGGCGAAGACCCCCAGAGCCGAGGGAAACCTCCGCCGCAGCGGTTCGATCATTCCGTCTGCCGCGTGACCAGGGTCAGATGGTTCCGCTCCCCATCCCAGCGGTAGCTCAGGTCGTCGGTCAGCGTACGAACCAGATGGATCCCCAGCCCGCCGATGGCCCGGTCCTCGAGGGCCGCATTGACGTCGGGTTGGGGGGCATCGTTCAGCGGGTCGAACGCGGCGCCATTGTCGGAGATTTCGACGGTGACGGTGTCGGCGGCGGTTGTGATGGTGATCTGCACGCTCTCGGCGCCGCCGTAGGTCATGGCGTTCAGGGCCAGTTCCTCGATGATGAGATGCAGCTTGAAGGCGAGGTCGGCGGGGCAGTGCTCGAGGCGGCCGAACTCCTCCAGTGACGCCTCGATGTGCCGCAGGGCGTCATCGACCGACTCGTGCTGCGCGGCGCCGACCTCCAGCCGGAATTGCGTGCTCAACTCCCCGACTCACTTCGGTGCAGCGTCAGGCAGGTGATGTCGTCGGACTGGGGGGTCTCACCGGCGAAGGTGTGCACCGCCTTGAAGACCGCCATGGTGGTTTGCTCCGCGTCGCTCGGCGGGGTCTCGGCGAAGATCGCCGCCAGCCGCTCCATCCCGAACTCCTCGGCTGTGACGTTCATGGCCTCGCTCACGCCGTCGGTGTAGAGGAACAGCGTGTCGCCCGGCCCGACGTTGACGGTGTTGTGGGCGAACTCCATGCCGGCCATCACCCCGAGGATGATCCCGCCGGTGCGCGGAAGCAACGAGGAGCTTCCGTCCGGTCGGATCAGGAGCGGCTCGTTGTGGCCGCCGTTGGCGTAGGTGAAGTCGCCGCTGGCCGGGTCGAAGATCCCGTAGAGCAGCGTGACGAACATCTCGGTGTCGTTCGTCTCGCGCAGGAGGTCGTTGACCTCCCGCAGGACGTCGCCCGGGTTGTCGCATCCGATGGATGCACCTTTCAGCAGGGTGCGGCTGGACATCATGAACAGTGCCGCGGGCACCCCCTTGTCGGACACGTCGGCAATGCACAGCCCGATGCGACCGTTCTCAAGGTTTATGACGTCGTAGAAGTCGCCCCCGACATTGCGGGCCGGTTCCATGTGGGCGAACACCTCGTAGTCGTCCCGGCGCGGGAAACTCGTCGGGAGGATCGACTTCTGCATCTTGTTGGCGACGTCGAGTTCCTTCTGGAGGGACACCAGTTGGTCGCGCGACGCCAGCGCGGCGCGCCACTCGGTGAGGTGGGCCAAGGTCCGTTCGATGGTGATGCGCAGGTCGGCGAAATCGAGGGGCTTGGTGACGAAGTCGAACGCGCCCCGGTTCATGGCCGTGCGGATGTTCTTCATGTCGCCGTAGGCCGAGACGATCACCGACTTGATGTTGGGGTCGACCGTGGGGATCTGCTCCAGGAGTGTCAGCCCATCCATCTGGGGCATGTTGATGTCCGATAGCACCATGTCGATGCTGTCGTCCTCGTTCAGCTTCTCGAGCGCCTCGATGCCGTTGTGGGCGAAGACGAAGCTGTAGCGCCCGGAGCGGATGTCACGCCGCATCCGCTGCAGCATGAGCGGCTCCAAGTCGACCTCGTCGTCCACGACGAGGATCTTGTATGAGGCTTCGGCCATCGCTATCCGATCTCCCCGGCGCGGGCGCTCGGCGTCGGTCCCTGCTGTGTCAGCTCAAGGGTCTCTGAGGCGAGACTCCCTCAGCTCTCCTGGGCGGCGAGCGCGGATTCTGGGGAACTGTGGATAGCGATGATCTGGTCGAAACCACTGATGATGAAGAGTTCGTGCACCGAGGGTGACAGCGAGCAGATGGAGAAACCGACGTCACGCTGGCGGAGGTTCTTGGCGCTGAGCAGGATGATGCGCAGCCCGGCACTACTGATGTAGTCCAATTCTCCGAGATTGAGGATCACCGCGCCGTCCTCGGCCCCGATGCTGGCTTCCAACGCGTCCTGGAAATCGCTGGCATTCGATCCGTCGACTCGGCCCGCGGTATTGATGATCACCGTCGAGCCCCGCCGCTCGGAAGTCACTTCCATCATCTCTGCTCCTTGTCTGCCGATACCTCGTCGCCCGATGCGGCCGTCTCGGTCAGATGCCTCCCCGACGGGCAAAGGGTAGCTGAATCTGGCGGGACTGCCAGTCTCATCGCCTCACGCCAGGGCACTGTCCCGGTAGCCCGTCGGGTTACGTTAGTACCAATCGATGACTTCTTCCCGATCAGGCAACCTCCTAGGGCTCATAGCCCCGCTCACCGCGGCGAATGCGGCGCGGTGGCCGAGGTGCCCCTGATTGTGTGGCGCGCGAGGGGCGACAATAATTCCCGTAGTGGCGGCGTCTCCGGGGGCCGGGGCCGCGGTGCCGGAAGGGAGACGCGGCATGACCGTTCTGACGAGGGAATTGCGTGACTCGTTCGCCGCGTCTGTCAAGGCGGTCGACGAGGCGTGTCTGCTGCCACCGCTCATCTACACCTCTCCGGAGTTCTACGAATTCGAGCGGCGGGCAGTATTCCAGCGCGAATGGCTCTGTGTCGGGCGGGCCGATCAGGTCCCCAACCCGGGGGACTTCCGCTGCATCACCCTTGCCGGGGAGCCGCTGATCCTGCTGCGCGACGGCGACGGCGAGATCGGGGTCATCTCCGCGGTCTGCCAGCACCGCGGCATGGTGCTGGCCGAAGGGTCCGGCAATACGCGCCGCTTCACCTGCCCCTATCACCACTGGTCCTACGGCCTGGACGGGGTGCTGCTTGGTGCGCCGGCGATGGAGCGCGCCGTCGGTTTCGACAAGGCGGACCACGGCCTGCCGTCGCTGCGCACCGAGCTGTGGCAGGGATTCGTGTTTTGCAATTTCGATGCCGACGCTCGGCCGCTGGCGCCGACCCTGGGAAAGATCGACGACATCCTGGAGAACTTCGGCCTTCCCGACACGGTGACCCGCGAGGGCAAGACGTTGCCGAGCCTGCCGTGGAACTGGAAGGTCATGATGGAGAACTTCAATGACCCCTATCACGCCAGTCGGCTGCACGGTCCACTCCAGACGTTCGCCCCGAGCCACCTCAACGACTACCTGCCGTGGGATCCCGACGACGGGGCCATCGGTCGCATCCAGCACTTCACGGACATCGACGGCTCCTTCAACCCCACCAAGAAGTGCATCCTGCCCGTGTTCGCGAACCTCACCGAAGCACAGCGGCGGCGCGGTTCGTTCGTCCTGATCCCGCCGACGCTGTCGCTGGCGATCGTGCCGGACGAGATCGCCTACTTCATCATCAGTCCGGATGGACCGGGCGAGATCACCATCCATATCGGGTACTGCTTCGAGGCCTCAGCGCTGGCGGACCCGATGTTCGAGTACCTCTTCGAGCAGGCCGAGCAGGGGGTTGATAATTTCAACGTGCAGGATGTCTACGCAGACCGCATGGTGCAGAAGGGCTTGAACTCGGTGTTCGCGCCGCGCGGCCGCTATTCCTGGCAGGAGGAGACCCTGGCGCAGTTCAACCGCTGGCTGGTGAGCCGCTACGAGCGGCACTGGCCGTCGAATTCCAGCTAGCCGATCGGCCGGCTGGCATCTGCGGCAGAGGGGATTGGAGCGACAAGGTGAAACCCGCAAGATTCGAATACGTCGCCGTGGAATCGGTCGCCGAGGCCACCGAGGCGCTAGCCGACTCCGAGGACGCCCGTGTGCTGGCGGGAGGGCAGAGCCTCGTACCGCTGATGAACCTGCGTCTGGCCCGTCCGAGCCTGCTCGTGGATGTGAACGGCGTGGGGGCACTGTCGGGTTTCGAGGCCCGCAACGGCACGCTGCGATTCGGCGCCATGTGCCGTCACCGCTTCCTGGAGACCGACCCGGCGGTGCGTCGCCAAGCGCCGATTGTCGCCGAGACGGCCGGGCTCATCGGCCACGTCGGGATCCGCAACCGGGGCACGCTCGGCGGCAGTATTGCCCACGCCGATCCCGTCGCCGAATTGCCGGCACTGCTCGTTGCGCTGGGTGGGAATGTGGTTGCCAGCAGCACCACCGGTGAGCGAAGAGTTCCCGCTGCCGAACTCTTCGCGGGGCCCTTCATGACCAGCCTCGAGCCCGCCGAGTTGCTGACTGCGGTGGAGATTCCCGCGCACGGTGAAGGCGACGGCGGCGCGTTCAGTGAATTCGTCCTCCGCCACGGTGACTTCGCCACCGCGGGTGTGGCGGTCATCCTGCACCGTGACGGGGACGGTGCATGTGAGTCGGTGCGGGTCGCCGGCTGCGGTCTCGGCCCGACCCCGATGGACCTGAGCGCGGCGGGAGAGTTCCTGCTGGGCGAGTCTGCCCTGACCGACGGCGGAGCGGACGAACTGGGCAGGCGGGTGGCCGCGGCGTCGGACCCGACCGGAGACGTGCACGGTTCCGGCGAATATCGCCGCGAGCTCGCCGCCGTGCTCGCCGCCGATGCTGTGCGAAGAGCCTGGGGACGGGCAGGATCGACCGGCGGTGGCTGAGCGCGCGCCGATCACGAGAAGGAGGAATGCAATGAGGAGTGGATCGTCATGACAGATGTCAGGTTCTCTCTAAACGGCGAGGCCGCGGAGGTCGACGTCGAGCCGCGTGAGTTGCTGCTCGACACGCTGCGGGACCGCCTCTCCGCCACAGGAGCTCACGCAGCCTGCGAACAGGGTGCCTGCGGTGCCTGCACGGTCCTGGTCGGCGGCGCCAGCGTGCGGTCCTGCCTCATGTTCACCGTCCAGGTGAACGGCGCCGAGGTGCGCACCATCGAGGGCGTCGGATCGCCGGGAGCGCTGCATCCGATCCAGCAGGCGCTGTCGACCCACCACGGCCTGCAGTGCGGTTACTGCACGCCGGGCATGGTCCTCACGGCGCTGGAGATGTTCGAGGCCGACCCGCACCCGAGCCGAGACGAGATCGTGGAGTGGATGTCGGGCAATCTCTGCCGCTGCACCGGCTACATCAACATCGTCGGCGCTCTGGAAGCCCTCGCCGGCACCGCCGAGGCGCAGTCATGACCGCCGTAGCGCCCCCGGTGGCGCCGCCGGAGACCACCACCGGAACCTTCCGACGCGAGGACACCCGGCTGCTCTGTGGCGAGGGTGAGTATCTGGGCGACGTGCAGAGGCCGGACCTGAAGCACATTGCCATCCTGCGGAGCCCGTTGGCCCATGCCCGCATCCGCGAGATCGACGTTTCGGGCGCCCTCACGCTGCCCGGCGTGATCGGCGCGTTCACGGGAGCCGAACTGGCTGCCGAGGTCGGCACGTTCAACCACCACCTGGAAGCGATCCCGACGCTGCGCCAGCTCAACTGGTCGGTGCTGGCGGTCGACAAGGTGCGTTTCGTGGGCGAGGCGGTCGCCGCCGTGGTCGCCGACAGCCGCTACATCGCCGAGGACGCCCTCGAGCTCATCGAGGTCGACTACGAGGAGTTGCCGGCGGTCAGCGACGTGGAAGCGGGGCTGGAAGCCGACGCGCCGCAGCTCTACGAGGACTGGGGTGACAACGTCTTCCTGTACATCCCCGGCCCTCACGGCGACACCGAGACGGCGTTCGCCAATGCCGACGGCGTGCTACAGGAGAAGTTCACGCACCACCGCATCATCGGCCTGCCGCTGGACGGCCACGGTGCACTCGGGGAGTTTGATGCCGCCACGGGCCGCCTGGTGCTGCACGCCTCCACCCAGATCCCGCACTTCCTGCGGACCGTGCTCGCTGAGATCACCGGACTGAGCGAGGCCAAGATCCGAGTCGTGGCGCCCGACATGGGCGGCGGCTTCGGAAACAAGGTCCACATGGTTCGCGAGGAGGCGCTGGTGGCGGTGCTGGCAATGCGGGTTCGCCACCCGGTCGTCTGGAAACAGGACCGCACCGAGAGCCTCACCGCCAGCGTGCACTCGCGCCAGCAGGTGCACAACGTGGAGGCGGCGTACCGCAACGACGGGCGGATCCTCGGGTTACGCGCCGAGATCATCGCAGACGTCGGGTCGCCGGAGCTCTATGTCCTCGGCGCCGGGCCCGCCATCGTCACCACGGCCATCGTGCCCAACTGCTACGACCTGCAGGACTACGCCTTCGAGCTGCGCTGCGTGGCGACCAACAAGGCGCCGATGGGCGCCTACCGCGGCTACGGCCAGGGGCAGGCCGTCTTCCTGATCGAGCGGGTGCTGGACCTGGTGGGCGAGAAGCTCGGCATTGATCCCGTGGAGATGCGCCGGATCAACATGATCCCCGACGAGCAGCGGCCCTACGTGACCGCAACCGGAGCCGTGCTGGACTGCGGCAGCTTCCATGACCAGCTCTCGGACCTCCTCGAGGGGGCGGACTACGCCGCCGCCTGCCGCCGGCGCGACGAGGCGCGGACCGAGGGCCGTCTCGTCGGCGTGGGGATCGCGCAGATGGTGGAGGCCACCGCTCCCAACATCCATGGCCTGGCGGGGCAGTTCGGTGTCTACGAGATGGCGATGCTGGCCGTGCAGCCCGACGGGAAGGTGAACGTGGTGGTGGGCACCAAGTCCCAGGGTCAGGGCCACGAGACCATCTTCGCCAAGGCGGCTGCGGACGAACTGGGCATCAGCCCCGACGACGTCACCGTCAGCGACGGTGACACCGGGGTCCTGCCCTACGGCAGCGGCACCTGGGGCAGCCGTTCGGTCGTCATGGGCGGCGGCGCGGTCATCAAGGCCGCGCGCCAGGTGCGCGACAAGATGGTCGCCATCGCCGCCGGACTGCTGGACGCGCCCGCCGATCAGATCACGGTCTCGGACGGCTTCTTCCGCCTGGGCGAGGCGGCGATCCCGTTCGCCCAGATCGCCTCGGCGGCGTACCTCCACACCTTCCTGCTGCCACCGGGCATGGATCCGGGCCTCTCTGTCATCGTGGGCTACGACTCGTTCAACACGAGCCCCTTCCCCGACGAGCGCGGCAAGATGAACGTGGCCGCCACCTATGCCACGGCGGCCGCGGCCGCGGTCGTGGAGGTGGATCCCGCCACCGGCGTGGTGAGTGTGGGCGACCTCACGATCGTGCATGACTGCGGCACCGTGATGAATCAGGTGATACTCGACGGGCAGATCCACGGTGCGGTCATGCAGGCCATCGGGCAGACGTTCCTCGAGGAACTCCACTACGACGAGAACGGCCAGCCGCTCACGACGACGCTGCTGGACTACGCGATCCCGACGTTCGGGGACATCGTGGAGCCGCGGATCATTCACCGCGAGACGCCCTCGGATCTGATCGGCGGCTATCGCGGTGCGGGTGAGGGGGCGCTCATCGTCGTGCCGGCGGCGCTTGCCGCCGCGGTGCACGACGCGTTGGTGCCTCTCGGTGTACCCATCACCCAGGCCAACCTGAGCCCGCCGCGCCTGCGCGACCTGCTGCGAGAACATTCGGCGGGCTGATAGTTCATGTCCGCGCGCCACGACGGTTTCGCACGTCACGCCATGTGACCTTGCGGCGCTGAGGCGCACTCCTAGGCTGGAACGATGGAGTCGCGACCGCCGGTGGGCGCCCCGACACCGGCGGAGGTGTGTGTTCTGGACGGGGCCGTCGGCGGTCGCGCGGACGCGCTGGACACGCGGGTGATCCGGCGTGGACCGGATCGCCGGCACCTGCTGCTGCCGGCGCTGCACGCGCTGCAGGACGGAATCGGCTGGATCAGTCCGGAGGCGCTCGCCGAACTGTGCGCGCGCCTCGAGGTGCCCCGCGCCGAAGCCTTCGGCGTTGCCACGTTCTACGCGCTGCTGCGCACCGAGGAGGGTCCCCGAACAGTGGTGCACGCCTGCGACGACATCGCCTGCCGTGTCCACCCCGAATACCGGGAGCTCTCGGGAGGAGCCGGCCACTCGGGCAGCGAGCCGGTCGGCGTGCACCCCAGCCCGTGTCTCGGCCAGTGCGATCGGGCCCCCGCCCTGTTCGTGCAGCGCTCGGGGACCGGCGCGGCGCGCTGGACGGCCACCGGATCGGTGGACGACGCACTCGCCGCCGAGGGAGCCGCGGCCGTGGCGCCGCGCGTGGTCGCCGCCGGGCCCGCCTGGCTGACGGGCCGGATCGGCGTGGCGGACCCGACCAGCCTCGAGGAGTACCGGGCGCACGGCGGGTACCAGGCGCTGCGAGCGGCGCTGGCGATGGGGCCGGAGGCGGTGTTGCGCGAGGTTGCCGACTCGGGGCTCCGGGGCAGGGGAGGAGCGGCCTTCCCGACCGGCGTGAAGTGGCGCGCTGTGGCCGGCTCGGCGCGCCGGGAGCGCTACGTCGTGTGCAACGCGGATGAGTCCGAGCCGGGCACCTTCAAGGATCGGGTGCTGCTGGAGGGCGACCCTTTCGCCCTGGTCGAGTCCATGACGATCGCCGGGGTGACCGTCGGCGCCTCGCGGGGCTACGTCTACATAAGGGGGGAGTACCCCACCGCCGAGGAGCGGATCATCGCCGCCGTCGACGAGGCCCGCCGGCGCGGGTTCCTGGGCTCCGACGTGGCCGGCAGCGGCCTCGGCTTCGACATCGAGGTCCGCCGGGGCGCCGGGGCCTACATCTGCGGCGAGGAGACGGCGCTTTTCAATTCACTGGAGGGCTACCGCGGCGAACCCCGGTCGAAACCACCCTTCCCCACCGAGGTGGGGCTCTTCGGCCGGCCCACGGTGGTCAACAACGTCGAGACGCTCCACAATGTGCCGGTGATCCTCAGCGTTGGCGCGGGGGCATTTCGAGCCGTGGGCACAGCCGAGAGTCCGGGCACGAAGCTCTTCTCGGTGGCCGGCGACGTGGCTCGTGCCGGGGTCTACGAGGTGCCCTTCGACACGCGTCTCGACGAGTTGCTGGAACTTGCCGGCGCTCCGGCCTCTCCCGGGGCGACGCTGCTCGGCGGCGCCGCAGGAGTGTTCGTTCCCCCCGGCGCCACCGACGTGCCTCTGACCTTCGAGGGCGTCCGGGCGGCGGGTCTGACGCTGGGCTCGGGCGCGGTCACCGTCTTCGGCGCCACTTCGGACCTGGGTGACATCGTGGAGCGGATCACCGCTTTCTTCCGCGACGAATCTTGCGGGCAGTGCGTGCCGTGCCGGGTGGGCACCGTCCGCCAGAACGAGACGATCGTGCGCCTGCGCTCCGGCTCGAGGCTGCCGGGCGACGCGGGCCTCATCGAGGACCTGGCCACGGTGATGAGCGACGCCTCGATCTGCGGGTTGGGCCACACGGCGGCTTCGGCGGTCGGCTCGGCGCTGCGCCTCGGGCTGCTCGACGGGGTTGCCGGCAACGGGGCCGGCGGAACGCGGTCATGAGCGCCCCTGTCCCGGTGGGGATCCCCCGCCGCAAGGTCACCGTCCGCATCGACGGCACTGAACAGACGGCGCCCGAGGGCAGCACCATCCTGGACGTCTGCCGGGGCGCCGGCGTCGACGTGCCGACGATCTGCTGGGCGCCGACGATCACGCCGGTGAACGCCTGTCGCGTCTGCGTTGTGGAGTTGGAAGGCTCGCGCACGCTGGTGCCGGCCTGCTCGCGCCAAGTGACCGAGGGCATGGATATCCGCACGGGGGGCGAACGGGTGCGAGCGTCGCGCCGGATGGTCCTGGAGTTGCTTGCCTCCTCGGTGGACCTCTCCCGCGCCGAGGCGGACATCCTCCGCTGGCTCGAGGAGTACGGAACCGACCCCGAACGTCACGGACCCGACCGGGCGCGCGTGCGTGAACCGGTGCGGCGCCACGACGAGTTGTACGTCCGGGACTACGACCGTTGCGTGCTCTGCTACAAGTGCGTCGACGCCTGCGGCACCGAGGCGCAGTACACCTTCGCGATCGCAGTGGCGGGTCGGGGGTTCGATGCCCGGATCTCGACGGAATTCGACGTGGATCTGCCCGAGTCCGCCTGCGTGTACTGCGGCAACTGCATCGGGGTGTGTCCCACGGGCGCGCTCATCTTCACCAGGGAATTCGACCTCCGCGCCTCGGGCCGGTTCGATCCCGAGGGGCAGACCGTCACCACGACGGTCTGCCCCTACTGCGGCGTCGGCTGCAACCTGGAGTTGCACACCCAGGATGACGAGATCTTCCGGGTCACCTCGCCCGAGGATCACGAGGTGACCTCCGGGCATCTCTGCATCAAGGGTCGGTTCGGGTTCGAGTACGCGGGTGGCAGGGCCCGGGAACGCCGGGCGGAGGCGGACCCGGCGAGCGTTCGGGACGCGACCACACCCGCGTGAGGGAGGCCTCAGGCCAACGGGGTCGCGCGCGGTGGGTGCTGGCGGGAGTGGGCCTTCTCGCCGGATTCATCGCGGGGCTGTTCGGCGTCGGCGGCGGGATCTTCATCGCACCCGGCCTGATGCTGCTGGGGGGCTATTCCCAGCGTGAGGCACACGGGACGTCACTCGCCACATCCGCTGTCTTCGCCGCCTCAGGTGTTGTCGCCTATGCGCTCAATTCCGCGGTCGACCCCGTCGCCGGGCTGCTGATCTTCGCCGGGTCGGGACTCGGCGTGCTGGTGGGGACGGACCTTCTCAACCGGGTGCGCCTCCGTACCCTGCAGGTCGCCTTCGTCGTGCTCCTGGGACTGACCGCTGGACGCATGCTGGCTGGCACGGCGGTAACCGAGGGCGACTTGACCCTCACGGTTGCCGCGGCGTTCGGGTTGGTCGGCTGCGGCGTGCTGGTCGGTCTGGTGGCGGGCCTCATGGGTGTCGGCGGCGGAGTGATCGTCGTGCCGGCGCTTGTCCTGCTCTTCGGCGTGGCGGACGTGACCGCCAAGGGCACCTCACTTCTGGTGGTGCTCCCGACCGCCATCGTCGGGACGCTCCGCAACCTGCGCCACGAGAACGTGGATCTGCGCGGCGCTCTGTTTGTCGGGGCAGGGGGTGCTCTCTCGGCCTTCGGCGGCGGGATGCTGGCGGGTGTCATCGCTCCCGAGGTTTCAGCGGGGCTCTTCGCCGGTCTGCTGATTGTCATCGCCTTGCGCATGATCCGGGACATTGTCCGGCCGGTGGGTCTGGTCGCCGACCCGCCCGATGATCCTCCAGGCACCGGCGACGACCCGTCGAGCGACGCTGACGACGACGGTAGGCTCGGCTAGGTGCGCGCTGTCGTTCTGACCGGCTACGGCGGTCCTGAGGTACTGCGGTTGGCAGATGTCGCGGCGCCGGTCCCGGGGCCCGACGACGTACTTGTGGAGGTCGCCTCGACCGCCCTCAACCGTGCCGATGTGCTCCAGCGCATGGGCCGGTATCCGGGGCCGGAGACCGAGATCGAGATTCTGGGACTCGAGTTCGCGGGCCGGGTCGCCGAGGTTGGCGCACGGGTGCGGAGCCTCGCCACCGGGGACCCGGTCATGGGTCTCACCAACGGCGGGGCGTACGCCGAGCGACTCGTCACGCACGAGCGGATGACCCTGCGACCTCCGGCCGGCTTGGCGCTGGCGGACGCGGCGGCCATCCCCGAGGTGTGGATCACCGCCTGGGACGCGCTGGTCTGCCAGGGTGGTCTCACATCGGGCCGTGTGGCGCTGGTTCACGGCGGCGGCTCGGGGGTGGGGACCGCAGCGATCCAACTCGGCAAGGCGCTCGGGGCGACGGTGGTGGCGACCGCCTCGGCGGCGAAGCTGGCGGGATGCCGCCGGCTCGGTGCCGACCTGGCGATCGACTACCGCAGCGAGGATTTCGTCCAAGCGGTCCGCGACCTCAGCGACGGACGCGGCGCGGACGTCGTGCTTGACATCGTCGGCGGCGACAATCTGGGTCGCAACCTTGCGGCGCTGGCGGTCTGCGGCTCGATCGTGCAGGTGGGGCTGTTGGGGGGCGGGGAGGCGGCTATCTCGCTCGGGCGGCTCATGTCCAGGCGAGCACGGCTCGTGGGTACTGTGCTGCGGTCACGCGCGCCGGAGGAGAAAATCGCCCTCAGCAGGCGTTTCGAGGCTGAGATTCTGCCGCTATTCGAGTCCGGACGGCTCCGACCGGTCATCGACCGGCGCTACGGCATCGACCAGGTTGTCGAAGCGCACCACTACATGCAATCGAACGAGAATTTCGGTAAAATCCTGCTCGACGTTGCGTTGCCGGGCGAGGTCGACGGCGCCCTCTGAGCCGGCCCGAAGCGGTCTGCCACCCTCGGTGCCAGGACATCCACTAACATAACGTTCGTTGGTTTCTGTTTCCAGGGCGGCAAGCAACTTCTAACGAGGTGCTACGACCCCTTGTCTCCGTCGTGCAGCGCCAATGCACTGGTGGGGATGGAAACGACACGAAGTTGTGAGGATCACGGACATGGTAGAGTCGGATATCGATTGGCTCAGCACTGAAGATACGGCGAGGCGCCTCGGTCTCACGACGAGGACGATTTACAGGTTCGTCGACATCGGGCAGCTTCCGGCGTATCGCTTCGGGCGCGTCTTCCGGTTTAAGGCGAGTGACGTCGATGCGTTCATCGAGCAGTCCCGCGTCGAGCCGGGCACCTTGAAGCATCTGTATCCCGACCCGATTCCCGCGCAGGCATCCGGCGCAGGCGAGGAAGAGTCTGCCTCGGAGAGCTAGTCGCTTGCCGGACCTCGACGAGGGCGGCGCGCTGAGCGGCGCCCACTCCGGGCTGCGAGGGGGACACCGGCTGCCCATCTGCTTTGTCCTCCGCGACTGAGCAACCGGTGAGCCGGGCTCGGGTCACGATCCCCGGCAATCACCTCCTGCCCACCCTGCTCGGGCCGGCCGACCGCCATCTGCGGCTGCTGGAAGCGGCGTTCCCGCAGAGCGGCATCCACGTGCGCGGCAACGAGGTGACCGTCACCGGTCCGGACGCGCCCGGCGTGGCGCGGGTTCTGGAGGAATTGATCACGCTCGTCCGTCAAGGGCATCCGGTGGACTCGCGATCAGTAGTGCACGTCATCGACCTGGTGGCCGCCGACGAGAGCCCCAGTGAGGTGCTGAGCGACGAGGTGCTCCGCCACGCCCGCGGACCCGTTGTGCGACCTCGCTCGCGGGGCCAGAAGGCCTACGTCGACGCCATCCGTTCAGCCACGGTGACCTTCGCCATCGGTCCGGCCGGGACGGGGAAGAGTTGGCTGGCGGTCGCCGCGGCCATCGCCGCGCTGCAGGCGCGCGAGGTGGAGCGGATCATTCTCACGCGGCCCGCCGTCGAGGCGGGCGAGCGACTCGGTTTCCTTCCCGGTGACGTGGCCGCCAAGGTCGACCCGTACCTGCGGCCGCTGTACGACGCGTTGTACGACATGCTGGACCTGCAAGGCGTGCAGCGGCTCCTGGAGCAGGAGATCGTGGAGGTAGCGCCGCTGGCGTTCATGCGCGGCCGGACGCTGAACCGGAGTTTCATCATCCTCGACGAGGCGCAGAACACCACTCCCGAGCAAATGAAGATGTTCCTCACCCGCATCGGGTTCGGCTCACGGGCCGTGATCACCGGTGACGTGACCCAGGTGGACGTGGCGGGGGGTCGCAGCGGTCTCGACGGGTTGGAGACGCTGCTGGCCGGCATAGAGGGTGTCCGCTTCGTCCATCTGAGCAGCCGGGACGTCGTCCGACATCCCATCGTCACCGACATCGTGAACGCCTACGACAAGGCCAGCAGCGAAACGGGCGGTGAGCCCGTGCAGGACCGGTCTGGGTGAGCGAGGGCGGGTCTGCGGACTGTCCCGACGACCGGCGGCGAATCCCCGCCGGCGGACGGTCGCCGACGGGGGAGCAGGACGAGGACCCACAGCGCCGTCGGCGGATCGTGCGCGGCCACTTCGTCGTCGAGGTGGAGGACCGGCGCGGCGCCGACGCCGGGCCGGGAGGTGGAGGACGGGAACCGCTCGACCTGAGCCGCTGGGGTCTGCTGGCGGCAGCGGCGGCGCTGCGCGAAGGGGTTCGACGCCCGGCCGAGATGGGGTTGGCCTTCGTGGACGAGGCCGAGATCTCCGAATTGGCGGCCGCATGGCTCCAGAGCGACCACCCGACCGACGTTCTGGCATTCCCGGTTGAGGCGAGCGCGCCACGAATGCGGCGCGGCCCCCTCGAAGGGGATCCCCCGTTGCTCATCGGCGATGTCGTGGTCTGCCCGGAGGTGGCGTCCCGGCAGGCGGGTGAGGCGGGCCACGCCCTGGCGGACGAGCTGGCGCTGCTCATCGTGCACGGCGTCCTGCACCTGTTCGGGCACGATCACGCCGGCCCGGTGGAATCCCTGCGAATGAAGCGCCGGACCCGGACCCTACTGGCGCGGCTCTACCGGCCTTCGCGGGCGGAAGTCACCGCGCCGGGCGCCGATTCTCGACTGGTGGGCTGAGCAGTGCTCGAATCCCTGGCGATCGCGGCGGTGGCGGTTCTGAGCGTTTGCACGGTCGTGCTGTCGGCCGCCGAGACAAGCCTCACCCGGCTGCGCCAGAGCCAGGCCAGAGTGCTGATCGAGGAGGAATCCACCGAAACCAGTCCGCTGGGTTGGTTGCTCGAGCGTCGCCGCCCCGTACTCGGTCTGGTGCTTGGGCTTGTTCTGGCATGTCACCTGGGAATTGCAACTCTCGTTGCCCTGTTGGTGGAGCGCCGCTGGGGAACCGGCGCGCTGGGAGTTGCCTTCGCGATCGAGTTGATCGTGCTCTACCTCGCCATCGTCGTCGGAGCGAAGTCTCTCGCCATGCGCCGACCCGAGCGGGTGGCGCGGCTCGTGGCTCCGTCCTTGCGGCTCCTGGTGGTCTTCACACCGCTGCGGCTGCTCATGGGGCTCCGGGAGCGGGCGGGGAGGTTCGGTCAGAGCGAGCGAGACGAGCCCGAAGCGGTGTCCGAGGAGGAGTTGCTGGCCGTTGCGGAACTGGCGGCGGCGGATGAGAGCATCGAGGCTCAGGAACACCGTCTCATCGAGTCGGTGATTTCCTTCGGCGACACGATTGCCAGGGAGGTGATGGTGCCGCGGACCGACATGGTGGCGATCGAGCGCACGTTCAATGTCGCCGAGGCGCTCGAGGTGGCCCTGTTCAACGGGCTGACCCGAATCCCGGTGTACGGCGAGGGGATCGACGACATCGTGGGCTTTGCCCACGTGCGGGATCTCATCGCGGCGGTGCGCGCCGAGGACGATGACAGGCCCGTTGGCGAGGTGATGCGCGAGATCGGCTTTGTTCCCGACACCAAGCGGACCGCCGAGTTGCTGGCGGAGATGCAGGGTGGCCGCTCTCATCTGGTGATCGTGATCGACGAGTTCGGCGGGACCGCCGGTCTCGTCACGCTGGAGGACCTGCTCGAAGAGATGGTGGGCGAGATCACCGACGAATTCGACGTGGAGCACGCGCTGGTTGAGAAGCTGGAGGAGGGCAGTCTCAGGGTGAGCGGCAGGGTCCCGCTCAGCGAGTTGTCCGAGGCGCTGCAGGCGGAGTTGCCCTCTGGGCGCTGGAGCACGGTCGGGGGGTTGATCTTCACCCTGCTCGGAAGGGTTCCCGAAGAGGGCGAGAACCTCGACGTGAACGGCCATCGCTTCCTCGTGGAGCGGGTGCAGCGTCGGCGGATCGCCCGCGTCCTGGTCACCGAACTCGACGGCCGGGCTTCGGCGTGAGTCCTGAGGAGGGTCTCCGCTCGGGGTTCGTGACGCTGGTTGGGCGGCCGAATGTCGGTAAGTCGACGCTGCTGAACCGGCTGTGCGGGACGAAGGTCTCGATTGTGAGCGACAAGCCGCAGACAACGAGACGAGCGGTCCAGGGGGTGTTGCACCGCGAGGGTGTCCAGGTCGTCTTCGTGGACACGCCGGGGATTGGCAAGCCGCGCACGGCCCTGGGGTCGCGGCTGAATGCCACCGCCGCCGAGGCGCTTGACGACGTGGACGTGGCCTGCCTGGTCGTCGATGCGACCGCCCCGTTCGGTCCCGGCGACCGGTTTGTGGCGGCGAAGCTCCCCGCCGATGGCGTCGTCGTGGTCAACAAGGTCGACGCGGCGGCGCCGGCGCGGATCCTCGAGCAGCTTGCAAGGGTCTCGGAGGTGCCCGCAGAGGCCTACTTCCCGCTCTCGGCGCGCACCGGAGAGGGCCTTGACAGCTTCGTGGAGCACCTGCTGGGGCGGATGCCGCCGGGCCCGCCCTACTACCCCGAGGGCATGGTGAGCGCCATTCCCGACGAGGTGGCCGTGGCGGAGTTGGTGCGGGAGCAGCTCCTGGCGGTGGTGCGGGACGAGTTGCCGTACGCCATCGCCACGCAGGTCACCGAGTGGGACTGGCCGCGCATCCGCTGCGAGATTCTCGTGGAGCGGGCCTCGCAGCGGCGCATCGTCATCGGGCATCGAGGCTCGGTGCTGAAGCGGGTCGGAACCGAGGTGCGCCGGCAGCTCCCGCCCGGCGCCTACCTCGAACTGCACGTGTCGGTGGATCCCAACTGGCAGGACCGCCCAGGCGCCGTGGAGCGCTACTGCAGTTGAGCAGGCCGCCCGCCGCAGGCGGCGGTGCTCAGAGCGAGGCCAGGAAGTTCAAGACCTCGTCGCGGGTGGTCGTGCGGCGCAAGGGTGGCACCTCCTCCAGCAGTTCGGTCCGGTAGCGGGCGGTCGCCAGGCGGGGATCCAGCACGGCGACCACCCCCCGGTCGGCTTCGGAGCGGATCAGCCGGCCGGCTCCCTGCGCCAGGAGGATGCCGGCTCGCCGGAGATCCACGAGCCGGAAGGCGTCGTCACCGATGTGCTCCCGCCGCGCTGACAGAAGCGGATCGTCGGGGCGGGGGAACGGCAGGCGGTCCAGGGTGACCAGCGTCAGGGCCGGGCCGGGCACGTCCACGCCCTGCCAGAAGCCGATCGTGGCGAACAAGCAGGTGGCCTCGTCGGCGGCGAAGTGCTCGAGAAGCTGTGCCGGCGGGAGGTCGCCCTGGCGCAGTAGCGGCCAGCGCAGGCGAGGCTGGAGCGCGCCGGCGGCCTCGTCGAGCATGCGGTGGCTGGTGAACAGCGCCAGGGTGCGGCCCCTGGCGGCGTTGATCAGCGCTTCGAGTTCGTGGATCGCGCGGGGTGCGAATCCCGCGGAGTTGCGCGCCGGGAGGTCGGTGGCGCAGTAGAGGAGCCCCGCCGACCGGTAGTCGAACGGGCTGCCCACATCCAGGTTCCGGTAGTCGTCGCGTTCCAGCCCCAGAGCCGCTGGTGTGGCGCTCCCCAGCGTTGCCGACGTCATCACGACGGTCCGTTCCTCGAAGAGGGGTTCACGCAGCAGTTCACCGACCTCGAGATGGGCGAGGCGTATTTCGGGTGCGCCGGCGGCCCCCTCCACGAATGTCACCGTGCCCTCGGGTCGCTGCAGCAGCGTGGCGACGTTCTCGCTCAGCGCCGACACCTCCCCGAGCGCTCGCAGCCGTTGCGCCTCGGCGTCTGCGGCGCTGGGTTGCAAGCCGCGCAACTCGGCGGCCACCGCCTCGAGGCGGCTGCCCGCCAGTGTCAGGGCGTCGGTGAGCTCGGGTGGGCCGCCGGCCGGAAGGCGCTTTGCGTGGTGTTCCTGGAGGATCTCTGCGATGCGCCGGCCGGAGTTGAGGAGAGGCGCTCCCGACCTGGCGATCAGAGCGCTCACCTCCTGGCCGGCGTTGCGCAGGTGACGCTCGCCGAAGCTGACGCCGGCGATGGCGGTGACAGTGTCCTCGAACTGGTGCGCCTCATCGATCACCACGAGATCGTGGGCGGGCAGTAGGGGAGTACCCAGCAGGTGCAGCACCAGCAGGTGTGTGTTGACGACGACGATGTCGGCACGGTCGGCGCGCTCTCGGGCGGCTTCGGCGAAGCACGCACCGCCCTGCGGGCAGCGGGTTCGGCCGGGACACTGTGTGGCGCTCACGCTCAACTGTTCCCACATCCCGGGGGGAAGCGCCCAATCCACGTCGGCCCGGTCGCCGGTTGCGGCCCGGTCCGACCAGGCGATCAGGCGGCCCAATTCCTCGGAGTCGGCGGCGCCAGGCGCGCCGCCGGCCGCCGGCGGCCGCTCGTTGTTGCCCTGGGGACCGCTCGCCGCGCCCTGGACATCGAGTTCGAGTTGGATCCCGGCGCGGGTCGCCTCAGCGACGAGTTGACGGCAGATGTAGTTGGAGCGCCCCTTCAGGACCGCCCAGCGGAACGGCCGCCCGCAGGGACGAAGTTGCCGGGTCTCGGGCAATCCGGCCAGGAACGGCAACTCCTTGGTGGCCAGTTGGTCCTGCAGAGCCTTCGTCGCCGTGGCCACCACCACGCGCCTGCCGCTCACGACGGCGGGAATGAGGTATGCCAGCGACTTCCCGGTTCCGGTGCCCGCGGCGACCGCCAGATGCCGGCCGCGCTCGAAGGCCTCGGCGGTGGCCTCGGTCATCTGTACCTGGCCGGCGCGTCGCTCGCCCGCCTCGCCCAGTGCCCGGGTTGCCGCTGCCAGCAGGGCGAGGCTCCGCTCGGCGAGGCTCACCCAAGCAGAATATCAACCCCCCTATAGGCCACCGGGAGGTCCCCCTGTAGGCCACCGGGAGGTCACAGTGGGCGTGCCGTCGTCGCCGTGACGGGCTCAACGCCGCGGCTCCGGTTGTCCCGAAGCAACCAGGAGCGGTGTGTCGTCGCGATCACACAGCCCGGGAGGTCACTCAATCGGCGACACGACTGCTACAAATGACGTTCAGGAACGGCGTAGTCCCGACTCGCCAAAAAGGTGCCCCATGAGTCTTTCCGCTGTCGATCTCTCCGCTGTCCCGGCCCACGTGGCCTGCGTCATGGACGGGAACGGGCGCTGGGCGGAGCGGCGCGGTCTCCCGCGCACCGCCGGGCATGAGGCCGGGCTGGATGCCCTCCTCGACGCTGTCGACGGGGCGCTGGAAATCGGTGTGCAATGGTTGACCGTCTACGCCTTCTCGACGGAGAACTGGAGCCGCCCCCGCGAGGAGGTGCGCTTCCTGCTGGAATTCAACCGGTCGAACCTGGCGACCCGGCGCGACGAGCTGCACGAACGGGGCGTGCGCCTGCGGTTCATCGGCGGGCGCGACCGCCGTCTCCCGCGGAGCCTGCTGGCCGAGATGGACGCTGCGGCCGAGCTGACGGCGGAGAACCGGCGCCTGACGTTGACCGTGGCGTTCAACTACGGCGGTCGGGCGGAGCTGACCGAGGCGGTGCGCAGGATCGTCGCTTCGGGGGTTCAGTCCACCCAGGTCACCGAGCAGACCATCCGCGCCAACCTGGCGACCCCCGACATGCCCGATCCGGACGTGCTGATTCGCACCTCCGGCGAGCATCGTCTTTCCAATTTCCTGCTCTGGCAGGTGGCCTACAGCGAGATGGTGTTCCTGGACGTGCTGTGGCCCGATTTCAGCCGGACGCACCTGTTCGAGGCGGTCGTCGAGTACCAGCGGCGTGAACGCCGCTTCGGTGGTCTGGACCAGTGAGCGCGCCCGACTGGACCGGGCCGTACCGCGATCGGGCGGTGGTGCTGCGGACCTACCGCCTCGGTGAGGCCGACCGCATCATCGTCCTCCTGGGGCGAGATCACGGCAAGATCCGCGGAGTGGCGAAGGGGGTCCGCCGAACGCGCAGCCGGTTCGGTTCCCGCCTCGAGCCGGCCGGCCACGTCGACATCTCGCTGTGGCGGGGACGGGGGGAACTCGACACCATCACCGGCGCCGACAGCGCGGAGGGAATCGAGCAGTTCACCGCCCTCCGGGAGGATCTGGCTCTCTTCGGTCGGGCAATGGCCATGCTGGAGGCCGTCGATCGGTTGACACTGGAGCGGACACCGGCTCCCGATCTCTACGACAGGCTGGTACGCGGGTTGCAGTCGCTGGTGACGCACTCGTCGCCGCTCAGCGTGGGCGCGTTCCTGTGGCGCCTGGCGCAACTTGAAGGAGTCGCACCGCACGTCGACGGCTGCGTGCACTGCGGCGAGGTCGCCGATCTCGTCGCCCTCGATGTCGCCCACGGCGGCTTGACCTGCCGGCCGTGCCGGCCGATGACCGCCCTGAGTGTCGACCTCGAGACGATCACCGTGCTGCGGGAGGTCCTCGGAGGGCGACTCGCCGAAGCGCTGGCCAGGCCCGCCTCGGCGACCGCCGACGCCGTCGAGCGCCTCGGCGTGGCGGTGCTGGAGCAGCACACCGAGCGGCGGCTGCGCGTGCCGCCCCTGCTCGGCGCCGTGAGCGCACCGCCGGAACGTCGGGGGGATGCGAGAGGGCGGCACACCCACCGGTAGCCTGCGAGCGTGGTTGAGACAGCCTCCTCCGGGCCGTCCGCGGGTACACCGGCAGTCGAGGTCGCCGCCGATCCGGACGGCGAACGCCTCGACGCCGTGGTGAACCTGTGCAAGCGGCGGGGCTTCGTATTCCAGTCGGCGGAGATCTATGGCGGATTCCGGTCCACCTACGACTACGGACCGGTCGGTGTGCTGATGCTGCGCAACGTCAAGGAGGCCTGGTGGCGTTCGGTCGTGCAGATGCGACCCGACGTGGTGGGCATCGACGCCGCCATCCTCTCGCCGCCGGCCGTCTGGGAGGCCTCGGGCCACCTGGAGAGCTTCACAGACCCGTTGGTGGAGTGCCGGGTGTGTGGACACCGGTACCGGGAGGACCAACTCGAAGATCCGGAGCGCTGCCCCAACTGCGGGGCGACGGGGAGCTTCAGCGAGCCCCGCCAGTTCAATCTCATGTTCCGTACCCACGCCGGGCCGGTCGTCGAGACGGGCGCGGAGGTCTACCTGCGGCCGGAGACAGCCCAGGGGATGTTCGTCAACTTCGCCAACGTTCAGCGGGCCTGCCGCTTGCGGCCCCCGTTCGGCATCGCCCAGATCGGCAAGTCGTTCCGCAATGAGATCACCCCCGGCAACTTCATCTTCCGCACGCGGGAGTTCGAGCAGATGGAGTTGGAGTTCTTCGTGCCTCCCGACGAGGCCTCCCGCTGGTACGAGTACTGGTGCGCCGAGCGACTTGGCTGGTACGTGGACCTGGGGATTCCTCCGCACCTGCTGCGGCTGCGCGAGCACGGTCCCGACGAGCGCAGCCACTACTCCAACGCAACTTCCGACGTGGAGTTCCGCTACCCCTGGGGCTGGGGAGAGTTGGAGGGCGTGGCGAACCGGACCGACTACGACCTCCGACGCCATGCCGAGCACTCCGGCCAGACGCTCGAGTATTCCGATCCGGCCTCTGGCGAGCGTTACGTACCGCACGTGATCGAGCCTGCGGCAGGGGCGACCAGGGCTCTGATGGCCTTCCTGCTGGCGGCCTACGACAGCGAGGAGGTGCGCGGCGAGACCCGGACCGTGCTCCGCCTGCATCACCGTCTCGCCCCCTACCAGGTGGCGGTGCTGCCGCTGTCGCGCAAGGAGCACCTCGTCGCACGGGCGCGAGAGATCCTGGGGCGCCTCACGCCTCACTGGATGGTGGACTTCGACGTGACGCAGTCCATCGGCCGCCGCTACCGTCGCCAGGACGAGTTGGGCACCCCATACTGCGTCACGGTGGACTTCGAAACGCTGCAGGACGAGGCAGTGACCGTGCGCGATCGGGACTCGATGGCGCAGGACCGCCTGGCGATAGCCGACCTGGTGGGATACCTGCACGAACGGCTTGCCCGCTGAGCCCCGGTGCGGCCCGGGGCAGCCGCGCGGCGTCCCTTCCCCCGGGAAAATGGCGGCTGGTAACTTGCCACCATGACCCTGTCCCGCCCCTTGCCGGCCGCTGTCGGTGCAGGGCGGGGCCCCGGCGGAGGCTGATCATGGGCATTCTGGCCGAGGATGTGGCCCGTGTCCGCGAGGCGACGGACATCGTTCAACTGATCAGCAACACGGTGGCGCTGCGCAAGGCCGGGCGCCGCTGGCAGGGGCTCTGCCCCTTCCACTCCGAGAAAACCCCCTCGTTCTCGGTGAACGCCGAGGAAGGGCTCTACTACTGCTTCGGGTGCCGTGCCTCGGGCGACGCCATCACGTTCGTGCGCCAGACCGAGGGGCTCGACTTCGCGGCCAGCGTTGAGCTCCTTGCCTCCCGCGCCGGCATCACGCTGCGCTACGACAGCAAGGGGGAGGCGGCGCAGCACGGCCGGCGCAGGAAGCTGACCGAGGTGGTGGCCGCGGCTGTGGAGTGGTATCACGAGCGGCTGCTGCAGCATCCCGACGCCGGGGCGGCGCGCGGTTACCTGCGATCCCGCGGCCTGACCGGCGACGAGGTTCGGGCGTTCAAGGTGGGCTGGGCACCGGCGGGGTGGGACGAGCTCTGCGCGGGGCTCCGCTCGGTGGCTCCGGCGGAGGACCTCACCGAGACCGGTCTGGCGGTGGTGAGTTCCCGCGGTGGGCTCATCGACAACTTCCGTAGCCGGGTGCTGTTCCCGGTCTTCGACGTGCGCGGCGACCCGGTGGGTTTCGGCGGCCGGATCCTGCCCGGCTCCGGCGAGCGGGCGGGGCCCAAGTACAAGAACACCCCCGAGTCCCCGCTGTACGCCAAGAGCCGCCTGCTCTACGGGCTCAACTGGGCCAAGGACGCCATGGTGCGCGCCGGTGAGGTGATCGTCTGCGAGGGCTACACCGACGTGATCGGACTGCACGCCGCCGGGCTCCCGCAGGCGGTCGCCACATGCGGCACCGCGCTCACCGAGGACCACGTCAAGACGATGCGGCGCTTCTGCGACCGGATCGTGCTGGCCTTCGACGCGGACGCGGCAGGCTCCGCCGCGGCCGAACGGATCTACCAGTGGGAGAGCGCCCACCAACTCGACGTGTACGTGGCCGACCTGCCGCCGGGAACCGACCCCGACGACCTGGCCCGCCGGGACCCTCACGATCTGGGGGAGCGGGTGTCGGAGGCACGGCCCTTCCTGGCCTACCGGATCCAGCGGGCGCTCGGGCGGGGAAACATGGACACGACCGAGGGCAGGGTGCGCGCGGCCGACGCGGCCCTGACGGTGATCGACGAGCATCCCAGCCCGATCGTGCGGGACCAGTACCTGATGGACGTGGCGGACCGGTGCCGCCTGCCCCCGGACCGCCTCCGCGACGAGGTGGCGCGCTTGCGTCCCCGCCAGGGCGTCTCGCGGGGGGTGCCCGAGGGGTCCGCCTCAGGGCCGTCGGAGCCGAGCATCGAGGAGCAGATCCTGTTGTTGCGCATGCACGCTCCCGGCGAGTTGCCGGCTTGGATCTCGTCACGGCAGTTCTCCTCCGAGCTTCACGGGAGGATCTTCAAGTTGCTGGTGGACGGCACGCCCCTGGTGCAGTTGACCGAGGTCGCCGAAGGTGAGGCCGCCGCGGTGATGGCGCGGCTCTCGGTCTGGGAACCCCCCGAGCATGCAGCCCAGGTGGTCGGACGCTTCGTCTTCGACGCGGCCTCCCGCTGGATCGACGAAGTCACGCGGGTGGCCCGAACGTCCGGTGACGCGGGGCTCGGCCGACATCTTGGTGAGGTGCAACTGGTGTGCGCCGAGTTGCGCGCCGAGAACTGGCTGCCGGCGGCGGCCGAGCGGCTGGCTCTCCTGCTCGACGAGGAGTTGCCTGCACCGGAGGGTGCCCGGCGATGACCGAGGGGTTCACGACCTACCTCAGCGGCATCGGACGTGTGGCGCCGCTGAGTGCGGAGGAGGAGTGTGAACTGGGGCGGAAGGTGCAGGCCGGGCTGGCGGCGAAGGCGAGCCTCGACGAGGACACCGACGTCGAGCCCGGCGGGGAGCGTGCCAGGGATCTGCTGCGCCGGGTTCGGGAGGGCGAGAGGGCTCGGGGCCGCCTCACCGAGGCGAATCTGCGCCTCGTCGTGTATCTCGCCAGGGGCTACCAGGGGCGGGGCGTTCCGTTCGCCGATCTCGTCCAGGAGGGCAACGTCGGTCTCATGGCGGCGGCGACGAGATTCCGACCGGAGAAGGGTTGGCGATTCTCGACCTACGCGGGGTCGTGGATCCGCAGCGCCATGCTCAGCGCCATCAAGAACCAGGGAGGGGTCGTGCGGCTGCCCTCGCACCTGTCGGCCGCGGCGACGCAGATCTACAGGGCGGAGCGGGAGTTCGAGCAGGAGCACCACCGTCCACCGACGGTCGCCGAACTGTCTCGGCTTTGCGGGATCCCCGAGGATCAGGTGGCTAAGGTGCGCGAGCTGCGCGCCTCGCCCGTCTCGCTGGAGTCGCCGGTCGGCGAGGACACGTCGCTGGGGGAGATGCTTTCGGACGGGCTGGATTCCGGCCCCGACGATGTGGTGATCGGGCGGCTCCACAGCGTCGCATTGCGCGAGGCGGCCGAAGAGGCGCTCGCAGCGGTGGAGGATGAGCGTGTCCGGCGTCTGCTGCGCCTGCGCTTCGGGCTGGTCGACGGCCGTATCCGGACGCTGGCCGAACTGAGCGGCCAGTTCGGCGTCACCAAGGAACGACTCCGCCTGATCGAGACGCGGACCCTGTCGCGGCTGCGCCGCAGCGGTCTGGGAGAGGAACTCCGGGAACTCATGCGGGAATTCTGAGTTGATATCGTAAGGACGCGATCCGGGGTAGCTCAGTTGGCAGAGCGCCGGCCTGTTAAGCCGTTTGTCGTGGGTTCGAGCCCCACCCCCGGAGCTTGCGACCTCGCCGCTCGTTCACGCGGCATGGCACCCCCGGGGGCCAAGCCACCCGGGAGCTAAGTTCTTGCCGGGCTCGTAGCTCAGTGGTCAGAGCAGACGACTCATAATCGTTTGGTCGTGGGTTCGATCCCCACCGAGCCCACCGGCGGAGGTTCAGGGATAGCCGACCCGACCCCTCCGGGCAGGATCACTCGCCCAGCCAGGCGGGCGCGCGGTCGTGCAGGTACCGGGTCACGCTCCCGATGAGGCCGAAAGTCTCGTCGAGGAAGTCGTGCTCGCCGACCAGATGGGCCAGCGGGATCGTCTGCTCCGACTCCACGTGCACGGTCCTGGCGACGTCGTCGGTGACCGTCGCGATGGTGTCCGCCGCCCAGACATGCAGGGGCAGGGCAGTGCCGCCGATGGCGGAGAGTTCAGTCGCCAACTCCAGCAGGTTGGGACTGTTCGGCAGCGGTGGCAGCCGCCAGTGGAAACGAAGCAGCAGGTCGAACCCCTCCTCAGGCCAGTCGGCGTCCTCGGGCAACTTGTTCACCTCGTCTTCGAAGGCGATCTGCACCCGCGGATCCAGGTCGACGACGATGTGCAACTCCAGGGGCCCGTCGCAGTCGTAGTCCGGGTGGAGTTGGATCTCCCACCACTGACGGCCGGTGGTGATGTCGATGCAGTGGTGATCCTCGTGGTAGTGGAATCCCCCGTCGGCCGCATGGAACTTCAGATCGGTGACGAACCCGGGAAAGTCGACGATGGACAATGGACGCTCCTCGGCGTGGGGGATCACGGGCGTTCGGGGCGCGCCCACCCTAGCGGTCGGTGCTGCTGAGGCGAGTGCCGGGAGTCGACCTAGCGTGGCACCCATCGCGCCGGAGGATCTGCTGTCGATTTTCGAGGAGACCGCCCGCTCCGTGGCGGTTGCCCTGGGGTCGCTCGAGGACTGGGGTTTGGCGGGGACCCGACCTGGTCAGCATCGCTCCGACATCGTCGCCGACGAGGTGGCGAGCCGAGCGCTGCTGGACGCCGGATTGGGGGTCTGCAGCGAGGAGTCCGGATTACAGGGGCAGGATCGCCCCGTGATCGTGGTCCTCGACCCCCTCGACGGCTCCACGAATGCGGCGCAGGGCATCCCCTGGTATGCCACGAGCCTGTGTGCGGTGGACGACGGTGGAGCGCTCGCCGCGCTGGTGGTCAACCTGGTCTCAGGTGAGCACTACAGCGCGGTCCGTGGCGGCGGGGCTTACCGGGACGGGCGACCGATCCGGCCGTCGGCGGTGACCAGCCTGGCCGACGCGGTGATCGGTTTGTCCGGTTACCCGCCCCGGCACCTGCGCTGGCGCCAGTACCGGGCGCTCGGAGCGGCCGCGCTGGATCTGTGCTCGGTGGCAGATGGGCGACTCGACGGTTTCGTGGACTGCCACTCCCACGGACCCTGGGACTACCTGGGGGGAGCGCTCGTGTGCGAGGAGGCCGGCGCATGCGTCGTCGACGCCGCGGGCAGCGAGCTCACGACCACCGATCCCCGAGCGCGCCGGAGCCTGCTGGCGGCCGCCACCGAGACGCTGCTGGCCGACCTGCGCGCGGCGTGCGATGGGTAGTCTGCGATGCCGGGCGCTTAGCTCAGTTGGTTCAGAGCACTTCCCTTACAAGGAAGAGGTCGGCGGTTCGAGTCCGCCAGCGCCCACGGGACTCCCTGAGGGGAGTGGAGGGGGCGGGCCTGGGACTGTTGGAGCAGCCGGGATCAGCGAGATTCTTTCCAGACCCGCCATCCCCTCCGAAGGACGACTTGGTCGCGGCGTCAAGTGTATACCCCTCGGGGTCCGTCCGGCGAATCGGGGAGGCGCCGCGGGTTTCCCGGCCACGGCCGATCCGCCTGCTGTGGCCGATGTCACAGCGCTGGCGGCAGTGGCGCGGCGGCGTCCCATTAGCCTGCCGTCACGGATTGCCGCGCCAGCGGCATCGCATTTCACCCCGGGCATCCCCCCTGCCGCGGCGGTGACCGGACGCCCCGTCGAAGTCCCCCCTCGGCGGGGCGTCGTCCGTTCCGGGCCCGGTCTGTCCGGAGGTCATCCGGCCGCCCGGTGTGATCTTGGCGGTCCGGCCGGTGTCGTTTAGGGTCTCACGCGGTAATGCCAGAGCACAGCCGAGAACCGAGCGACGAGACGTGAACCCCCTGGAACGCCTCCTCGAACTCCAGTCACATGACACCCGGATCGCGCAACTCGAGCACCGCCACGCGCAACTGCCCGAGCGCGAGGAGTTGAACGAACTCGAGCACCGGGCCGGGGAACTCGACGGGCGTATCGAGACGGCACGGGCGCAGCACAGTGAATTGGCGCGACTCCAGCGGCGCTACGACGACGACCTCAGCGCGGTCGTCGCCAAGCGCGACCGGGAGCGGACCCTCCTCTACTCCGGCGAGGTGACGGCAATCCGGGAGTTGCAGGGCCTCGAGGAGGAAGTGGCCGCACTCGGGCGGCGCCAGCGCGTGGTCGAGGACAAGCTGCTCGAGGTGATGGAGGAGCTCGAGTCCGCCGACACGGACCTGGCGGATCTGGTGGGCAGCCGCGAGGACCTGGAGACCCTGATGACTGCAACCACCGAGCGCCTCACGATCGCGGCCGCGGAGATCGATGGGGAGTGCGAGCGAGTGCGCGGCGAGCGCGCCGCGGTGGCCGAGGAGGTGGCTCCTGACCTGTTGGCGAGGTACGAGCTGCTCCGCACCCAGATCGGTGGTGTGGCCGTGGCGCGCCTCGAGGCGACGAGTTGCATGGGTTGCTATCTCACCCTGCCCCTGATGGAAGTGGACCGGCTGCGCAAGCTTCCCGAAGTGGGGGAGGCGCCGGCGGGGGAGGTCGACAGGGGCAGCGCCACGTGCCCCTCCTGCGCGCGCATCCTGGTCATCTGAAGCGGTGCTGCTCTGGTTCGCCGGGCTGGCGGTGCCGGCGGTGGCAGCGGTCTTCGCCAGCCGCGGGCTGGATTATCGCTTCGTCCTGGCCGGAGCGGTGTTCCCCTCCCTAGCGCTCGCCGTCGACGGGCTCTGGGTCGTGGGCTCCCTGCTGTTCCCGATAGCGGTCATGACCGTCGTCATGCTGGCGGGATGGGGCAGACGCCTGGTGCAGCGCCGCTGGCTGGGCATGCCGATCGGCATTTTCTGCCATCTCGTGCTGGATGGCGCCTGGCTGCGGACCGAGACGTTCCGGTGGCCGCTGGGAAGCGGCGATGTGGCTGCGGCGAGTCTGCGGCCGGTCTGGCTACTGGTGGCAATGGAGTTGATCGGTGCGGCGGCGCTGTGGTGGTCGTGGCGACGTTTCGGGTTGACGGATCCCGTTCGCCGGAAGGCGTTCCTGCGAGCCGGGCGACTGGCCGCAGCGCCCCGCCCGTCCCGGCGGCGGTGACGGCGAGTCGGCCTGTAGGCGGGGTTCTGTCCGGGCCCGAGGGCCCTGGGTGACCATCCATCTCAGCGGCCTACCCGGGGGTTGCGCTGCGAGCAGCGCAGGCGGGTCGCCACCCCCTGCTTGACCTTGCTCCCGGTGGGGTTTGCCGAGCTGCCCCGGTCGCCCGGGGCACTGGTGCGCTCTTACCGCACCGTTTCACCCTTGCCCGGCCCGACCTGCGGGCCGTCGGCGGTCTGTTCTCTGTGGCACTTTCCTGCGAGTCGCCTCGACTGGCCGTTAGCCAGCACCGTTGCCCTGTGGAGCCCCGACCTTCCTCGACACCGCCGCCGTAACCGACGTGGCGCCGCGGTCACCCAGCCGGCTCGCCGTCGCCAACAGTCTGCCAGAGTCGCCCCGGTGCCGGCACGTTGGGGATCTCCGGCCCCGGGAACCGAGCGAGGGCCAATCCCTCAGAAGGAGACCGCGCTGAGATCGGGGTGCCAGCCGGCGGCCCGGCGCTTGGCCTCGTGCCAGGCGGCCCGGTCCGTTGATCGGCGCGGCTCTGCGGTCACCCGCGGTGCCCGCAGCGAGGCCACCTCGTCCCAGTCACCCCACACGCCGATCCCCAGGCCGGCCAGGTAGCCGGCGCCGAGGGCCGTGCACTCGATCTCCGGGGCCACGCTGATGGCGCAGCCGGCGGCGTCTGCGAACGCCTGGGTGAAGGTGGCATTGGCGCTCATACCCCCGTCCACGACCGGCTCGGCGAGCTCCAACCCACTGTCGGCCCGGGCCGCTTCGAGTAGGTCGACCCCGCGGTGTGCCACACCCTCCAGCACGGCGCGAACCAGCTGTGCGGGAGTCGTGGCGGTCGTGACACCGGCGAAGGCGCTGCGGGCCCCGAAGTCCCAGTCGGGGGTGCCGAGTCCCATCTGGGCGGGGACGAAGCTCACGCCCCCGCTGTCGGCGCAGCCGGCGGCAACAGCGTCGGAGTCGCCCGGGCTCTCGAGCAGGCCGAGTTCGCAGAGCCAGGCCACGCAACTGCCGGCACTGAGCATCATCGCCTCGATGCCCCAGATCACCTGCCCTCTTCGCTGCCAGGCCACGATCGGGAAGGTGCCGCTGGGGCCGCGGACCTCCGCCGGCGGCTCGCCGGGTCCAAGGCAGGCGTCCAGCGTGCCGCCGGTGCCGAAGGTGATCTTGACATCGCCGCGCCGGACGCATCCCGCTCCCACGAGCGCCGCCTGCTGATCGCCGGCGAGACCGCTGATCAGCGGAGCCCCCGGCAGCGCCGAGGCCTCGACGAGTGGCCCGCTGCTGTCGATGATGGTGGGCAGGGCGGCGGCGGGGATGCCGAGCCTGCCGGTGACCGAGAGGTCCCACTCGACGCGGTCCTCGAGACACAGTCCGCTGATCGCCGCGTTGGTGGCGTCGGTGACGTGCTGGGTGCGGTCGGTCAGATTCCAGATGAGCCACGAGTCGAGCGTGCCGACGCACAGCTCCTCGGGCGGGACGCCGGCTCCCTGGATCAGATGGGCGGCTTTGGTGGCGGGTTGATTGGGTGCCAGGCGCAGCCCTTCAGCCTGAAGGGTGAGACAGTCGAGTGCGGTGCGGAGATCCTGCCAGCCGAGGCCAGGGCCGGCGGGGTCACCGCTGGAGCGATCCCACACCACCGTCGAGGCGCGCTGGTTCGCGATGCCGACGGCGTCCACCTTCCCGGCGGCTTCCAGCGTGGCAGCCGCGGCCCGCCGGGCGGCGCCGGCGAGGGCGACCGGATCGAACTCCAGGAGGCCCGGGGCCGGCGAGTGGCGGGGCGTCGGCACTCGCCGGGTGTGGTGCAGGTGCCCGGAGGCGTCCACGACCGCCGTCCGCACGCTCGTGCTCCCGACGTCGATCACGAGAATCCTTCCGGAGCCGGAGTCGGCACGGCCGGACACGGTTGGCATGCTAGAGGTAGGTCCCCACCCCGGGGAGGCCCGATCGCGGCCCAGCGGGTTGAGAACGCCCCAGGACCCCGAGCAGCCGAGGAAATTGCATGGCCACCCACCCCGACGCCCCGAGCTCTGGCAGCCACGTGGACTTCGCCGAGTTGTTCCGCACGCTGGTTGCCGGCGAGCACCTGTCGGGCCTTCAGGCTCGGGCCGCGGCGGACGCCATGCTGGCCGGGGGTGCCTCCGAGGCCCAGATCGCCGGCCTGCTGATTGGCCTGCGGACCAAGGGCGAGACGGCAGCCGAGCTGGCGGGGCTCCTGGAGGGGTTGCGGGCGGCCGCCCTCGATGTCGGTGTCGATGCCGAGGAGATGGGGCTCATCGATACCTGTGGCACCGGAGGTGACGGCAGCGGTTCGCTGAACATCTCGACCATGGCGGCACTCGTGGCCGCCGGAGCCGGCGCCCGCGTCTGCAAGCACGGCAACCGGGCGGTGTCGTCGTCCTGTGGGTCGGCGGATCTGCTTGAGGCTCTCGGCATCGTCGTGGACCTCGGGCCCGCCGGCGTGGCGACGTGCCTCCGGGAGGCGGGCATTGCCTTCTGCCTCGCGCCCCTGTTCCATCCCGCGCTCCGCCATGCCGGCCCGACCCGGCGCAGTCTGGGTGTGCCAACCGCCTTCAACTATCTCGGCCCGATGGCGAATCCCGCCGGGGTCCGTCGCCAGGTGATCGGCGTGAACGATCCCGCCATGGCCGAGCGCATGGCGGAAGTGCTGGCGGTGACCGGTACGCAGCGGGCCATGGTGGTACACGGCTATCCCCGTCTCGACGAGTTGTCGACCATCGGGCCGACGAGGGTGATCGAACTGCGTGACGGTCGCATCGAGCGGTACACGGTGACACCTGGGGATCTGGGGCTTGCCACCGTCGGGTTGGCCGATCTGGCCGGAGCGGACGTGGCCGCGGGGGTGGAAGCAACCCGGGCTCTGCTGGCGGGCGAGTCCGTGCCGTGGCGGGAGATCGTGTGCCTGAATGCCGCCGCCGGTCTGGTGGTCGGCGAACTGGCGACCGATCTCGCCGACGGGCTGCGGCTGGCGACCGATGCCTTGGACAGCGGTGCCGCAGCGGGCAAGTTGTCCCGCTGGGTGGAGGTTTCCCGCGAGGCCACCGACGGTCGCTGAATCCCGGGTCGAGGAGCGATCGACGATCGCTCCACCGCGTCGATTCAGCCCAGCGGCGCGGCTCGCCGGGATCGGCGGCGCGCCGGACCGCAACCGGGCCTCGGGAAATTGGTCGAGCCTCCGGCAGGTGTCGGGAGGGGCCAGCCAGGAGTTTGGCTCCGGCCGATGAGCGCCTTCGTGCTCCGAACTACGGTAGCCGGATGGCCGGTGCGGACACCTCACGCCGGCTCGGCTGCCGGCGCTGCTCGCAGGCGAGCAGGTTCCGATGAGCGGAGCCGCTGCCCGGGGCTACGACGTCGCCATCGTCGGAGCGGGTCCTGTCGGCAGCCTGTGTGCGCTCGCTCACGCGCGTCGAGGTGCCTCGGTGGCTCTCCTCGAGGCCAACCCGAATGTCTCCAAGAGACTCGCAGGCGAGTGGTTGCATCCCCCCGCCCTGCGCATGCTCGAAGATCTCGGGATAGAGATCGATTCCCAGCGACGGAGCGCCACGGGAAAGGGATTCGCCGTGTTTCCCGAAGACCGGTCGGAGCCGATCGTGCTTCGGTATCCGGAGGGATCTCACGGCTTGGTATGCGAGCACGAGGCGCTCGTCTCGCGTCTGCGTGAAGCTGTCGGGGACGAGCCGGGAATCGACTTCATGCTTCACGCGCGTGTGCGGGCGGTCGAGGACCACTCTGTCACGTTCTCCCGCAACGGCGTCGATGAGTCGTTGCGGGCCGCGCTGATCGTTGGTGCCGACGGGCGGGCGTCGATCGTGCGTCGTTCACTGGGTCTCTGGACGAGCCCGAGCAACTGCTCGCGGATGATGGGGATCGAACTGAGTGGCGTGAGCCTGCCGCTGGAAGGTTATGGGCACGTGGTTTGCGGCGGACCGGGGCCGATTCTCATATATCGCCTGGGCGAGGATGCCGTCCGGGTGATTGTGGATGTCCCGCTGGGGTACTCATCGCGGGATCTGGTTGCCGTGATGTCGGACTCCTATGCAGGCTGGATGCCGGAGACGCTCAGGCCTGCGTTCCTCGAAGCGCTGCGGGCGCGCAGATTTCTCGCCGCGGCCAATGCGCTGAGGCCGCGCGCCACATACGGGAGCCCCCGGCGAGTCCTCATCGGGGATGCCGCAGGTCACTACCACCCGCTGACGGCGGTGGGGATGACCCTCGGTTTCGGCGATGCGCTGACACTGGCCGAGGGGAAGGACTTCCGCGACTTCACCAAGAGGCGGCTCCAGGCGACCCGTGCGCCTGAGCTCCTCGCCATGGGGTTGTACGAGGTATTCGCGGATCATCGGGTTGAATCCGTCGCGCTCAGGCACACGATCTACCGGCGTTGGCGGGCGAGTCCGGGGGTCCGCAATCGGACCGTTGGCTTGCTCGCCTGTGAGGACATCTCGATAGCAAGCCTGAGTCTGGCGTGCGGCGCGATGGCGACCCGGACGATCGTCGGCGAGATTCCGAGGTCCTGCGACCAGTCCGCCTGGCGCCGGACCAGCGAAGTCGTGCCGGCGCTCGTTACCCGCCTCGGGTTGGCCTTCCGTGGAGTCCGGCAGTTGCGCAGGGCGCGGAACGCCGGTGGGGAGAAGGATCAGCGGGCTCGCGAGACCCTGGCCCGTGCCTTTCTCATCTCCATGCCGGCGAGGGCAGGGGCTCTCCCCAGTCCCCCGAGAGAGGTTGCTTCACCCGATGCCGGCCCGGCGCTCAGAAGTGCGAGCACGCGCCTGGTGAGTCTCCAGGGTTCCGACGGTGCCTGGGAGGGTGAGGTTGCGTGGTGTCCCATGCTCACCGCGCAATACGTGCTGCTGCACCACATTGTGGGACGTCCGCTCGATGCGGACCGACGTCGCGCCGTGTTGCGCTACTTCGAGCAATCGCGCCTCGATGGGGGGCTGTGGGGTCTGCACGAGCACTCGCCACCCCACCTGTTCGTCACAACCCTGGTCTACGTGGCGGCGCGATTGCTCGGCGTCGAGCCGGATGATCCGCTACTCGAGCCGGCCCGGCGGTTCCTGCAGACCGAGGGGGTGCTCGGCATCCCGAGTTGGGGGAAGTTCTGGCTGGCGCTCGTCGGCCTCTACGACTGGCGCGGGGTCAACGCCGTCCTGCCGGATCTGTGGAGCCTGCCGCGCTGGACGGCGTTGCATCCCTCGAAGTGGTACTGCCACACCCGGCTGATCTACATGGCGATGGCAGTGATCTATCCGCTCCGGCACCGAGCCCCCGTCACGCCCGTGATCGCCGCTGTGCGGGAGGAGTTGTTCCCCCAGGGGTTCGCCAATGTCAGGTTCTCCGCGGGCCGCAATCGCCTGCGGGACGCCGACCTCTTCGCCCGGCCCAGCGTGTTGCTCCGAGCCGGCTACCGGTTCGCCCGCCTGTACGAACGGTTCGGAGGCAAGGGACGGCGCGCCCGATGTACCGAGGAGTTGATCCGCCACATCAGATGGGAACTGCGCACCACCAGCCATCGAAGCATCTCTCCGGTCAGCGGGCTCCTCAACATCCTTGCCCTGTGGCTGCGGGATCCGACCGATGCCGACTGCCGACAGGCTTTCGCGCAGCTGGACGGCTGGATCTGGGAGGACGCCGAGGGTGGAACACGCGTCGTCGGAGCGAGAAGCGCCTTGTGGGACACGGGGTTCTCTCTGCAGGCCCTGGCGACGGTGGGAGAATTCGACGGCGTTGCAGCCGCACTGGGAGGCGGAGCCGATTTCGTGCGCCGGCAACAGATCGATGCCAGTTTCGAAGGATTCGGCGACGCGCACCGGTCCGACCCCAAGGGCGGCTGGTGCCTCGCCGGGAAGTGGCACGGTTGGCCGGTGACCGATTGCACCGCGGAAGCGCTGCTCGGACTGATCGCCGCCGACGGTGACGCCACGAGTACGGCGGCGCTGGACGACGCGGTTCGATTCATGTTGCGCGGCCAGAACCGCGACGGCGGTTTCGGCAGCTACGAGGCGCAGCGCTCTGCGATTGGACTCGAGTGGCTGAACCCGGCCGAGATGTTCGGCGAGTCGATGACCGAGCGCTCCTATGTCGAGTGCACTGCTTCCTGCGTCGCCGCACTGGCTGCTTGGCGGGAGCAGCACCCGGAACTTACGGATCCGGAGGTGATGAGTGCAATCTCACGGGCTGAGACCTGGCTCCGCCGATCCCAGGAGTCCGACGGGTCGTGGCGCGGCTCCTGGGGTGTTCAGTTCATCTACGGCACCCTCTTCGGAATCAGAGGTCTGCATGCTGCCGGAGCCCGCCCCGGTGATCCGGCGCTGCGCCGGGCCGCTCGGTGGCTGCTGGATCGCCAGCACCAGGATGGGGGATGGGGCGAGCACCACAGCGGCTGCCTGACCGGTCGATACGTCGAGCACGAGTCGAGTCAGGTCATCCAGACCGCGTGGGCGATGCTTGCCCTCCTAGAGGCGGGCGACTCGGATTGGGCGTCGATTGCCAAGGGGGCTCGATTCCTGCTGGACACCCTGGACGCCAACGGGGAATGGCCCCGCCAGGACGGAGCCGGCGTGTTCTTCCGCACGGCCGTGCTGGACTACGGCCTGTATCGGCAGTACTTCCCTCTCCACGCGCTCGGCCTCTACGAGCAGCGGCGTCAAGCCCGGCTGGGTCTGACGCCCTCGGTGGGGGTCTCGGGGCTCGTTGCCTGACGCTTTCGGCACCTACGCTCGAAGGGTGACCGCCGGACGTCTCGAGGGACACGACGGCCCAGCGCGGCCGGCGCCGGTGCGCGTCGTTCGCCGCCCGGTGGGGCGCGGACCGGCGCCGGACATGCCGCCTGAGGATCTTCGGCGAGACGTTCTGGAGGCGGGTCGGCGGGCCGGACTGGCCGCGGTCGGCGTGGCGCCGGTGGAGGTCTTCGAGAGCTCGCGCCGCATCCTGCGCGAGCGCAAGGCGCAGGGTTACCACGGCGGCATGCAGTTCACGTATCGCAATCCCGAGCGCTCCACCGATCCGGCGCGGATCGTTCCGGGAGCGACCTCCCTGGTGGTGGGAGCGCTGAACTACTCCCGGCCCGCCGAGCCAGGGTCTGGTTTGGGCCGCCCGATGGCCCGGGTGGCCCGCTACGCCAGCGGCGATGTCTACGGTGAGCTGCGTTCCGCCCTCGGCGCGGTGGTGCGGGTCCTGATGGAGGCGGGCCACCGGGCGGTGGTCGTGGCCGACGACAATGCCCTGGTTGACCGGGAGGCCGCCTACCGGGCCGGTCTGGGCTACTACGGCAAGAACAGCAACCTGCTGCTGGCGGAGTCGGGGAGCTGGTTCGTGCTGGGGACGGTGGTCACCGATGCGGTGCTGCCGCCGGCCGCCGAGCAGGTGCCCGATGGCTGCGGCCCCTGCCGGCGCTGCTTGGACGGCTGCCCGACCGGTGCGATCGTCGCCCCCGGCGTTGTCGACGCGCGCCGCTGCCTGGCGTGGCTGCTGCAGGCCACCGGCGATTTTCCCGCCGAGTTCCGCGCGGCGCTCGGTGATCGGCTCTACGGGTGCGACGATTGCCAGGAGGTCTGCCCACCCAACCGGCGGCTGCCGGAGGCGGCGGATCCTGGCGAGGAGGCCTCGGTGGATGTGCTGGAACTTCTGGCGACTGGGGACGAGGAGCTGATGGAGCGCCACGGGCGCTGGTACATCCCCGAGCGTGCCCCTCGCTACCTGCGGCGCAACGCGCTCGTGGTGCTGGGGAACACCGCTGAGGGCACCGATCCCGAAGTGGTCGGGACGCTGCGGCGCTACCAGAGGCACACCGATCCGATGCTGGTCCGCCACGCAACGTGGGCGGCGCAGCGCCTGGGATTGGGGCCGGACGGTGCCACTGCACCAGCTACCGGGGATCGCCGCCATACCGGCGACGACCCGGCGAGCAGCTCGTGAGCGAGCCGCCGCCTGCAACTCGCGGCGAGCCCCGCCCGCGCCGCCATCTGCTGGTCACGAACGATTACCCGCCGAAGGTGGGTGGGATCCAGAACTACCTCTGGGAACTCTGGCGCCGGCTGCCACCGGATCGATTCTGCGTTCTCACGCGCCCACACCCCACCTCCGCCGCTTTCGATGCCGGCGAGGCCTACCCCATCGTGCGCAGCGCCGCCTCCTTCCTGCTGCCCACGCCAACGGTGCTCGCCGAGATACGCGGGCTGCTGGCCTCCTTCGAGGCCGAGCTCGTGGTCTTCGACCCGGCGGTGCCCGTGGGTGCGCTGGGGCCGCGCCTGGAGGTGCCCTACGGGGTCGTGCTGCACGGCGCCGAGGTGACGGTGCCGGCGCGGCTGCCGATCGCCGCAGGGGTGTTGCGGCGCACCCTGGCGGGTGCCGAGGTTGTGATCTCCGCCAGCCGGTATGCCGCCTCGGAGGCACGGCGCCTGTGTCCCGACATGGCGCAGGGCCACTACGTGCCGCCGGGAGTCGATGTCGACCGCTTCGTGCCCCTGTCCGGTGAGCGCCGGCGTGCGGCGCGCCGGCGTCTCGGGATCGACGACGGGGAAATCCTGATACTGAGCGTCAGCCGGCTCGTGCCTCGCAAGGGCATGGACAGGCTGATCGAGGCGGTCGCCCGCCTGGCGCCGGCCACACCCGGTATCCGCCTGCTGATCGCCGGAGCCGGGAGGGACAGCGGGAGGCTGGCGCGGCTCGTGCGACGGGCCGGCGCGCCGGCGCGCCTGCTCGGGCGGGTCGCCGAGGAGGAGCTGGCCGAGCTCTACGGCGCGGCGGATCTGTTCGCCATGTTGTGCCGCAGACGTTGGGGTGGCCTCGAGCAGGAGGGTTTCGGGATCGTCTTCCTTGAGGCGGCCGCCACCGGTGTGGCACAGGTGGCCGGCGCCAGCGGGGGTGCGGCCGAGGCCGTGGAGCAGGGGGTCAGCGGGCTGGTGGTCACCGATCCCGGTGATGCGGCGGCGGTCGCGGAGGCTCTGGCCTGCCTGCTTGAGAATCCCGAGCGCCGCCGCCGCCTCGGCTCGGCGGCACGGGAGCGCGCCACCGAGCAGTTCAGCTACGACCGTCTGGCCGGAGACCTGTGTCGCGCCCTCAGTTGAGGTGGCAGGCCGGCGGTGCGGATCAAGCGGCCCCTTCCTGGCAGTGGTTGCTGGTTGCCTCCCGCGCTGGCACCGTGGCGCTTTGTGTCACCGTCATCCTGGGTGCGGTCTGGCCGTCGGGGGCCGGTGTGGCCGCTCAGGTCGTGGCGCTGGTGCTGTTCGGAGCCGGCGGCCTCGCATTCGGGCGGGCCTACGTCGTGGCGGTGCGGCGCAGCCGCTTCGAGCAGGTGTCGACGATGGCGGCCTTCGTGCAGATGCCAGGGGCGCCCCGGTCGCTTCGCCTCGAATTGCGGGTCGCCGTGGGCCTGCAATTCGCCGTCGGCGTCACGGGAGCCGCCATTCGCCCCTTCGGTCCCCTCGCGTTCGGTATTCTTGGCTGCGTGTACGGCTTGGGCGTGATCGCACTCTGGGGCGCCGGCTTCGGCAGGTTCGCCGGCCGGTCCCCGCAGGATGAGCGGAGGCGGAATGGTTGAGTTCTCGACGCGCCAGATGCTGGTGAACGCCCCGCCGTCGGATTGTTTCGACGTCGTTGTGGACTTCGAGTGCTACCCGCAGTGGGCGCCGGACGTCAAGGAGGCCCGCGTCCTGCGCCGGGATGACAGCGGCGCCGGCGGCCTCGTGGCATTCCGTGCCGCGGCCATGGGGCGCAGCGTGACCTACACGCTGAAGTACTTCTACGGCACCAACCCGTTGCGGGTGGCGTGGCGGCTCACCGAGGGCGATCAGGTGCGCCACCTGGACGGTGAGTACGAGTTGGCACCATCGGCCGATGACGAGTCCAAGACACTCATCACCTACACGCTGTCGGCCGAGTTGACGGTGGCGGTGCCCGGGTTCGTGAAGCGCCGTGCCGAGTCTCGCATCATGCAGACGGCACTGGATCAGTTGCGGCGCCGCATCGAGTCGGTCAGCGCCGGGCGGGCACAGCCGCGCGGGTGAGACCCGCAACCCGCGGCAACCGGCACGCGACCCCGTTCGGGACCAGCCACTGCCCACCGGCGCCGGAAGCCCCGCCGTGAGAAGAGGGCGCCTTGCCGGCTTCGACATCGGCGGGACCAACATCCGGGCCGAGGTGCTCGGGGCCGATACCGCCGGTGGTGTCGCCCTCCGGCGCGGCGACTGCCCCGACACCATGGACGGCATCGTCGATGCGATCTGCGACATGGTGCGCGGGATGGAGGAGGAGGTGGCCGAGCCGGTGGTCGCGGTCGGTGTGGGATGCGCCGGGATCGTCGACCACCGGGGTGTTGTGGCCACCTCGCCGAATATCCCCGCCATTGCCGACTTCCCGCTGCAGTCGATGCTCGGCGATCGCCTCCGCCGCCCGGTGGCGGTGGACAACGATGCCACCGCGGCCCTGCGCGGCGAGATGGAGGGCGGCGCGGCGTGCGATGTCAGCGACGCCCTGCTCGTCACCTTCGGCACCGGTATCGGGGCGGCGCTGCTCCTCGACGGCGAGATCCGCCGCGGCGCGCACGGCTTGGCGGGCGAGGCGGGACACATGATCGTTGCCCCCGGCGGGCCCGAGTGCATGTGCGGCCGCCGGGGCTGCTGGGAGCGTCTCGCCTCGGGCGATGCGCTCGGGAGAGCAGCCCGGGCGGCGGCGGCAGCCGGTCAGGCGCCGGCGCTGAAGGACCGGGCGGCGGGTCGCAGCGAAGCTCTCCGGGGCGAGCACGTCGCGGAGTTGGCTACCACCGGCGATCCGGTCGCGCGACGGCTGCTCGGCGAGGTCGCCTCCTGGGTGGCACTCGGATTGAACAACCTGATCCTGCTGACCTCACCCCAGGTGATCGTGCTGGGCGGAGGATTGTCCGAAATGGGGGAGGTGTTCGTGGCACCGGTGCGCCGCGCTCTGTCGAATGTCTTCCTGGAACAGGGCAGGCGACCTCCCGTTGAGTTGCGTCAGGCCCGGCACGGCGACCGGGCGGGCGTCATCGGTGCGGCCCACCTGGCGCTGGACCGGCTCGGGTCCCCGGAGTGGCACGGACCTCCCGAGCGCGGTCGCTAGCCTCCGAGACGATGGACTTCCGCCGCATCACCAATCTCCCGCCGTACGTGTTCTCGGTGATCGACCGCCTGAAGGTGGAGGGCCGTCGGCAGGGTGAGGACATCATCGACCTCGGATTCGGCAACCCGGACATCCCGTCACCGGACATCGCCGTGGAGAAGCTGGCCGAGGCGGTCCGCAACCCCCGCAACCACCGCTACTCGCTCAGCCGGGGGATTCCCAAGCTCCGCAGCGCCGTGTCGGATCTCTACCTCCGCAGATTCGGCGTCGAGCTCGACCCCGAGACACAGGTCATCAACACCATCGGCGCCAAGGAGGGCCTATCGCACCTGATGTGGGTGCTGCTGCAGCCGGGTGACGCCGTGCTGGTGCCGGCCCCCTCGTATCCCATTCACCTCTTCGCGCCGCTCTTCGCGGGCGCGGAGATCCGCAACATCCCTCTGGCCGTGGGCGACGACCTGGACGAGGTGCTCCGCCAGCGCTGGGAGTACTCCTGGCCCAAACCTCGGGTGATCCTCCTGTCGTTCCCGCACAACCCGACCACCACGTGTGTGGACCTGGACTTCATGCAGCGCGTCGTGGACTTCGCCCGGGAGCACGATGTGCTTGTCGTGCACGACTTCGCTTACGCCGACATCGCCTTCGACGGTTACCGGCCGCCGTCCATCCTGCAGGCGACCGGCGCTCTTGACGTGGCCGTGGAGTTCTATTCCCTCACCAAGTCCTTCTCGATGGCCGGTTGGCGGGTGGCCTTCATGGCGGGCAACGCCGAGGTGGTGGCCGCGCTGGCCAAGCTCAAGTCGTACCTGGACTACGGGACCTTCCAGCCCATCCAGATCGCCGCCACCGTGACGCTCAACGAGGCGGCCGACTACCCGAAGTTGGTGAACGAGACCTACCAGAGTCGCCGCGACAGCCTCTGCGACGGTCTGGCGCGCATCGGCTGGCCCGTGGATCCGCCGAAGGGGACGATGTTTGTCTGGGCGCCGATTCCCGAGGCCTACCGCCACATGGATTCGGTCGCCTTCGCGTCGTTCCTCGTCACCGAGGCCAACGTTGCCACCTCACCGGGCGGCGGGTTCGGACCTGGGGGCGAAGGGTACGTTCGCTTCGCCCTCATCGAGAACGAGCAGCGCATCGGCCAGGCAGTCCGCAACCTGCGCAAGGCCCTGGTCGACCTCGGCTGAGTCTCCTGTGCGCCTCGGCATCCTGACCGGCGGCGGCGACTGTCCGGGGCTGAACGCCGTGATCCGCGCTGTTGTGCTGCACGGCGCCAAGCGTTGGGGGGACGAGGTTCTGGGCTTCCGGGACGGTTGGCGAGGAGTCGTCGAAGACGAGGCGATCCCTGTCGCCCCCGAGCGAGCCTCGAGGATCCTGTCCCGGGGGGGCACGATCCTGGGGACCTCGCGCATCCAGCCGTACATGACCGACGACGGCCCGGAACGGGTGGTCGAGGTGCTGGCCCGCCGTGGCGTGGCGGCGCTGATCGTCGTGGGCGGGGAGGGAACCCTGAGTGTTGCGAACAGGCTGCACCGCGACCTCGGTGTGGCCCTCGTGGGTGTGCCCAAGACCATCGACAACGACGTCGGGGGCACCCAGTTGACCTTCGGCTTCGAGACGGCGGTGCAGACCGCCACCGACGCCATCGATCGGCTGCACACCACAGCCGAGTCGCACAATCGGGTGATGGTCGTGGAGGTGATGGGCCGCCACGCCGGTCATGTGGCGCTGTGGGCGGGGGTCGCCGGCGGTGCGGCCGCCACCCTGGTGCCGGAGCGACCCTTCGACATCGCCGCGATCGCTGCGGAGCTGCACAGCCTGCACCGGACCGGCGCCCGATCGTCAGTGGTGGTGGTGGCCGAGGGCGCCCGCCCCGTTGCGGGAACGCTGGCGGTGCCCGAGCCCGACGTGGACGAGTATGGGCACATCCGCCTCGGCGGCATCGGAGCCATCGTGGCGTCCGAGATCGAGCGACGCACCGGCCTGGAAGCCCGGATCACCGTCCTCGGCCACACCCAGCGCGGTGGCACACCGACGGCCTTCGACCGCGTGCTGTGCACCTCCTTCGGGGTGGCGGCGGTGGATGCCGCGCACGCGGGCGCGTTCGGTCAGATGGTGGCGGTCACCGCCGGCAGGATCGCGCTGGTGCCCCTCGGCGAGGCCACGGCGGCGTTGAAGCCGATTCCCGACGGGCTCTGGGAGGTGGCGGAGGCCTGCCGGTCCTAGGGCCGCCAGGCTGAGCCCGGCGGCCCCAGCGAGGCGTAGTGCACCCGCCCGACCGGCGCTTCCACATCGCCCTCGTCGGTGGGCAGGGCGCGGGGCTCGCCCTCGATCAGCACCCAGAGCCAGTCGACGCCGGGGAGTTCGGTGGCGGTGAAGACCAGCTGGGCGATCGCCAGGCTCTGGAGCGCTCCCTCGATCTGCTCCAGCGTTCCCTCAGCGAGATTCACCTGCAGCACTCCGTTGGTGAGATCGCTGCCGAGGACGACCGTCTCCGCGGGAATGGCCGATGTCAGGCCTGCGGTGGCCTCCTCCTCGGTCGGGCCCTCGATGAGCGCGTCCAAGGCGGCCACCAGACCGGCGGGTGTGGCCAGCTCGCGCTCGACGGGCTCGCCCAGAACCTCGCCGTCGACGAAGTAGAGGTAGACGCTCTGCCGTGGCACCGGGGCCTCGGTGGAGGTCGTGGTCGTGGAGGGGATGGCCAGTTCCTCGGGGAGCGCCGAGGCGTCCAGGACGCGCGGCGCCGGATCCTGCGGCACCCCGCAGGCCGCCGCTACCAGCAATGCGAGGGTTGTCGCCAGCGCCCCGATCGGCCGTAGGGCGGGGTGTCGGGATCGCGGAGTTCTCACGGCTCGTTCACCGGGAGTGTGACCACGAAGC
This sequence comes from bacterium, assembly GCA_028824415.1. GTDB lineage: Bacteria > Actinomycetota > Acidimicrobiia > Acidimicrobiales > CATQHL01 > VXNF01. The sequence continues at coordinate 86,638 of JAPPDX010000106.1, read as the reverse complement.
AGGCACCGGAGGAGCCGTCGGGCCGATCGGTCACGCGGACCGATCCACCGTGCAGCCGGACGTGTTCGACCACGAGTGCCAGCCCCAGCCCCGTGCCGCTGAAGCGCCCGCCCGAGGTGTAGCGGCTGCCGCGAGAGAAGCGGTCGAAGATGACGGAGCGATCCTCGGGCGCCACACCGGGACCGGCGTCGACCACGTAGATCTCCACCGAGGAATCGAATCGCGCCACGTGAATGGCTGTGGCGCCGCCGGCATGGTTGTGGGCGTTCTCCAGCAGGTTCGCCATGACCTGCGCCAGACGCCGCCTGTCGGCGCGCAGGACAAGGCCTTCGGTGCCGGGATCGCGGGTGACGCGAGGAGCGTGACCGGCGGCGCGCGCAGCCTGCTGGACGAACTCGATGACCTCGAATTCCTCCAGCTCCAGGGCGGCGGCCCCGACGTCGTAGCGGGAGATCTCCAGCAAATCGGCGACGAGCTGCTTGAAGTGCTCGAGGTCTGCGCTGAGCAGGTTGAGAGCCATCTGGGAGCGGACCGGCAGTTCGGTCTCGCGCTTGCGGAGCACCTCCAGGGAGGCGGTCAGGGTCATCAGCGGCGAGCGCAGTTCGTGGCTGACATTCGAGGCAAAACGGGCGTCGCGCTCGATGCGGTCCTGCAGGGCGCTGGCCATCTGGTTGAACGAGCGTGAGAGCCGCTCCAGGTCGGGGTCGGCGCCCTCGAGGCGTGTGTTGAGATCGCCGGCCGCGATTGCCTCGGCCGCCTCACCGATGTCGGTGAGGGGTTGCACCGCGCGCTGTGCCGCCCAGATGCCGATCCCGATGCCGACGAGCACCGTGATGGCGCTTCCAGTGAGGAGCGCGATCAGCAGCGAGCTGAGGATGGCGGCGATGTCGTCCAGCGGCACGGCCTCGTAGTAGGCGGCGTCGATGTCGAAGTAGGGGATGCCGATGACGGCGAAGGGGGTTTCCCCGACGACGTAGCGCATCTGCGCGGCGCGGCCCCCTGCCACCGTGTCCTTGAGGCGCGGGTCGATTTGGGGCTCGCTGAACTCCACGGGATTCGCCGAGAGCCAGAGGTCTCCGAAGCGGATGACGGGGCGGGCGCCCAGCGGTGTGTAGAGGTTCTGCAACAGGTCGCGCAGTTGTTGCTCGGTGGTCTCGGCGTCGATGAGCCGGCTCACCTGGGTGGCGTTGAAGGCGACGCGGGCGAGCGAGGTCTCCTCCCGGCGGGTCAGCAGGTTGTCCCGGGTCAGCTCGTAGGTGATGAGTGACAGACCCGCGGCGAGCACGAGGGCTCCGAGACCGAACACGAGGCTGACGCGCAGCCGCAGTGAGACGCGCGCGGCCACAGTGGTCAGGGCTGCAGCTTGTACCCCTCGCCGCGAACGGTCACGACGTGGCGGGGATTGGCAGGGTCTGTTTCGATCTTGGTCCGGAGACGCCGGATGTGCACGTCCACGAGACGGCTGTCGCCGAAGTAGTCGTAGCCCCAGATCCGCTCGAGCAGCACCTCCCGGCTGAGCGTCCGCCCGGGGCTGGAGGCCAACTCGATCAGCAGCCGGAGTTCGGTCTTCGTGAGGTCGATGTCCTGGCTGCCGCGGCGCACGATGCCCTCCTCGGCGAAGACCTCGAGATCGGCGAAGATGAAGTTAGTGAGCGGGCCCTCGGCGGTGCGAGCCCGGCGCAGCAACGCCCGGATGCGCGCCGAGAGTTCCTTGGGTGCGAACGGCTTGGTGAGATAGTCGTCCGCTCCGGCCTCCAACCCGGCGACGATGTCATGGGTGTCCTCTCGGGCGGTCACCATGACGATGGGAACGTTGCTGATCCGCCGAAGTGAGCGGCAAACCTCGAACCCGTCCACGCCCGGCAGCATGATGTCGATGAGCACCACGTCGGCGGGATGCCGCCGGAAGATGCCCAGGGCCGCTTCGCCGTTGGAGGATTCCTCCACTTCCCAGCCTTCGTCCTCGAGAGCCAGCCGCAGGGAGGTGCGGATCCGCTCATCGTCCTCGACGGTCAGGATGCGCGTTGCCATGGTTACCATGCTGCCCCAATTTGCGAGCCGCTGTCGTGTTCAGAGCGTCCCGGCGGCGCGGTCGGGGGCTTGTGCGGGTGGCCAGGCTCGAAGCTCGGTCAGGAGTTCGGTGATGGCGACGGCCACGCCGGGTGCGGCGGCGAGCACGAACCCGGCGGTGTCGGCGCCGGGAGCGCGAGGCGGGGCCAGCAGGGGGCTCCGGGTGATCGCTCCGGCCTCGGAGGCGATGAGACTCCCGGCCGCGTGGTCCCAGGGGCAGAGCCGGTACTCGTAATACGCGTCCACCCGGGCACAGGCCACCGAGCAGAGATCCAGGGCGGCCGAGCCCATCCGGCGGATGTCGCGCACCCGGCCGATCAGGCCGGCCACTACGGCGCCCTGGTGCACGCGATCCGCCGCGTCGTAGCCGAAACCGGTGGCGACGAGGGCTGACCGGAGGTCGGTGGTCTCGCTGACCGACAGGGGTTCGCCATTGCACAGCGCCCCGCCGCCCTGCGTTGCCGAGAAGACCTCGCCGTGCAGGGGATCGGCGACCGCGCCGGCGAGGGCCCGGCCGGCTTGGACGGCCGCCACCGACACCGCGTAGCCGGGATGTCCGTACACGAAGTTGGTGGTGCCGTCGATGGGGTCGATGAACCAGGTGATTCCCGAGGCGCCGGGCTTGGACGCCCCCTCCTCGCCCACGACGCCGTCGTCGGGCCGGGCTTGGTCCAGGCGCGAGGTGATCAGGGACTCCGCGGCCCGATCCACGACGGTCACGAGGTCGGTTCGGGAGGACTTCGTGGCAACCGCGGCGACCCGGCCGTGGTGCTGGGCGACCTCGCCGGCGGCCTCTGTGGCCACGTCGACGGCGAGTTGCCGGAGGGCCTCCCGGTCGACGTCTCCAGGACTCAACGGGAGCGCCGGCGGCCGCGTCTCAGAGCGAGTCCGGAGCCCGCCCGCGAAGTGGTTCGCCACTCGTGCATGGCGCGCAGCGTGAGTGAGGCCACGGTGGCGACGCCGGAGGCGCTCGCCACCGCACCTATGAGGGTGCCCACCCCGAGTTGCCAGCCGCAGTCCCCGGAGCAACTCACGTCCACGAGGGCGTAACCGATCAGCCCGCCGCAGACCCCCGCCAGGAGGATCGCAAGGGTTGCCACGACGCGAGCACGGCGTCCCGGCAGGGCCGAGCGTGGCGTCACACTGCCCTGGGTGCCACTCACCCAGACCATGTTAGGAGCCTCCGTCACCATCGCACCGGTGCGGAGACCCCCTAGCGTGGCAGCATGCCGCAGCTCGGGGCGGCCAACGTGCTGCACGTGGACATGGACGCCTTCTTCGCCGCGGCGGAGGTGCTGCGGCGTCCCGAGCTGAGCGGCCGGCCGGTGATCGTCGGAGGGACCGGCGACCGGGGCGTCGTGGCCGCGGCCTCCTACGAGGCCCGCCGGTTCGGCGTTCAGTCGGCAATGCCCACCCGTCGGGCTCGGTCGTTGTGCCCCGGAGGTGTGTTCCTGCCCGCCGATCACGACCACTACCGTGAACTCAGCCGGAGGATCATGGACCTGTTCGGGAGCTATACCCCCCTTGTGGAGGCGTTATCGCTGGACGAGGCGTTCCTGGACGTGACCGGGGCCAGGAGACTCTTCGGCACTCCCGCCGACATTGCCCAAGAGATCCGGGCCGACCTGGCACGGACCGAGGGCCTCGGCTGTTCGGTGGGGGTTGCGCCGAACAAGCTGCTGGCGAAGCTGGCGTCGGAGTCGGCCAAACCGCGGGTGGGGGCCGGCGGGGTGCGGCCCGGCCGGGGAGTTGTCGTGGTGGAGCCGGGGGAGGCGACGGCGTTCCTGCACCGGCTTCCGGTCCGGTCGCTGCCGGGGGTGGGCCCCGCCACCAAGCGCCGGCTGAGCGAGATCGGGGTGGGGACGGTGGGCGAGTTGGCCGGACTGCCGGTGGACACGCTCGTGGCCGCCTTCGGCAGGGCGCAAGGGCATCGGCTCGCGGAGCTGGCGGGCGCGCATGATCCCCGCCCCGTCGTCGCCTCGCGGGCACCGAAGTCGCTCAGTACCGAGGTGACCTTCCCGCATGACATCTCGGATCGGGCCAGACTGCGCGTGGAGGTCGTGCGTCAGGCCGACGCGCTGGGGTCCCGCCTGCGGGAGGCCGGCTGCACCACCGGCACCGTCGTCCTGAAGCTGCGCTTTGGCGACTTCCGGACACTGACGAGGTCGCGGACCTTGCCGCGGGCCACCGCGCACGCGCCCCACATCGCCCGGGCGGCGCGGTCCCTGCTGGATTCCCTGGAGGTCGACGCCGGAGTGCGACTCCTGGGGCTGGCTGCCGCCTCGCTCTCGGTCGGCGGAGGGGAGCAGCTCACGCTGGACGAAGCCGCAGGGGCGCCGGCCTCGGCGCTTGATGAGGCGCTCGATGAGTTGCGGGACCGATTCGGCTCGCAGGTCATAACCCCGGCCAGCGCGCCCCGCGGCACCGCGTGAAGGGACGCAGCACACTCGGTGAGCAGCAGTGCGTTGTGGTGGCGTGCCGCGTGTGCGAGACTTGGGGTCATCGGCCGGACGTCGATCGGCCTGCAGAACCGCCGTCGAGCTTGAAGGGAGCGAGGCCTGTGGCGCTGTCGGAGGACGAGCAACGGATTCTCAGCGAGATCGAGGCGAACCTCTACGAAACCGATCCCGAACTCGCCGAGGAGGTTCGCTCCACGACGGTGTTCCGGCACGGGTTCCGGAATCTGCGGCGGTCGGTGCTGGGATTCATCGCCGGGATCGTCTTCATGATCTTCACGTTGTCGACGTCGTTCTGGCTGTCGTTCGTGGGCTTCCTCATAATGCTGGCCTCCGCGATGTTCTTCGAGCGGAATGCCCGCCTGGTGGGCAAGGCCGGCCTGCAGCAGATCTCGCGCAATCCCCTCAGCGGCGCTTGGCGCGACGACAGCGGCACGCCCGGCCAGCGAATGCGAGACCGCTTCAACCGCGACCAGCGAGGCGACTGACACCGGCCACGCGGCTCGCTGGGGTTCTCGCCGGCGAGCGAAAGCTCAGGCGGTTCTCCGCTCTCGGCGCGCGGCGCGCAGCAGCAACCCCCACGGTCGGGGGTCGACGATTCCCCGCAGGCTGTGCAACGGCGATCGGGACTCCCGCAGGCTCGAGGTGATCGCCGAGGCCGCCGTGGTGGCCTGCCGGTCCAGCTCGGCGGGCATGGGACCGCCGGCGAACGCCGCCACCGAGACGCAGAAGGCGAGCCGGCGCCACGGCTCGGGTGCAACCTCGAGCACCAGCGCGGCTCGCTGCGCCACCTCGAGAGGTGTCTCGGAAGCGTGCGGTCTGATGCGGCGCGGGCGCAGCAGGTCGAGGATCTCCTCCCAGGCCACCACCGTGCGGCGTCCGGCGTCGGACACCGCCCAGCGGCGCCGGCTGCGGCGCTGGAAGGAGCGGAGGCCGGCGGTGCTCGCCGCGTAGAGAACGCCTGCGGCGGCAACGGCAGCCACGGCGATCCCGGCATAGGAGGCGATCCGCGTCGCGCTGGCGCCCTTGGGTTCATCGGCGACGTCGGTGCCGGTCGAGTCGGCCGGGGGGGCGGGCGCCGGCGAGGCGGCGAGCGGCCCGGAGCCGTTGGATGGAGGTTCGGTAACCGGCGGGGCCGGGGATTCCGGCGGAGCGTCCTGCTGTTCGGGGACGAGCGTGTAAGCCTCGGCCCCCGGTGCGCCACGCCCCGGGGTGGGTTCGAAGGCCACCCAGCCGGCGCCGCTGATGTAGACCTCCGGCCAGGCATGGGCCTGCTGCCCGCGCACGCTGTAGAGAGTGAAGCCGGCCGCGTCGGTTTCGACGGCCACACCCGGAGTGAATCCCACCGCAACCCGTGTCGGCAGCCCGAGGGTTCTGGCCAGCGTGGCGAAGGCCCCGGCGAACTGCTCGCAGTATCCGCGGCGCTCGCTGAAGAGGAAGGTCTCGAGTCGATCACCCGAGTGGCCCGGGGCCACATCGAGGTCGTACTCGAAGCCCTCTCGGAACCAGCCCTGCAGCGCCAGCGCCTGATCGTATGGCCCCTCCTCATCAGCGGCGATCTCCGCCGCCAGCGCCGCGAGCGCCGGGTTCAGGTCGTCGGGCAGGTCCGTGAAGCCCGGCGGTACGTCGGTCCGAACGTTCCGCAGCGATCTCAAGAAGGCTCGATCGAAGCGGGGCACCGCCGACCGCACCGTGTAGCTGAGACCGTCGGAGTCGGCGCGCTCCGAGCCCACGAGCAGCGTTGAGGAGATTGGTTCGAAGCTGGCCCCGAACGGCGTGCCCACTGCGTCGAATGCCACGGGCTGGTAGGCCGCCGGCAACCAGACGGCGGCCAGCGCGCCGATCCGGTAGCTCTGGTCGACCTCGCTCACCGGACCCGCTGTGGCGGCGAGCCTCGGCAGAGACCCGCCGGCCGCCCCCGTGGTCTCGTCGAGGGACCAGACGTTGCCGTCGAAGTCACCGAGCGCGGTCAGGCGCCAGTAGGACCGTTCGGAGCTCCGCACGGTGAAGAGCTCCAGGTCCGGATTCTGCAGCAACTGGCCGGGCACGGCGACGAGCGGGCTGAGGACGACTTTCCGGGTGTCCGCCGGCGAGGGTGCCGACGGGTCCAGCAGCGTCCTCAGCGGCCCGTCGGTCAGCGAAGGCAGCAACGCGGAGGTGACCAGTGCGCCGGCGCCGACCGCCAGAGCGCCCGTCACGAGCCCTCGGGGCAGGTGGAGCCGGTGGCGTTTGCCGGTGCCGAGGCCCGGTCGGGCTGCCGAGCGTGCGGTGGCGTGAGCGAGGGCGAACGCCACCGCACAGGCCACGCTGAGGGTCGGGTAGAGAATCCTGCCGCCGGATGTTCCGAAGATCGCCACCAGGGCCAGGAGAATCACCGCGGGGGCCAGCGCTTCACCTCTGGCTCCGACCCGGAAGGCCGCCCAGTCACTGAGGACGGCGAGCAACCAGGCCACGGCGGCGGCGACGACGATCAGGCCGGTGTCCTCGCCGAGCGGTACCTGGGAGGACCGCAGCAGCTGCCAGGTGTCGCCGAGGTCCCTTGCGAACGCTTCGGCGGTGGCCAACCGGGGGAGGCCGTAGGTGGTCGTATGCGGGTAGTGCACCCACAGTTGCAGTCCCGCGACTCCCAGCAGCGAGATGAGCGCGCTGAGGGCCACGCCGCGACCGGCGCGGCGCAGCAGCGCCACGAGCAGGTGTGCCAGGAGGGCCGAGCCCAGCACGGGTGCCACGAACCAACTGCCGTCGAAAAGGCGGACACCTCCTGCCAGGACGGCCAGGGTGACCGCGGCGGCCAGCAGTTCTCCCGCCACCGAGGAGGTCTGTCGGCGCGAGAGCCGGCTCATCGGGCTGGAGTGCCGTCGCGAACCATGCGGAACGCGTCCCAGCGCTCGACAACCGACTCGTGCGGACCGACGGCCAGAACGTCTCGGTGTTCCTCCGGAGGTTCGTCCTGCCAGAAGCTGAGGATGATCCGTCGCCCATCGAGCCGGTCCAGCGCCAAATCCGGGTGGTCGACACCGCCGCCGACGACCGCCAGCAGGATCATCCGTGCCGCGCCGACGGGCAGCCGCGCGGCACCTCGGCCGGCGGGGGCCTGAGCCACGAGGGCCAGCGCATCGAGCACGCCGGTGGGTGGGCCGGTGGCGCGCACCTCGGCACCGCTGCTGGTCAACAAGCGGACCGAACCGGACTCGGCGCTGGCCATCACGGCCAGGCCGGCGGCGGCGGAGACCATTCGCTCAAAGGTCTCGGGGGTCGCGGCATTCTGGCCGGTGTCCAGGAAGAGGAGGGTTTCCGGTTGCTGGACGGTCTCGAATCGGCGCACCAGCAGTTCCTGGTAGCGGGTACTCGACGGCCAGTGGATCCGGTGAGGGTCGTCGCCGGGTTCGAACCGGCGCAGGCTGTGGAAGTCGGTGGCGGTGCCCGCCACGAGCCGGGCGTTCCTGCGTCGCTCGGTGGCCTGCTCGACGGTGTCCGGCAGCGCCGCCAGGTCGGCGATCTCGGGCCACACCAGCACACGACCCGGCGGGGCAAGTCGGTGGCGGCGACGCGCCAAGCCGAAGGCGTCCTCCGCCTCGAGCCAGACAGGTCCTGTCTCGCGCCAGCCGCGCCTGTGCGTGGCGAGGTGGTAGTGGTCCTCGACGATCGCTCCCGAGGGCATCCGCCCCAATCGGAGGACCGGTCCCGGACGATCGCTCGAATCGTCAAAGATGTCGGCCGCCGCGGCGGCGCGCCGCCTGGCCACGTTGCGGAGTCGGATCTGGATTTGCAGCGGAGTGCCGCAGGGGACGCGCCGGCGACCCGGATCACACGCCGCGCGCAGCGGGGGCCGCAGCGACACGGTCACGCCGGCCAGGACGATCAGCCCTCCGCACACCGCCGCGACGAGGAACAACTCCGGCAGTCCGAACAGCAGGGCGGCCGCCCCGAGCACCAGGGCGGAGAGCAGCGCGAGTACGCCGGCCCGCGTCACGGCCGTCCGATCAGCGAACGCTGACCGGCGGGCTGGGGGTGTCGGTCAGGATCTCCTCGATCACGGCGGCGGGAGTCATCCCGTTGAGTTGAGCACTCTGGTGCAGGGTGATGCGGTGGAGCAGGATCGGCCGGGCGACGTCCTTCACGTCGTCGGGCAGAACGAAGTTGCGTCCGGCGGCGGCGGCCCTGGCCTGTGCCACACGCTGCAGTCCCAGTACGGCGCGTGGCGACATCCCGCCGGCGATGGCGCCGTGCGCGCGGCTGTTGAAGGCGAGATCCACGAGGTAGTCGCGTACGGCCGGAGCCACGTGAACCGCCCGCACCGACTGGATCATCGCCTGTACGGAGGCTGTGTCGGTGACGGCTGCCAGCCCTTCCAGCGGATCCCCGGTGAGTTGGGAGTCCAGGATCTCCGCCTCCGCGGCACGATCGGGGAACCCGGCACTGAGGCTCATGAGGAAGCGGTCGAGCTGGCTGGTGGGAAGCGGGAACGTGCCTTCGATCTCCTCGGAGTTCTCCGTGGCGATCACCAGGAAGGGCGAGGCAAGGGGGTGCGTAATGCCGTCCACGGTGACTTGGCGCTCCGCCATTGCCTCGAGTAGCGCCGATTGCGTGCGGGGCGACGTGCGGTTGATCTCGTCGGCCAGAAGGAGCCCGGCGAACACCGGACCCTGCCTGAACTCGAAGGCGTTGCGAACCGGGTTCCACAGCGACACTCCAACGACGTCGCTGGGGAGCAGATCGGGCGTGAACTGCACGCGGCCGAATTCGAGTCCCAGGGTGCGTGCCACCGTCTTGGCGAGCATGGTCTTGCCGGCACCCGGGGGGTCGCGCAGGAGCACGTGCCCCTCGGCGAACAGGCAGAGCAGCAGGAGCCTGACGAGGCGGCGCTTGCCCTTGATGACGCGCTCGACGTTGGCTGCAATGGCCTCGAAGGTCGTCGCGAAACCGCCCTGGGCCGGAGCGGCGGATGTTGGCTCGGGGTTGGCGTTGCTCACTCTGGCAGATCCGGTGTGTACTCGGCTGCGGTTCCGCACGGGTCCCGATGGTGTTCCGGGCCGAACCCAACGGGCGCTCCCGCGCCCCATTAGGGTACGCCGGTGGTGGGCCCGACAAGTCGCATTCTCCAGCGACGCCGGTCCAGCGATCTGTTTCTTGCGGCGGGTTGGGCGATCCTCCGCCGCCCGTGGCTCTGGCCGGAGGCGCTGCGCCAGGTCCCGGCTGCCGCCTCGGGGCCGTACCGGGCGTTTCGCTCCGTGACCGCCTACGGCGATCCCCAGCGGCGGCCCGCGACAGCCGACATCGTGGCCTGGTTGCGATGGGCACGATCCTTCAGGCGGGTGTGCGTCCGGAAGTCGTGAGGCATTGCGTGCCATGGGGCTAGCTTGTGGGTCCATGACCCAGGCCCTGGTGCTCAACGCCACGAACGAACCGCTGAGCGTGGTACCGGGTCGTCGCGCCGCCGTGCTGGTGCTTGACGGGAAGGCCGACGCGGTGCACCTCAGTGGCACCGTGCTGCGATCGGAGAATCTGAGCGTCCAGATTCCGTCGGTGGTTCGACTGCAGTACTACGTGCGGGTGCCGTACCTGCGGCGCGGCTCGTTGAGCCGCCGCGGCGTGCTGGCGCGGGACGATCACAGCTGCCAGTACTGCGGTCATCGGGCCGACAGCATCGACCACGTCCGTCCCCGCAGCCGCGGTGGCGGGCACACCTGGGACAACGTGGTGGCGGCCTGCAGGCGTTGCAACACCGCCAAGCGCGACCGTCTCCCGAGCGAGATCGGCATGCGGCTGCGACGGACGCCACAGCCGCCGACGTGGACCACGCTCATCCGCCTCAGCGCCGGCGAGGTCCCCGACCAGTGGAGCGCCTACCTACGCGACGACCGAGCCCTGTCGGCGTGAGGCGCGGCGAGGCCGCTGCACCGGGCCCCTCGCCTGCATCCTGGAGCATCATCGAGCGCGCCGGATCGGTGCGCGCCCTGCACGGGATCGCAGCCGGGGCCCGCCCGCGCCGGGAGGTCTGGATCATGCGGCCCGGTGGGGGCGCTGTCGTTGTCGGCAGCGGGCAGCGCGCCGTCGTGGTCGATGCGGCGGCCGCGCGCCGTCATGGGCTTGCGATCGTGCGCCGCCGCTCGGGCGGGGGAGTGGTCCTCGTCTCGCCGGCCGACCTGCTGTGGGTCGACGTTTGGGTGCCGAGGGACGACCCGCTCTGGCATCCCGATGTGGGACGGGCCTTCCTCTGGCTCGGGGAACTCTGGCGGAGCGTCCTGGGCCGCTGCGGGATCAGCGCGGAGGTCTACCGGGACCGCTTCGAGCCCGGCGCCTGGGGGTCGCTCGTCTGCTTCGCCGGGAGCGGCCCCGGCGAGGTGTTCGTGTCGGGACGGAAGGTGGTCGGCCTGTCCCAGCGGCGCAGCAGTGCGGGGGCGCGCTTCCAGTGCGGCCTGCTGCGACGCTGGGATCCCGACGGTCTCGCCGACGTGCTCGTGCTGCCGGCGGAGCAGCGTGGGGCGTTGAGACGCGATCTCGCGGCCTGCGCGCTGGGGCTCGACCTCCCCGAGCGACTGGTCTTGGGCGCTCTGGTCGAGGAGCTTGACCAGGTAGACGCGGGTCGCTAGCGCGTCTCTCGCTCCGACTCTCCCGGCCACCGGTCCCGGGAGCGCAGCGTGGTCGTCCAGGTACCCCCCAGTGGGTTGCTTTCCTTGCTGAGTGGGGCAGAGTGGTCTATTGTGGTGAACAGCGGGGAGCAATCCCTATACTGCAGTCCGAAGAGAACACCCGCGCCGTGCCCAACCCGCGGTGCCGAGTTCGTGAGAATCCACACGCCATGGACAGAACATTCTCCGGGAATCATGAGCGCTGCATCGACGGGAAGTGGCGCGTCTCGCTCCCGCCGGAGTTTCGAGGGGGAGTCGACGCAGAGGATCGATGCGTCCTGGGTCGCGTTCCCGGCAGCCCCTGTTTGGGTCTGTGGCGGCAGACGAGTTTCGATGCCGCGTACCGCCGGCTCGAGGAGGAGGTTCGCTCCCGCGGCGCGGGGCAGAACCTGCTCCGCTGGTTCTCCGGCAATGGCTATCCCGTCCGGCCCGACTCCCAGGGGCGCATCGTGGTGCCCGAGCCGCTGCGCGAGGTGCTGCAGGTCGATGCCGCCGGCGACGACGCCCGGGTCTTCGTCGCCGGTGTCGGGGAGCGGATCGAACTCTGGAATCGCGAGATCTGGTTGGAGACCGTCGGTGGTGCCGACGCCTACACCGACGAGACGGGCCTGGGCACCTGGTCCGAGAGCAGTTGGCTGTGAACGACCTGTACGTGCTCGTTCGCCGCTCAGCAATCCCCCGGCTGGCAGGAGGACAGCAACCCCTACTCCGCCCACTTGCCACCTTCCTTGCGACGGAACGAATCGCCGCGAGGTCCTGGCAGCCGGGGGATTGCTGAGCGGCGGACCGCAGGTGCGACGGCACCATGAGCATCGATGAGGACCTCCGCAACGGAGGGCACAACCCCGTCATGGTCCGTGAGGTCACCGAGGTCCTGAAGCCGATCCCGGCGGGGGTTCTGCTCGATGCCACGGTCGGAGCCGGCGGTCACACCGCGGCCATGCTGGCGCACCGCCCCGATCTGAGTTTCGTCGGGCTGGATCGGGACCCCTCGGCGCTGGCCACTGCCGCCCGGCGTCTCCCGGGCCGGGTCCGGCTGCACCGGTGCAGGTTTGCCGACCTGGGCGCGACGCTCGCCGAGTTGGGGATCGGCGCCCTCTCGGGGGTGGTCTTCGATCTCGGGGTCAGTTCGATGCAACTCGATACCCCCGATCGGGGGTTCAGCTACCGGGCCGCCGGTCCGATCGACATGCGCATGGATCCTGGAGCGGAACTCTCTGCCGCGCAGATCGTCAATGAGTGGCCGGCCGAGCGCCTGAGGAGTCTGCTGAGGGAGTACGGGGACGAACCCAGTGCTCACCGGATCGCCCGGGCCATCGTGTCTCACCGCCCCCTGCGCGACACCGTCGAGTTGGCCGAGGTCGTGCGCGCCGCCATCCCGGCCCGCCACCGCCGTCGCGGCGGGCATCCGGCGAAGCGCAGCTTCCAGGCGCTGCGGATCGCGGTCAATGAGGAACTTACCCAGATCGCCCCGGCTCTCACGCAGGCTATCGATCATCTGGTGCCTCGCGGCAGGGGAGTGGTGCTCAGCTACCACTCCGGGGAGGACCGCCTCGTGAAGGACACCCTGGCGGTGGCCGCCTCAGGTGGCTGTAGCTGCCCGCCTCGGCTTCCCTGCGTCTGTGGCGCCGTCGGCAGCGTCCGGCTGCTGTCCCGCGGCGCGGCCCGGCCCGGCGCGGCGGAGACCCGCCGCAACCCTCGCGCCGCCAGCGCCCGGCTGCGCTCCTTCGAAAAGCTCCCGGCGGTCGCGGCATGAGCAGACCGTTGCGAACCCCCGAGGCGCCGACCCCGCAGGTCGAGGCACAATCGCGGCTCCGGGTCGTGGGAAGCGAGCGGCCTAAGTCGAACCACCTTCGCCGCATCGTCCTGCGCGTGGTGGTCGTTCTGCTCAGCGGCTTGTTCGCGATCGGTGTCCTCCAGGCCGTGGTCACGCAGGCTCAGGGGCGCATAGATCAACTGGACCGGCAGATCGACGACGCGGTCAGCCTGGACCGTGAGCTGCGCCTCCGGCGCGCCGAACTGCTCTCACCGGCACGCTTGGCCACCGAGGCTCGCGACCGACTCGGAATGGTGCCGCCGGCGACGGTCAACTTCCTGGACCCGGCCACCCCTCCGGCCCCGTGAGCAGGACCACTCGTGGCCGGTCACACGTCGCAGGAGGCGTGGGCGGCGCCGGGCCGCGGGGTTACCGCTCCGGTGGCCGGCGGGCCGTCCTCGTGCTGGCGATGCTGGCGATGGCCGGCACGCTCGTCTCCAGGACCTTCGAGCTCCAGTTCCGCGAGGACGAGCGAATCCTGGAGTGGGCCAGGGATCATCGCCTTCAGGAGAGCGCCGTGATGGGCGTGCGAGGAGACATCCTGGACCGTTCGGGGGAGCCGCTGGCGACGTCGGTGGAGTGGTCGGCGGTCTACGCGGATCCCTTGATGATCGACAACCCGTTCGCCGTGGCAAGCGCGCTGGCCCCGATTCTCGGTGCCGAGGCAGAGCCCCTCGCCCAGAAGATGTCGGTGCCGGGCCGGTTCGTCTACCTGCAACACCAGGTGTCTCCCGAACAGGCCACGGCGGTGCGGGAACTGGATCTGGCAGGCGTCGGCACAGTGCCCGAACTCCGTCGCGAGTACCCGCTGGGCGACTTCGCCGTGGAGATCGTTGGCTCAGTGAGCACCGACCACAAGGGCATCTCCGGCATCGAACTGCTTCACGACGACGTACTGGCCGCCAGGGACGGTTCGGAGGTCCGCGAGATGTATCCGGGAGGCCGCAGCGTTCCCGGGGGCGTCAGCGAGTCGGTCCTCGCCGTCGACGGCGCCGACCTGCGGCTCACCGTCGACGGGTTGTTGCAGTTCGAGGCTGCCCGGATCCTGGCGGACCAGGTGCGCGAGACCGACGCGGCCGGCGGGGTGATCATTCTCGCCCGCCCGGCAACCGGCGAGATCCTGGCCATGTCCACCGCAACCCGCGACGAGTCCGGGGAGGTGGTCACGGGTGCTGAGAACAAAGCCGTCACCTGGGCGTTCGAGCCCGGATCGGCGATCAAGGGTCTCACCTTCTCCGCCGTGCTGGACGCCGGGCTGGCCACTCCGGCCACGACCAGCGCGGTCCCCGACCGCCTGGTGGTGCACGATTCGGAATTCACGGACTACACGCCGCACCCGGTCCTCGACTACTCGGTTCGGGACATCGTCGTGGAGTCGTCGAACATCGGGACGATCCTTTGGGGCGAGCGACTCGGTGCGACGGGACTCGACAACTACCTGCGCCGCTTCGGGCTCGGAGCCCGCAGCGGGCTCGGGCTGTACGGGGAGTCCGCGGGGCTCCTGCCGACCGTGACGAACTGGTCGGGAACCTCGCTGGCGACCATCTCGATCGGCCAGGGTGTCTCACTGACGGCGCTGCAACTCCTCCAGGCCTTCAACACCATCGCCAACGACGGTGTCTACGTCCCGGCGCGGATCGTGGCGGACGTGACCGGCCCCGAGGGCGCCGTCACGAGCCCGGATCCCGTTATCGAACCGCGGCGAGTCGTCTCCAGCACGGCGGCGATTCACATGCGCCGGATCCTGGGCGAGGTCGTGGAGAGCGGGACCGGCCGGCGGGCCGCGGTCGAGGGTTACGAGGTTGCGGGGAAGACCGGCACCGCCCGCAAGCCGCGCCCCGGCGGCGGTTACGCCGACGCGGCCGGGAACTACAGCTATGTCGCCACGTTCGTGGGCTTCCTCCCGGCATCGGATCCCGAACTCTCCCTGATCGTCGTGATCGACGAGCCCACGGCCACCATCTTCGGCGGGAGCGCGGCCGCGCCCGCATTCGCCGAGTTGGCCCAGATCGCCGTCCGCCGTCTCAAAATTCCGCCGCCGGCCGCCGGCGGGAATGAACTGATCCTGGCGGCGGTTACGGGGGGAGATCCTCGTGGGTGAGCCGGTGACCCTCCGGTCGTTGCGGCGGCGCAGCGGGGTCGGCGGCCGGCTGCACCTCCCGGCCGGCCCCGGATCGGAGGACCCCGCGATCAGCGCGGTCTGCGAGGACTCCCGCGAGGTACAGCCAGGGGCCCTCTTCTGCTGCGTCCCGGGGCGATCCGTCGACGGCCACGACTTCGCCGAACAGGCGGTAGCGGCGGGCGCAGCGGCATTGGTGGTCGAGCGTCCTCTTCCCGTGGCGGTGGCGCAACTGGTGGTGCCCGAGGCGCGAGCCGCGGTCGGTCCCCTGGCGCTGGCCGCGGCGGGATCGCCCCAGGAGCACCTGGAACTCGCCGGCGTGACGGGCACCAACGGCAAGACCACCGTCACCCACCTGCTGAGCAGCATCCTGGAGGCGGCCGACCGGCACTGCGTCGCGATCGGCACCCTGAGTGGGCCTCTCACCACCCCCAGGGCCACCGAATTGGCTTGCCGGCTCGGGGCGGCGCGGGCAGCCGGCGCACGCGTCGCCGCGCTGGAGGTCAGTTCGCACGGACTCTCCCAGAAGCGCGTCGAAGGGCTGCGATTCGCCGCTGCGGCCTTTACGAACCTCTCTGCGGAGCACCTCGACTACCACCGGGACATGGAGGACTACTACCGAGCGAAACGCACTCTGTTCGAGGACGCGAGAAGCGCCGTCTCAGTCGTCTGCACCGACGATCATTGGGGTCGGCGCCTGGCCGGTGAGGTTGCCGGCGAGGTGCGGCGCTGCTCGCGAGCCGACGCCGAGGTGCTGGATTCGGCCGCGGACTACAGCCGAATCCGCTGGCGCCGGCTCGAGATCGTGCTGCCCCTTGGAGGCGCGCACAACATCGCCAACGCGGTGGTGGCGGCCACCGTGGCCGACTCCCTCGGTGTCGGATCGGCCGAGATCGCAGAAGGTCTCCAGCGGATGCCGCCGCTGCGTGGCCGGTTCGAGGTGGTGACCGGGTCACCGGCGGTGGTAATCGTTGATTTCGCTCATTCTCCGGCGGCATTGGAGCAGCTGCTGCGCGCGGGACGGAACCTGGTGCCCGCGCAATCTCGTCTGACCGTGGTGTTCGGCTGCGGCGGCGAGCGGGATGAAGGCAAGCGGGAGGCGATGGGAGACATCGCCTCCCGCCTTGCCGACAGGGTCGTCATTACATCTGACAATCCGCGGGGCGAGGATCCGGCCCGCATCGCCCGGGCGATCATGGCCGGCCTCGGGGCCGGGACCGCGGAGGTGGAATTGGATCGCCGGCTTGCAATCGCGGCCGCGCTGGCGGGCGTGAGCCCGGGTGATGTCGTGATCGTGGCCGGCAAGGGGCACGAGACGCAGCAGATCATCGGCGGGCGGTCGCTCCCCTTCGATGATGCCGCGGTGGTGCGGGAGCTGCTAAGGACGGCAGCGGAGGTGCCGGCACCGTGATCCGGCTCCTGCTCGCCGCTGCTATCGCGACCGTCGCTTCCCTGGCCGGGACGCGCCTGCTGATCGCGTTCTTCCGGTCACGGAACCTTGCTCAACCCATCCGCAGTGACGGCCCCGAGAGCCACGCGCACAAGCAGGGAACCCCGACGATGGGTGGTCTGGCCATCGTCGGGGGCGCCTGCGCCGGCTACGCCGGAAGCGACTTCATCCACGGGGGCATCTTCACCCGCACAGGGCTGCTCGTGATGCTGGCGATCCTGGGGGCGACCGCCGTGGGAGCGGTGGATGACTGGCTGAAGGTGTCTCGTGCCCACAGCCTGGGACTCAGCAAGCGGGCCAAGATGCTGGGGCTGTGTGCCGTGGGCGGTGGATTCGCCTCGTTGACCGTCCTGGCGACCGACGTCAGCACCGAGCTGTCGTTCACTCGCTCGGGCGGCATCGGCTGGGACATGGGCCCGGTGGGCTGGAGCCTCTGGGCGGTGCTGATCATCGTGGGAGCGTCCAACGCGGTCAACTTCACCGACGGCTTGGACGGGTTGGCAGCGGGATCGAGCATCTTCAACTTCGCCGCCTTCACCATCATCGGGTACTGGGCGTTCCGGCACGCGGACCTGTACGACCTGCCCCATGCCCTGGACCTGGCAGTCGTCGGGGCG
This sequence comes from bacterium, assembly GCA_028824415.1. GTDB lineage: Bacteria > Actinomycetota > Acidimicrobiia > Acidimicrobiales > CATQHL01 > VXNF01. The sequence goes on along the minus strand of JAPPDX010000106.1, from coordinate 69,478 downwards.
GCGATGCTGGGTGGCTGTGTCGGGTTCCTGTGGTGGAACGCGGCACCGGCGCAGATCATCATGGGCGACGCCGGATCGCTGGCCATCGGGACCGCTCTGGCCTGCCTGGCGCTCACGACCAACACCCACCTGCTGCTGCCGATCATGGCCGCCCTGTTCGTGATGGAGTGCCTCTCGGTGATCCTGCAGATCGGGGTGTTCAAGTCGATGGGAGGGCGGCGCCTGTTCGCGATGGCGCCGCTGCACCATCACTTCGAGGAGCGCGGCTGGCACGAGACGTGGGTCATCGTCCGGTTCTGGCTGCTCGCCGGTTTCGCCACCGCGGTGGCTCTGGGTCTGTTCTACGCCGACTATTTCCCGCTGCTCGAGTCGAGATCCGCGGCCGAGGGGTCATCGTGATCACCCCCACCGATGGACTGTTCCTGCTCTGGGGCGTGGGTGCCACGAACCGAGCCGTGGCGACAGCGCTGGGTCGGCGCGGCTGCGAGTTCATCGCCGTCGACGACGCGCCGGCCTCAGATGTGCAACAGGCGGTGGCCGAGGCGGGTGGGGTGCTGGAGCCGCCACCGTCGGATGAGGATCTGGCGGTCCTGCTGAGTCGCTGCGGCGCCTTCCTGCCCACCCCGGGGCTGGCGGACGGTCACCGGGCGATGCGTGCCGCGCGCAGCGCGGGCATCGTGATACTCAGCGAGTTCGATCTGGCGGCCGCCTGGGACGATCGTCCGGTCGTGGCCGTCACCGGGACGAACGGGAAGACGACGGTCACGACCCTGGTGGCCGAGGCGCTGGGTCCGAGCACCGGGGCCGTTGCCGCCGGCAACAACGACCTGCCGCTCGTGAGCGCCATCGACGACCCCGACCCGGCGGTCTTCGTGGCCGAGGCGTCATCGTTCCGCCTGGGTCGGAGCCGGGAGTTCCGCCCACGCGTTGCGGCCTGGCTCAACTTCTCGCCGGACCATCTGGACGTGCACGCCTCCGTGAAGGCCTACGAGGAGGCCAAGGCCGCGATCTGGCGCCACCTGGGAGCCGATGACGTGGCGATCCTCAACGACGGTGACCCGGTGGTGGCGGCCCGGCGGCCGGTGGGCAGCCAGCTCACCTTCGGCACGCCGGCCAGCGATGCGACCGCGGCCGGCGGGTCGCTCGTGCTCTGCGGTGAGCCGATCGTCGAGATCGCGCGGTTGCCGAGGCGGTTCCCCCATGACCTGCGCAACGCCGAGGCCGTCGCCGCCTGCGCCGTGGCCGCCGGTGCCCCCGCCGGGGATGTGCGCGCCGCCCTCGAGTCGTTCCGCGGGCTCCCGCACCGGCTGGAACTGGTGGCCCGGACCGATACGAATCTCTGGTACGACGACTCGAAGGCGACGACTCCCGACGCGGTGCTCGCTGCCACCGGAGCCTTCAAGTCGGTGGTGCTCATCGCCGGCGGCCGCAACAAGGGCCTCGACCTTCAGCGGCTCGCAGGCGCGGCCTCGGTGCGAGCCGTCGTGGCCATTGGCGAGGCGGCCGGTGAGGTCTGCAGTGCTTTCGGGGGCTCGCGTCCGGTGCACCGGGCGACGGACATGGAAAGGGCTGTGCTCACCGCAGGCGAGTTGGCGCTCCCGGGGGAGGCGATCGTGCTTTCGCCAGGCTGCACATCCTTCGACTGGTATGACTCGTACCGTCACCGCGGTGAGCACTTTGCCGCTCTGGTACGGACCACCGTCGGCATGGGAGAGCCGCGATGACCTCTGCAACGACCGCGCGCCCGCAGCGTGCGAGCGGGCTGCGGAGTCCGCCGGTGGGGCGCAACACCCGCACGTTCGCGGCCCTCGCCGTGGTTCTGGCGCTCTTGAGTCTCCTGGGGCTCGTGATGGTGCTCCTTTCGGCGACCGTCACGTCGATCGAGACCACCGGCGATCCGTTCTTCCACGCCAAGCGACACGCTCTCTGGCTGTCATTCGGCCTGGCCGCCGGCATCGTGACGCTCCGGGTGGACTACCACCGCTGGCGGGCGCCGCTTCTGACCACCGGTGCGGTCTTGCTGACGCTCGTCGCGCTCTCCTGCCTGCTGGTGCCGTCGCCGCTGGTGCTGGTCGGCAACGGTTCGGCGCGATGGATCCGAGTCGGAGGCTTGGTGATCCAGCCCTCGGAGGCGGCGAAGCTGGCTCTGGTTCTGTTTGCCGCGTCGCTGCTGTCCCGACGGCTGGACCGTGTGTGGATGATCCGCGAGACCCTCCTGCCCCTGCTGATGGTGTTCGGCGCGGTTGCGGCGCTGATCCTGGCCCAGCCCAGCCTCGGCACCGTCCTGCTGCTCGGCGGCATCCTGCTCGTGATGTTGTTCGTGGCAGGGTTGCCGGTCCGGCACGTGGCGGGGCTCGTGGCGCTGGGGACCGGTACGGCTTTCCTGTTCGCGCTCGGGTCCGGCTACCGGCGCCAGCGCCTCACTTCCTACCTCGACCCCTGGTCGGACCCCTACGGCGCCGGTTACCAGGCTCTGCAGGCCCAAGTGGGAATCGCCTCGGGGGGATTGACGGGCGTTGGGCCTGGAGGAGCGCGCGCCAACCTGGCGTACGTTCCCTATGCCCACACCGACTTCATCTTCGTGACCATCGCCGAGAACCTGGGATTCGTCGGCGCCCTGGCCGTCGTTGTCTTGTTCCTGTGCCTGGGTGTTCTGGGGGTCCGCGTCGTGCGCGACGCACCCGATCCCTACGGTGCGTTCCTGGCGGCGGGGATCAGCGGCTGGTTCGTGCTGCAGGCCTTCACCAACATCGCGGTGGCGCAGAGCCTGCTCCCCACCATGGGAGTGACCCTCCCCTTCGTCTCCTACGGAGGCTCGAGCCTGATCGTGAATCTGGCGGCAGCCGGGATCCTCCTGAACGTGGCGCGCCAGGGGCGGACCGCATGATTGGCCCGAGCGATCCGGGCTCGCCGTGCGGCGATACCTGGGCGGTCATCGCGGGAGGTGGGACCGGGGGACACATCTATCCAGGGCTGGCGGTGGCCGACGAATTTGGAGCCACCGGAGATACACGACGCCACAGGATTCACTTCGTCGTCAGCGGAAGGCCCTTGGACGCCGAGGTCGTGGCCAAGGCCGGATTCACGGCCACGGCGATCAGCGCACGCGGCTTCGGCCGGCGCCTCACGGCGGCGAACCTCCGTGCCGTCTGCGCCCTGGCGCGCGGCGTGTGGCAGTGCTGGCGGATCCTCGGACGTACCTCGCCCCGCGTGGTACTTGCACAGGGCGGGTACGTCAGCGCGGCCGCCGCGGTGGCGGCTCGCCTGCGGCGAATCCCCGTGGTCGTGCTCGAGGCCAACGCCACCCCGGGAGCCGCCAACCGCTTGACCGCCCGCTGGGCCGCGGCGTGCGCGGTGGCCTTCGCGGACACGCCGCTGGCAGGAGCGGTGCGGACCGGGCTACCGGTGCGTGCCGCCATTGCCCGGTTGCATCCGGATTGCGATCCTGCGGGCGTAGCCGGCTCCGGGCGCGCCGGGGCCCGCGCCGCTCTCGGTGTCGCCGAAGATCGACGTCTGGTGTTGGTCGCCGGCGGTTCTCAGGGCGCCGCCCGCCTCAACGCGACAGTGGGGGCGGTGCGCCGGCTGCTGGCCGACCGTGCCGACATCGCAGTGCGCCACATCGTCGGGTTCGTCGCCGCAGGCTCTGGGGATGCAGTGACGGCGGGAAGTGCCAACCGGGGCCTCGAGTACGAGAGCCTGCCGTACGAGCACGACATGCCGGCGGCCCTGGCAGCCGCCGACCTGGTCGTGAGCCGTGCCGGTGGCAGCGCCCTGGCCGAACTGGCGGCCGCGGGACGCGCCTCGGTGCTGGTGCCGATGCCCGGTGCCACCGATGACCACCAGGTCGCCAACGCGGCCGCCCTGGTAGCCGCTGGTGCGGCTGTGGTGATTCCCGAGTCCGAGTTGGATGGTCCGCACCTGGCGACCACGATCACCGACCTTCTCGCTGACCCCCCGCGGTTGCAGCGAATGCAGGCCGCTGCAGCAGGACTCGGCGCGCCCGGAGCCGCCGGACGGGTGGCGGAGCTCATGATTGCGGCGGCCGGTGAGGGCTCGGGCTCATGAGCGTCTCTCTCGACGCGGTGCACCACGTTCATGTGGTGGGTGTGGGCGGCGCCGGGATGAGCGCCATCGCCACGGTGCTTGCCGACGCCGGGCATCTGGTGACGGGCTCGGACCTGAAGGCGTCGATCGCCTTCGAGCGGCTCCGGGCTCGCGGTCTCGGCGTGGTCGTGGGCCACCGGGTCGAACACGTGCTCGAACCTGCCAGCACCGGTGCCGAGGTGCCGGCGGGCAGGCGGCCCGATCTCGTGGCGCGATCGAGCGCGGTCGGGGATGGCAACGTGGAGATCGCCGCGGCGCGGCGTGCCGGCATCCCGGTCTGTTCCCGCGCCGACATCCTGGCCGCGGTCTGCCGGTTGCGGCGAACGCTCGCCGTGGCTGGCACGCACGGCAAGACGACGACATCCTCGATGCTGGCGCTGATTCTTGACGAGGCCGGTCTCCGCCCCTCGTTCATCGTCGGTGGCGATGTCAACGAGATCGGCAGCGGGGCGGTGTGGGGCACCGGGGAATGGCTCGTCGCCGAGGCCGACGAGAGCGACGCCACCTTCCTCCAACTCAACCCGGAAGCAGCGGTGGTGACCAGCGTCGAGCCCGATCACCTCGAGCGGTACGGCGACGTCGAAGGCCTGGACCGGGCCTTCGAGCAATTCCTGGGAAGAGTTGAAGGGTTCCGGCTGGTTTGCGCGGACGACCCGTGGGGCAGACGGTTCGCGGCGAGGCAGGGGAGAACGGTGACCTATGGGACCGCCCCCGGCGCGGACCACCGGCTGGTCGATCTGACGACCGCCCGGACCGGCGTCGAGTTCACTCTCGACAGCCGCGGTGCTGATCGCGCGCGCGTGCAATTACCGGTGCCGGGACTTCACAATGCCCGAAACGCGGCCGCGGCGATGGCGTGCGCGGAGCAACTCGGTGTTCCGCCGGCCTGCAGTGCCGGGATCCTCGCGCACTACGGAGGAGTCTCCCGGAGGTATGAGTTCAGGGGGAGTGCCGCCGGTGTCACCTTCGTCGATGACTACGCACACCTGCCGGGAGAGGTGGCCGCCGCACTGGCGACCGCCCGTGCCGGGGGATGGCGGCGGATCGTGTGCGTCTACCAGCCGCATCGCTACACCCGTACGGCGGCTCTTTGGCGGGACTTCGCTCCGGCGTTCGCGGAAGCGGACCTGGTGGTGTTCACCGACGTCTACCCCGCCGGCGAGACACCTCGTCCCGGCGTCAGCGGGAAACTGCTCGTCGACGCGCTGCTCGAGACCGAACCGTTCAAGCGGGTGGCGTGGTTCCCCCACCGGCGCGACCTGCAGCGGTATCTGGTGCATGAACTCCGCCCGGGAGATCTTTGCCTGACCCTCAACGCGGGTGACCTCACCACTCTGCCGGACGAATTGATCGGTGCAGTCGGATGATGACCGCAGACCGTCCGATCAGTGGCACGACGGACTGGTCCCGAGTCGCGGCGTTGCTCACGGCACAGCTCGTCGAGAGTCGGGTCGTGCTGGAAGCACCACTCGGTGCGCTGAGCACCTACCGGGTCGGGGGTGCCGCGAGCCTTCTGATCGAGGTGGGGTCCCTCGAAGACCTCCGGCGGCTGGCAGGTACCGTCGCAGAGGAGGGTTGGGCGGTCCTGGCGATCGGGCTCGGGTCGAATCTTCTCGTGGCCGATGCCGGATTCGACGGTGTGGCACTCCGGCTCGGCACCGCCTTCGCCACGACACGCATCGAGGGGGCGACGGTGGTGGCAGGTGGTGCAACTCCTCTGCCCGTCGTGGCGCGTCAATGCGCGGTCGCAGGGTTGGGTGGATTCGGTTGGGCCGTCGGCGTTCCAGGGAGCGTGGGCGGGGCAGTGCGCATGAACGCCGGTGGACACGGCTCGGACATGAGTGAGGTACTGGAGCGCGCTGAAATCGTGGACCTTGCAAGCGGGCGGGAGTGGCAGGCAGGACTCGAGGACCTGGCCCTCGGTTACCGGGAATCCGCTCTCCGGCGCCATCACGTTGTAGTTGAGGTTGAGTTATCTCTGTGGCGCAGCGACCGCGAGCATGAGGAGCAACTCATCCGGCAGGTCGTGGCCTGGCGGCGCCGCCACCAGCCCGGCGGAGCGAACACGGGCTCGGTCTTCACCAATCCGCCCGGCGACTCGGCGGGGCGGCTCGTGGAGGCGGCCGGTTGCAAGGGCCTGCGAGTCGGCTCTGCGGCGGTGTCCGGCCTGCACGCCAACTTCATCCAGGCCGATCCCGGAGGCTCGGCAGAGGATGTGATGGCGCTCATGGAGGAAGTGGCGCGGCGCGTCGAGGCAGACAGCGGTATCCGACTCCGACCCGAGACCCATTTCGTGGGCTTCGACGGACCCTTTGGGAGCCAATCATGACAGTGCACGCACCCGGCCTCGCTCACCCGCGCATCGCACAGCGACGCGCCGCTGTGGATGCGGCGTCCCAAGCGCGGGAGACACGCAGGCGGCGGGTCCTGTGGCTGGCCCTGGCGATCGCCATGACACTGCTGTCCGGGTACCTCGCGACCAGGAGCGAACTGCTCGACGTCGACCGGTTGGAGGTGCAGGGTGCCGACAGGACGGATCCCGCCGAGCTCATCTCAACGGCGGGGATCCGGACCGGTCAGCCACTGGTGGGCCTCGATCTCGCCGCCGCACGGACCCGGATCGCCCGTCTTCCGTGGGTCAAGGACGTGTACTCGACACGTTCCTGGGATGGGGTGGTGAGCTTCACGATCACGGAGCGCTCGGCGGCGGCGGCACTGGCGATACCCGGCGCCTGGGCTGTGGTGGAGGAGAGCGGCCGGGTCCTCTCGGTCGGGGAGACGATTCCCGATGCCGCTGTGCCAATCCTGGGATTGAACGTGGCCCATGCCGCGCCAGGGGATTGGCTGACGCTTGAACAACGCGCAGCGGTGAGCATCGCGGGTGAGCTCTACGAGCCGGTCCGTTCCGAGATCCGGGCGATCGAAGCGGGACCCGAGGGTTATGTACTCGACCTGCGTGGATCAGGTCGCGTGCTGCTGGGAGACGCCAGGCAGATGGCTGCCAAGGTGCTGGCCGTGCAGACGTTCATGGAGCGCGTGGATCTGCGTTGCCTGGAGACCCTGGACGTCCGGACACCTGCGAATCCGGTGTTGACGCGCGGGAGTCCTTGTCAGTAGACTTTCTCTTATACAAGAGACTGATATCAAGTTCAACTTGAACTTTAGATCAGTCCTGACGAATGCCTTGGCCGCCTGTGGGCGACCGGGTGGCACCGAAGAAACACAAGCGGCTCGTGCCGCGGGAATCGGGAGGATGCTGTGAGCGCCCCACATCAATACTTGGCCGTCATCAAGGTCGTCGGCGTCGGCGGCGGTGGCGTCAACGCCGTTAACCGGATGATCGAATCGGGATTGCGCGGCGTCGAGTTCGTGGCCGTGAACACTGATGCGCAGACACTGCTGATGAGCGATGCGGACATCAAGATCGACATCGGCCGGGATCTGACTCGCGGCCTTGGAGCCGGCAGCGATCCCGATGTCGGAGAATCGGCGGCGAACGCGGCCGCCGAACAACTACGGGAGGCACTCGACGGGGCGGACATGGTCTTCATCACCGCTGGCGAGGGCGGTGGTACCGGAACCGGGGGCGCCCCTGTGATCGCCGAGATCGCACGCGAGTTGGGAGCACTGACCATCGCAGTCGTGACGCGGCCGTTCCGCTTCGAGGGCCGCAAGCGCGCGGTGCAGGCCGAACAGGGCATCCAACGGCTCAAGGAGAAGGTCGATACGCAGATCGTGATCCCCAACGATCGTCTGCTCAACGAGGTGTCGGAGAACACCAGCCTGTTGAATGCCTTCCAGATGGCCGACGACGTGTTGCTGCAGGGCGTACAGGGGATCACCGATCTCATCACAACGCCCGGACTCATCAACACCGACTTCGCCGACGTGCGTGCGGTTCTGTCCGATGCCGGTTCGGCGCTCATGGGCGTCGGCGCCTCCTCGGGGGAGGATCGCGCCGCGAGCGCGGCCCGCAAGGCCATCGCGAGCCCCTTGCTGGAGTCCTCGATCGAGGGTGCCCGAGGTCTGCTGCTCACGATCGCCGGCAATGCCGAGATGGGCCTGCTCGAGGTGACCCAGGCGGCCGAGGTCATTGGCGGTGTGTCTCACGAGGACGCAAACATCATCTTCGGCACGGTCATCGATGAGTCACTCGGTGAGGCGATGCGGGTGACGGTGATCGCAGCCGGCTTCGATCGCTGGGAGGAGTCGGGCGCCCGGCGGGACGAGGGGGCGGCCTCGGCGCGGCGCAGCCTGCCGGATCCGTTCGCGGAGGCCGATGAGGTCGACGACGATGAGCCCACCGACGACCTGGAGTTGGACATCCCGTCGTTCCTCCGGTGAGACACCACCACCTGTGCTGGCCCTGAGCCTGGAGTTGAACGACGGCCGTCGCGCCGAGATCCGGTTCACCGAGCGGCGCGAGGGCAACTTCGAGGACGCATCACCCGAGCGGCGGGCCTCGGTGGCAGAGGGTCGCTGGACACAGCTGCACCAGCAGCACGGAGCAGGCGTCGTAATCGTGACGGCGCCCGGCGAGGCCGATGGGGCGGCGGCGGATGCCGCGGCCACAACGGCCAGCGGCGCCGTGCTGACCGTCAGGACCGCCGACTGCGCCCCGGTCGCCCTCGTGGCAGCAGAGGGCGTCGTGGCGGCAGTGCACGCCGGGTGGCGAGGACTGGCGGCCGGCGTGGTCGAGGCGGCGGCAGCAGCGGTCCGGCGGCTCGGCGGTCGCGAGCTTCGCGCTTACCTTGGTCCGTGTATTCACCCCGGGTGCTACGAGTTCGGGTCTGGAGCGCTGGAAGACCTGGCCCGAAGCCTCGGACCGGACGTCGTCTCGCAGACGGCTTGGGACACGCCGGCGTTCGACATCCCGGCCGCCGCACGCGCCGCCCTGCGACGCGACGGCATCGGGCAGATCATCGAGGCGAACCGGTGCACGGCGTGCGAGGCGGAGTCCTGGTACTCCCATCGAGCCCGTGGTGAGACCGGTCGTCACGTCATGGCGACATGGATCAGCGCGAGCTGAAACGGCGCACCGCGGAGGTCGAGGCGCGTCTGGCGCTGATCCGTCGGAAGGTCGCGGACGCGGGCGGCGATCCGGACACCGTGCGGATCGTGGCGGTCACGAAGGGACGTGATCAACTGGCCGCGGCTGCGGCGGTGGCCGCAGGGCTCACCGAACTGGGTGAGAACTACGCGCAGGAACTGCTGGGCAAGGCCTCGAGCCTGGAGGAGGCGCGCTGGCACTTCATCGGCAACCTCCAGGCGAACAAGGTCCGGCGCTTGGCGCCTCACGTCACGCTGTGGCAGAGCGTCGACCGCACGCGCCTGCTGAGCGAGATCGCGCGCCACAGTCCGGGTGCAGAGGTCCTGGTGCAGATTGCCGACCAGGCCGTAGCAGGGAGGGGAGGGTGCGACCTTGCGACGGCCCGTCGGCTGGTCGATGAGGCCAAGGGTCGGGGACTGCGCCCGATCGGGCTCATGTCGATGGCGCTGCCCGGGCCACCGGGAGAGGTTCGCCGGCAGTTCCGCCAGCTTCGCGCTCTCGCCGACGAACTCGAACTCCCGGTGCGAAGCATGGGGACCAGCAGCGACTTCACCGTGGCGGTGGAGGAGGGAGCGAATCTTCTACGGCTCGGGCGCGTCCTGCTCGGCGATCCCGGGGCGCTTCCGGGGTAAGGACGCCGCGGTCCCGAGCGGACTAGACTCGGCTGAACAACGAGGTGCGATGCATATGCCCACAACGACGCCGCGCACGAACGGCGCGCCGGCACCGGTAGCTGTGGACAACTTGCAGAACCGCCGCCGGTCGAGGCTCGGCGCGGGGTGGATTACCCGCACAACTCGCACATCCCTGGAGGAAAGCCCATGTCGGCCTTCAAATCCTTCGTGAACTGGTTGGGCCTGGGGCCTGACGAGGGAGAGCCGTACGCCGGCCATCTCGGCCCGTCCCAACGGGCACCCTCTCCCGGCGATATCTACGGGTCCGCGCCCCCGGATCGCCCGCCGCTGGCCGTCGAACCGATGCCGGTCGCAGAGCCCGCGGGACTGGCCGCTGTGAGGCCCGCCGGTGAACCGGTCACTGCCGAACCGGTAGTCCGGCCGGCTGTCGCACGTCCGCGCTCAGCGACGAACGCCGTACGTCCGATCGTCGTCTCGCCCGCGGTCTTCGACGAGGCTCAGGAGGTCGGCGACCACTTCAAACAGCGCCAGCCGGTGATCGTGAACCTGCAGGACGCCAGCAGCGATCTGCGACGGAGGCTGGTCGATTTCGCCGCGGGGCTGTGCTACGCCCTCGACGGTCAGGTGGAGCGGGTGACCCCCGGCGTCTACCTGCTCACGCCGAGCGACGTGCGGGTGGCCCTCGAGGAACGGAATCTTCCCGCCGATTCCTGAACCCCCGGCAGCGCTGCCGTGGCCGTCCTCTGCTGGCTCATCCTGCTCTACGCGCTGGCGTTCCTGGCTCGCGCCCTCCTGAGTTGGTTCCCGATCAGGCCCGATGGCGTGGCCGCAACCGTGGCCGGGGGTCTCATGATGGTCACGGACCCGCTCCTGCGCCCGCTGCGACGGCTGCTGCGACCACTGCGCGTGGGGGCTGTGGCACTCGACTTCGCACCGACGATCGTGATGGTGGTGTTGTTCTACGTGCGAGCAAGAATCTGCTGAGCCTCGCGGCGGTGGGGATTCCGGCTCGTTGCGCCGGTGAGCACTACGGTTGAATCCGTGGAACTCTCACCCGCAGCCTTGCGCGACATCCGTTTCACCGAGCGCTTCCGGGGTTACGACGCCGCCGAGGTGGATGCATTCCTCAGCGAGGCGGCCGACGCCCTCGAGGAACTCATCGCCGAGCGCAGCGAGCCCCTCGCGGCGCTGGCCGCAGAGCGGGCGCGCCTGGCAATCGACCAGGTCCGCGAGGACACGCTCGAGGAGATCGAAGGGCTGCAGAGTCGCCGCGACGAATTGGCACAGGCGATTGCGGATCTGAGGCTGATGCTGGCGGAACGGCGCCGCGGCCTGGTAGAGGCCCTGGCGTTGATCGATGCCGCCGGTGAACAGGCCGCGGACTCCGGCGACGGTGCTCGGGCCGAGGAGGTCCCGGAGGCCGGCGCAGACTCTGAGGAGGTCCCGGAGGCCGGCTCAGACTCCGACGCGGCCGGTGAGCCGGCAGGCGACGAGTCCGCGGGGACGGACAGCTTTCTGGCCCGCCTCGAACGGGCGGCGGCCGAGAGCGGGGAGTCCGCCGGCTAGGTGGTGCCCGCCTCGCTGCGAGCGATGGCGAAACGGATCTCCTGCCCGTCGATGTTGGCGGTCGCCACGTCGTCGCCGTCGCCGAGATCCAGCCACTGCACCTCGGTGGCGAGAACCTGGTCGGCCACGTACTGAGCGTGCGGCGCGAGCGCCGAGGCCAGGCCAGCAGGCAGGTCGAGCGCCAACTCGATGCGGTCAGAGACGTGCAGCCCGCGATCGCGACGCCCCTGCTGCAGAATCCGCACCAGGTGGCGCGCCGCACCCTCGGCGCGCAACTCCTCGTCCAGCGCAACGTCGAGGGTCACGACGATGTCGGCCGTTCGCAGCGCCGCGCTGGGATGGTCCTCCGCGGTCTCCAGCACCAGCTCATACTGGCCCTCGCTGAGCGTCCGACCGGCCACGGTGACGGTGCCATCGGTCTCGCGGGTCCACTCGCCGGAGCGGGCCGCGGCCATGACGGCCTGGGTGGCCGGGCCCAGCAGCGGCCCCAGGACCTCGCCCCGGGGGCGCAACACGAAGCGCGTGTCGTCGTCGAGTTCCTCTGTCAACTCGAGCGACTTCACGTTGATCTCTGCGGCGATGAGTTCGGTGAACGGTGCCAGGGTCGTGGCGTCTCGGCCGGCCACCCGGGCCGACCGCAGCGGCTGGCGTGCCGGCAGGCCGCGGGCGACCCGTACTCCCAGAGCGGCCGAGCAGACCTCTCTTGCCCGGTCCATGACATCCACCAGGTCGTCATCGGCCGGCAGGGAGGCCGCCTCGGGCCAGTCGCGGAGGTGCACGCTGGATCCTCCGCCGAGGCCACGGTGGATCGACTCGCAGATGAGCGGGAGGAGGGGCGCCGCCACCTGCACGAGCGTCACCAGGACCGTGTACAGCGTGTCGTAGGCGGCTTGCTTGTCAGCGGGGTCGGACTCCGCCGCGGGCGCCCAGAATCGGTCGCGGCTGCGGCGGATGTACCAGTTGTTCACGGTGCCGAGGAAGGACTCGATCTCCGCGCAGGCTCCCGGCAGGTCGTATGCGTCGAGCCGGTCGGCCACCTCGACGGTGAGATTGCGGGTCTTGGCCAGAACGTAGCGGTCCAGCACATCTCCGGAGCCGACGTTCCAGGTGCCCTCGGAGCGGTCCGCGTTGGCGTACATGCAGAAGAACACGTAGGCATTCCACAGCGGGCGCAGAATCCCCCGCACGACGGCGTCGATTCCCTCGTCGCTCATCCGCAGATCGCCGCCGCGCAGCACCGGGGAGGACATCAGATACCAGCGCAGGGCGTCCGCCCCCTGCCGGGTGAAGATGACCTCGGGGTCGGTGTAGTTCCGCAGCCGTTTCGAGAGCTTCGCCCCGTCGGCGGCCAGCACCACTCCGTGGCACACGGCGTTGCGGAACGGCGGGCGGTCGAACAGCGCCGTGGCCAGGACGTGCAGCGTGTAGAACCAGCCTCTCGTCTGGTTCACGTACTCCACGATGAAGTCGGCAGGGAAGTGGCTCTCGAACCACTCCTTGTTCTCGAAGGGATAGTGGACCTGCGCGTAGGGCATCGAGCCCGACTCGAACCAGCAGTCCAGTACCTCCGGGACCCGGCGCATGACCGAGCGGCCCGTCGGATCGTCGGGATTCGGCCGCGTGAGCGAGTCGACGAACGGCCGGTGCAGATCGTCTGGACGCACCCCGAAGTCGCGCTCGATCTCATCGAGGCTCCCGTAGACGTCGACCCGCGGCCAGGCCGGGTCGTCCGAGCGCCACACCGGCACCGGCGAGCCCCAGAAGCGGTTGCGGCTGATCGACCAGTCGCGGGCGCCCTCCAGCCAGTTGCCGAACCGCCCGTCGCGCACGTGGGCGGGGATCCAGTTGATCTGCCGGTTCAGTTCCACCATCCGGTCCCGGATGGCGGTCACGCGCACGTACCACGAGTTGACGGCGCGGTAGATGACAGGTGTGTCGGTGCGCCAGCAATGGGGGTAGTTGTGCACGTGACTGTCGTGGCGCACGATGAGGCCGCGCTCCTTCAGCGCGGCAATGATCCCCGGGTTGGCATCGAACACGTTCTGGCCCGCCCAGTCGGCCACCTCTGAGGTGAACCGTCCCTGGTCGTCCACGGGCACCACGACGCCGATGCCGGCCTCGGTGCAGAGCAGCTGGTCGTCCTCGCCGAAGCCAGGCGCCATGTGCACGATCCCGGTGCCCTCGGCGGTGTCCACGAATCGAGCGCCGAGCACGGTGAAGGCGCCGGGAACCTCGTCGAAGTAGTCGAACAGCGGCTCGTAGCGCCGACCCACGAGCTCGTGTCCGCGCACGCTGCCGGCCAGCCGGGCGTCGGCGAGCCGGCGGGAGTAGCGCTCGACGGCGTCGGCGGCGAGGACGTGGCGCCGCGGACCGTTCTCGGTCGCCTCTTCCAGCACCGCGTAGGTCGTCTCGGGGTCGACCGCCAGGGCCAGGTTGGACGGCAGGGTCCACGGTGTGGTCGTCCAGGCCCACAGGTGGAGCGGAGCCGGATCGCCTGGCCCAGCGACGAGGCGGAAGGCCACCGTGATGGCGGGGTCGGTCCGCGGTCGTGTGGCGTCGTCCATGCGGATCTCGAAGTTGGACAGCGGCGTCTCGGCGCCCCACGAGTACGGCAATACCCGGTGGGACTCGTAGACGAGGTCCTTCTCCCAGAGCCTCTTGAAGGCCCACAGCACACTCTCCATGAAGGGGAGGTCCATGGTCTTGTAGTCGTTCTCGAAATCGACCCAGCGCGCCTGGCGGTTGACGTAGCGCTGCCACTCGTCGGTGTAGCGCATGACCGAACTGCGGCAGTGCGCGTTGAACCGCTCGATTCCGTAGTCGGTGATGGCACGCCGGCCGGAGACCCCTAACTCCTTCTCGGCCTCCATCTCCGGTGGCAGGCCGTGGCAGTCCCAGCCGAAGCGCCGCTCGACCCGCTGGCCGCGCATCGTGCGGTAGCGCGGGATCACGTCCTTCACGTAGCCGGTGAGCAGGTTGCCGGTGTGAGGCAGCCCGTTGGCGAAGGGAGGTCCGTCGTAGAAGACGTACTCGTTGGAGCCACCGGTGCCGGCGGGACGGTTCTCGACGGAGGCCTTGAAGGTGCCTTCGGATTCCCAGCGCCGCAGGACCTCGGACTCGATGGCCGCGAAGTCGGGCTGGGCGTCCACGTCCGGGTATCGGGCCGGCTCGGGATTCATGGCCGAAGAAAATACCGCCGAAGTACGCGACCCGGCATTCGGAGGCGCCTCGGGGGCGCGCCGGCCGTCGCGCGAGGCCGGGGTCATCTGGGGGGCGGCGGGGCCCGGCGGCTAGAGTTGGCCCGCCCATCGTCGGGTCGCCGGGGCGACGCGGCGGCTCGCAGGATCGACTCGGGAGGGTCAAGTGGCCCAAGCCGGAAGTACTCCGGACAGCAGCGACGACGGCGCCTCGACTCGGCGCCTCGACGACACCTTCCTGGCCGAGCAGCGCAAGAAGTTGCTGGCGGAGCGCGAGAGGTACGTCCGATCGGCCGAGACCATGGCAGCGGAGGCGGCGGCCCTGCTCGACGATCGCGAGCCCGGGGACCTGCAGTTCGACGAGGAGTCCGGTGAGGGCGACAGCTGGGCGGTGGAGCGCGAGCGGGATCTGGCCCTCAGCGCCGCGGCCCGCGCCGCCGTGGAGTTGATCGACGAGGCCCTGACGCGGATCGACGAGGGTACCTATGGCATCTGCGTCGTCTCCGGTAAGCCCATCCAGAAGGAGCGTCTCCGTGCCATCCCGTGGGCGGCCGAGCGGGTTGAGTACAAGGCCGGTGGCCTCAGACGGCGCTGAGAGCCGCAGCTCGAGCCGTCTGCGGAACAACCGCCTGCTGCTGGTCTCGATCGCCGCGGCGGTCCTGCTGGCCGACCAGCTGACGAAGCTCTGGGCGCTCCGGGAACTGGACGACGGGAGCATCCACCTCTTCTGGACGATCCGTCTGCGGCTGGTCTTCAATCAGGGCACCGCATTCGGGCTGGGGACCTCACTCGCACCCGTCATCACCGTGGCCGCAGTCGTTGTGTCGCTGCTGCTCCTCGTTCTCACCTGGTCGGCGACTCGCCGGAGCGTGTCGGCGCTGTCGGGACTCGTGCTCGGCGGCGCGCTGGGCAACCTCGGTGATCGCGCATTCCGGGGCGACGGGTTCTTCGGGGGCAGCGTGATCGACTTCGTCGATCCGCAGTGGTGGCCGGTGTTCAACGTGGCCGATTCGGCCATCTCGGTCGGCGTGGTCCTCTTCCTGCTACTGGGCTTCCGTGCCGGTCTACGAGGCGATCCGCTGCTGGAACGAATGTGACCGAGCCCATCGGTGAGGCCCTCGCCGGCGAGCGCCTCGACCGGGCGGTGTCGCTGCTCACCCAGACCAGTCGGGCCACAGCGGCGGAGTTGGTCGCAGCCGGTGCGGTGCGGGTCAACGGCGCAGTGCGCACCGATCGTGCGGCGCGGCTGGCGCCCGGTGACGAGCTGGTCGTGGCGGCGGAGGCTCTGGCCGAGCGGCATAGGGCCGGCGAGCCGCGGCCCGAGCCGGACGTCGAACTGGAGGTGATCCACGAGGATCCTCACTTCGTGGTCGTGGACAAGCCGGCGGGACTCGTGGTCCATCCGGGCGCCGGAAGGATCGAGGGCACTCTGTGTGGGGGCTTGCTGGCCCGCTACCCGGAGATGGTGGCTGTCGGGGAGCGAACCCGGCCGGGGATCGTGCACCGGCTCGATGCCGGCACCAGTGGACTGCTCGTCGCCGCCCGTACTGCTCAAGCGTTCGAGTCGCTGGTGGCGCAGCTCGCCGAGCGCACGGTGCGTCGCGGGTACGAGGCCATCTGCTGGGGAGTGCTCGACGACGACCGGGGTCTCATCGACGCGCCCGTCGGCCGCTCAGGCCGGCGACCGGTGCAGATGGCGGTGACCGAGCGCGGGCGTCCGGCGCGCACCTTCTACGAAGTGCGCCGGCGCTATCACTCGCCGGCGCCTGCGAGCCACCTGGTGTGCCGCCTGGAGACCGGCAGGACTCACCAGATCCGGGTGCATCTGGCCGCGATCGGCCATCCACTGCTCGGCGACGAGGTGTACGGATCCGGGCGGCCGCCACCGGGCCTTGGAGCGTCGGCCGCACCGCTGCAACTCGGCCGCCCGGCTCTGCACGCCGCGCAACTGGGGTTCAGCCACCCCATCAGCGCCCGGGCGATGCTCTTCGATTCAGCCCTGCCCGCCGACCTCGGCGCCGTCCTGGCTGGGTTGTCCTAGGGCACAGGCTCAGTCCCCTCGGTGGGGACCTCCTCAGGCCAGGGCACGGTGCCGCCGGCCATGTCGGCGATGTCGGCGAGGCTGAACGACGACAGCAGGCGCCGCATCTCGGCTCCCACCGCGGCCCAGACTGCGAGCAGCACACATTGGCCCTCGTGGTCGCAGGCCCCGTCCTTGTGCGGCTCACCGAAGTCGTCGGACACGATGGGGGCCTCCACGGCGCTCACGATCTCGCTGAGGTATATGTCCCCGGGAGCCCGTGCCAGCCGGTAACCGCCGCCCACGCCCCGCTTGGAGAGCACGAGGCCGGCTCCTTTCAGTGCCAGCAGGATCTGCTCGAGATAGGGCTGGGGGAGGCCGGTCCGGTCGGCGATGTCCCGAGCCGACTGGGGTGTGCCGGCCTCGTGCAGGGTGAGCGAGAGCAGCGCACGGCTGGCGTAGTCGGCCCGGGTCGAGACCTTCACGCCTGCGAGCGTACCGGCTCGGTCGCCGAGCATCGGGAGCGCGGTCGGTGGATGCCGAGGGGGGCGACGGGCCGCTAGCGTCACAGCACCTGATCGTTCCCGACCTGGAGCCCGCACGAATGACCTCCGACAGCGAGCACAGTCCCACCGAGCCCGAGCGCGCTGAGATCGTCGCGCCGGAAGATACCGGGCAGGTTCATGGCGACGCCATCGAGCAGCCTGCCAAGGTGATGCGCGTCGGGGCCATGCTGCGCGGCCTGCTGCAGGAGGTACGGGAGGCGCCTCTCGACGAGCGCAGCCGCGATCGCCTGCGGGAGATCTACGAGATCTCGCTACAGGAACTGGGTTCGGCCGTCTCGGCGGACCTGCGCGAGGAGCTGGAACGCCTGGCGCAGCCATTCCCCGATTCCGAGGTGCCCACCGAGGCGGAGTTGCGCATCGCCAAGGCGCAGCTGGTGGGTTGGATGGAGGGGCTCATTCAGGGGATCCAGGCGACGCTCTACGCACAGCAGGTGCTCGCCCGCAGGCAGCTGGCGGACATGCGCGGCCAACTGCCGCCCCTGCAGTCCGCCGCTGAGCCGCCCCCCGACACGCGACCCGGCACCTACCTCTAGGGCGCGGGACCCGCCTCCACTCTTCCTGCCGCCACCCTTCCGGTGGCGTCTCGCCGCCCCCGGGCGGCCGCAGCGCACGCTCCCGCCCGTCTCGGCTATGGTCGGCGCCGAAACGACAACGCTGTGATTTGTCCACAGGGCGTGGGGACGTCGTGGGGACAGTCTGGGGAGCCGACGATGCCTGACAGCTTCGTTCACCTGCACAACCACACCGAGTACTCGATGCTCGACGGCGCCTCACGCGTCGAGGCGCTCGTGACCGCCGTGGCGGCTGACGGCCAGCCCGCGCTCGGGATCACCGATCACGGGAATCTCTACGGGATCGTCCCGTTCTACAAGGCCTGCCGTGCCGGCGGCGTGAAACCCATCCTGGGCATCGAGGCCTACATGGCGCACGAGAACCGCCGAGAGCGCCCGACCCGGCGCGGCAAAGTGGACGACAGCGGCGGCGAGACCTCCACAGGACACAAGCTCTACTACCACCTGACGCTGCTGGCGGAGAACGCGGCCGGTTACCGCAACCTCATCCAGATCGCCAGCCGCGCATTCCTGGAGGGCTACTACTACAAGCCGAAAGTGGACTGGGAGGTGCTGGCCGACCATTCCGAGGGGATCCTGGCGAGCACAGGTTGCCTCGGCAGCCACGTCTGCCAGGCGCTGTTGCAGGACGACTTCGACAGGGCGCTTGGCCATGCGGGGCGCCTGCGGGACATCTTCGGCCCCGGTGGCACGTATGTCGAACTCCAGGATCACGGCATCGAGGAGCAGGGTCGAATCATGCCGCAGTTGCTTGAGATCTCACGGCGCCTGGAATTGCCACTGCTCGCCACGAACGACAGCCACTACACGCACCGCAGCGACGCGATCGCACACGACGCCCTGCTCTGCGTCCAGACCGGCAGCGTCCGCAGCGATCCGAACCGGTTCAAGTTCCACGGCGACGAGCACTACGTCAAGACGGCGGCGGAGATGCGCCGGCTCTTCGCCGAACTGCCCGGGGCGTGCGACAGCACGCTGGAAATCGCCGAGCGCTGCAGCACCGAAATCGACTTCGGGGACATCAAGCTGCCGCCGTTCCCGGTGCCGGAGGGCTTCGCCGACGCGGACGCCTACCTGGCCCACCTGACTCTCGAGGGTGCCAGGTCGCGCTGGGGTGACGAGCTGTCCGAGGCCACCTCCGATCGCCTGGCCTACGAGTTGCAGGTGATCGCCACGATGGGTTTCGCCTCGTACTTCCTGATCGTCTGGGACCTCATCCGCTACGCCCGGTCCGCCGGGATCCGGGTCGGCCCTGGCCGGGGCAGCGCGGCCGGCTGCGCCGTCTCCTACTGCCTCGGGATCACCAGCCTCGACCCTCTGCGGTACGACTTGCTGTTCGAACGGTTCCTGAACCCCGGCCGGCGCCAGATGCCGGACATCGACATGGACTTTGACTCCCGCTACCGGGACGATCTCATCCGCTACGCGGCGGAGCGCTACGGACGTGACCACGTGGCGCAGATCATCACCTTCTCCACCATCAAGGGGCGGGCCGCGGTGCGCGACGCGGCCCGGGTGCTGGACCATCCCTACGCCGTCGGCGACAGGATCGCCAAGGCGGTTCCCGAGCCGATCATGGGCCGGACCACACCGCTGAAGGCCTGCTTGGAGCGCGACAGCACCTACAGCGCCGGGTACGACCTGGCGGGAGACCTGCGCACCATGTACGCCGAGGATCCCCAGGCTCGCGAGGTCATCGACGTGGCCATGGGCCTCGAGGGACTGCGCCGCCAGGACGGCATTCACGCCGCCGCCGTGGTGATCTCACCCGATCCCCTCACCAACCACGTCCCGATCCAGCGCAAGCCGGCAGACCGCCAGGGCACCGAGGACGCGCCGATCGTCACGCAGTACGACATGGACGTGGTCGAGGAGCTGGGTCTCCTCAAGATGGATTTCCTGGGCCTGCGCACTCTGGACGTCATCACCGACACGGTGGCGCACGTGGCCCGCCTGCGCGGCCTGGAACTCGACGTCGAGGCGCTGCCGCTTGAGGACGGGTCCACCTACGAGATGCTGCAACGCGGCGACACGACCGGCATCTTCCAGCTGGAGAGTCCGCCGGTGCGAGCCCTGCTGCGCTCCATGCTGCCCAGCGACATCAACGACGTCGCCGCCCTCGTGGCGCTCTACCGGCCGGGTCCGATGAAGGACAACATGCACATCACCTACGCGGACCGGAAGATGGGCCGGGCGGAGGTGAAGCTGCTGCACCCGGCCGCGGAGGAGATCCTCGCCGACACCTACGGGCTCATGATCTATCAGGAGTCCATGATGCGGATCGCTCAGGTGTTCGCCGGCTACAGCCTGGAGGAGGCCGACAACCTCCGCAAGGCCTGCGGCAAGAAGATCCGGGAGAAGATGGCGGAGGAGAAGGAGAAGTTCATCGACGGCTGCGAAACCACTGGCTTCGGCCGCCGAGTGGGGGAGCAGTGGTGGAACCAGATTGAGCCGTTCGCCGACTACGCCTTCAACAAGAGCCACTCCTACGCCTACGGCCTGCTGGCCTACCAGACGGCCTTCCTGAAGGCGAACTACCCGGTTGAGTACATGGCCGCGCTGCTGACCAGTGTGCGCGACAAGATGGAGCGCCTCACGCCGTACCTACTGGAGTGCCGCCTGCAGGGCATCGACGTGCTGGTGCCCGACGTCAACGAGTCGTTCTCGGACTTCACCCCGGTGCTGGACGCGAACTCGCCGGATCGGGGGCGCATCCTGTTCGGGCTGTCGGCGGTGCGCAACGTGGGGGCGGCCGACGCGGCCCAGATCATCGCGGCACGCGGCGAGAGCGGCCGGTTCGGTGACTTCGACGACTTCTGCGACCGCGTCGATCCCTCGGTCCTCAACAAGCGGACCGTCGCCTCCCTGATCAAGGCCGGGGCCTTCGACTCACTCGATCACCCACGGCAGGGGCTGCTGAACGTGCACGGCCGAACCATCGACGCGGCCATGGCGGAGCGGCGCGACCGGGAGGCCGGCGTGTTGAGCCTCTTCGGAGACGCGGGCGTCTCGACCGGCTACAGCGCCAAGCCCGCCGTGCCGGACACCCATGCCCCCCGCGAGCGGATGCTGGCCGAGGAGAAGGAGATGCTCGGCCTCTACATCAGCGACCATCCCCTCGCCGGCATCGAGCACCTCTTGACCGCCCGGCGCGAGCACAGTGTCGCCGAGCTGGCCGAGTTGCCCGACGGTCTGATCGTCACGGTGGCCGGCGCCATCACCTCGCTGGTGCGCCGCCAGACGCGCAACGGCCACCACATGGCCACCTTCACTCTCGACGACCGCACGGGGATGATCCCGGTGACGGTCTTTCCGAGAGCCCTGGAGGCCCAGGACGGACTGCTCGCCGATGAGGAGGTGGTGATCCTGAAGGCCCGCCTGGACCGGCGCGAGGAGGAGCCCAAGCTCATCAGCATGGACATGGAGGGCTTCGCCACCGAGACCCGCGGGGCGCTGCGCCTGCGCTTCCCACCGGCCGGCGTGGACGCCGACCGGATGGCCGTGCTCAAACGACTGCTCAGCGAGCACGGTGGTCACTCGCCGGTGGAGATCCTCGTCGGCGGGGGGCATCTGCTGCAGCTCCCTCAGGAATATCACGTCGATATCGAGGGGGGGCTCGTGCCGGAGTTGCGGCAGCTCCTTGGAGCCGGAGCCGTGCAGGTCTGATCGCCGCGCCGCGTCGGTTTGCGCGCGGCTGTCCGGCACACTGGACTATTGGGGGATACACCCGGTGATCGAAGTGGCCGGACAATGACAAGGCGGCGACAATGGCAGTTGAGGTCGAGAGCAGGGATTGCACTGCGGTCAGCGACGCCGAGCTGGAGGCGATGGCCGATCTCTGCGCGGATGGTCAGAATCCCTTCACGGTCGGGTTCCTCTCCAAGCAGACCGAACTCTGGGTACTGCTGACCGAGGCGCGCGAAGGCAGCCGGCTGCGCGGCTTCGTGTTCTCCACGCTGGAACGCATCGGCGGGACCCCGGTCGTGATTCTCGGGGCGGGATCGGTGGCGCGCACCTCGCGGCGCAGCACGGTCCTGCAGGCACTGGTGGCCGAGCAGTTGCACCGCGCCGTCATGGCCTTCCCCGACGAGGACGTGCTGATGGGGGTGCGGATGAACGACCCCGCCACCTTCGAGGTGTTCAAGGTTCTGGGCAATGTGATCCCGCGTCCGGGGCACAATGCCAACGGCGAGGAGCGGGCCTGGGGTCGGCGGTTGGCGAAGCGCTACCGGATCGGCAACAGCGTCTACGACCCGCGCTCCTTCATGGCGACCGGTGACGGCGGTCAGCCGGCCGTGCTGGATTACGAGACGCTACGACCCGAGCGGACCGATGAGGCCCTCGTCGACATGTTCTCGCCGCTGCAGCGCAAGCGGGGAGACTCCCTGGTGGCGGTGGCCTGGGCGACGGCAGGACGGTTGCAGCGCTACGGCGACTGAGCCCCTGCGGCGCTGAACCCGCAGTGGGGAGGCGTAGCCGGACGTGACCCTGAGCGAGCTGATCGCGGCGCGCCACATGACTAGGAGCTTCGATCCTCGTCCCTTGGAGAGCGCTCTGGTCGAGGAACTTTGCCTCCTGGCGAGGCGTGCCCCGTCGGCGGGATTCGCCCAGGGCGCCGAACTGATCATCCTCGACACCCCTGAGGCCCTGACAACATTCTGGGACCTCGCGTTGCCCCCCGAGCGGCGCGCCGGTTTTGCTTGGCCCGGCCTCCTGCAGGCTCCGGCACTGGTCTTGCCGGCCGCCGACAGCCGCCGCTACCTGGACCGCTACAGCGAGGGGGACAAGGCGGCCGCGGGTCTCGGTGAATCGCAGCAGGCCTGGCCCGTGCCCTACTGGCTCATCGACTGCGCGTTCGTCGTGCAGAACCTGCTGCTGGCGGCAACCGAGCGCGGTCTCGGGGCGCTGTTCTTCGGTCTGTTCGACGGGGAGGCCGCGGTCCGTGCGGCTCTGCGGGTCCCCGCGGGGGTCGAGCTGCTGGGGGTCGTGGCGCTGGGCCGGCCGGCTCCTGACCGCCCCAGCGGGTCGCTGGCGCGCGGTTGGCGGGAGCCCGATGAGATCCTGCACTGGGGCTGTTGGGGTGACTCCCGGCGCTAGGGTTCGAGGCGCCTGCTCGGACCCGGAGGCGCGGATGGCAACCGAACGGATTCCTCTGGTCGCCTACCTGGTGCTCGAACCCGAACCGCACCTCGTGACCCAGCAATGCGACCGTTGCGGTGCGCGCTTCTTCGACCGGCGCAACGCCTGCGGGTCCTGCGGCGCCCGCAGCTTCACGCCCGTCCCGGTGGCGGTGACCGGTCATCTGCGGGCGTTCTCCATCGTGCACCGGGCCGCCCCCAGCGTGACGGTGCCTTTCGTCTCCGCGATCGTCGAGGCCGGCGACGGGACCACGGTTCGCGCCAACCTCGTGGAGGTGCCGCCGGACCCCGCCGAGATCCAACTCGGCATGGCGGTGCGGCTCGTGACCTACCCGGCCGGCACCGACAGCGAGGGCACCGAGTGCATCGCCTTCGGGTTCGCCCCCGCGAACACCTGATGGCCGGCGCGAACCCCAGGGGCGCCGTGCCGGTCTCCGGATCAACCCCACAACCAGCTTGAGGAGCCAACCATGAGTGACAGCGTCTGGATTCTCGGTACCTCCATGACCCGGTTCACCCGCCACAAGGGCCGCGACCTGGTCGACCTGGCCGCCGAGGCGGCGCTCGGAGCCCTCGACGACGGCGGTGTGACGGTGCATGACCTCGATGTGCTGGCCTGCGGGACCCTCTTCTCGGCGAACGCCAGCGTGGGCCAGCAGTTGTTGGGCCAGATCGGCCAGACGGGTATCAGCATCTACAACGTGGCCAACGCCTGCGCCACCGGCGCCACAGCGGTGCGCGTCGCCCTCATGGCGATCCGCTCCGGGGAGGCCTCGATGGCGCTGGCCCTGGGGGTGGAGAAGATGGGCAAGATGGGGCTGCTCGGCAGCCCTCCCCGAGCCCCCAAGGGCGCCACCCCCTACGAGCCGTCGGGCCGCTTCGGGTCGGTGCGGTCGGTTGACGGCCTGCTCGGCACCAAGACCATGCCGGGCGTGTTCGGCCAGGCAGGTATGCGCTACGCCCACGACAATCCCGGCGTGGGCTTCGACCAGTTCGCCAGGATCGCCCACAAGAACCACCTGCACTCGACGCTGAACCCGCTGGCGCAGTACCGCAAGGAGTTCAGCCTCGAGGAGGTGAAGGCCTCGCCGATGGTGGCCTACCCCAACACGCTGCTGATGTGCTGTCCCACCGGTGACGGTGCGGCGGCGGCGGTGCTCGTGAGTGAGGAGCGCCTGAGGTCACTTCCCGCCGAGCAGCGCCGCCGGGCGGTGAAGATCTCGGCGTCGGTGCTGACGAGCGATCCGTATGTCGAGGGCGGGCAGGTGCAGCCCGACGTCAACACGCTCACCCGCAACGCCGCCGACACCGCCTACGAGCAGGCCGGCGTGGGCCCCGAGGACCTCGACCTGGTGGAGTTGCACGACTGCTTCGCCTCAGCCGAGCTCATCCACTACGACAACCTGCGGCTCTGCGAGCCCGGCGGCGCCGGAGACTTCATCGACTCGGGGGCTCCGTACCGCGACGGCGCCACGCCGGTGAACGTCTCAGGAGGACTCATCTCCAAGGGGCACCCCATCGGCGCCACCGGCGTGGCGAACATCTACGAGATCGCCACTCACCTGCGGGGTGAGGCGGGCGACCGGCAGATTCCCGATGCCAGGGTGGGCCTGGCTCACGTGATCGGGCTGGGCTCCTCCTGCGGCGTGCACATCCTGGAGCGCGCCGCCGCCTGAGCCCCGGCGCCCAGGCCCGGGCGCGCCCAGTCCCGGTCGGGGGCGGCGGTGGCCGTCGTCGGGAGCGTCTGGCGAAATCGCTCCGCCGGCCGACCCCCGCCGCCCCCTCCCTCGTTTGATGGCGCGTGCCGGCCGCTTACGGGGCTCAGGCGGTCTACCTGAGGCGATCTCGTAGTTCGCCGGCGTCGCTGGTGGGGGCTTCGCAGACGTAGTCCCGGCATACGTATGCGGCGCCGTCGGGGCGCTGGGCCCACAATGGTGAGTCGTACGGTTCGCCCCAGGCCAGCACGGCGTTGGGTAGCCAGGATTCGTGGACCACGTTCACGAGGTCGCGGCGGTCGCCTGTGATCACGACCTCGGTAGCGCCGGTGGCGTGCAGATCCAGGGCGCACAAGAGGTTCCCGAAGGCGCTGGGATGCTCGCCGGCGAGCGGTCCCAGCAGGGTCAGGATCTCTTCGGCCCGCTCCTGGTAGCTGCGTTCTCCCAGAAGCGCCCCCAGGCGCAGTAGGCCCAGCGCGGCGGCGCTACTGGCCGACGGTGTGGCGTTGTCGAAGAGATCCCGGGGCGGGGCGACCAGCGGTTCGGCGTCGCGGCCGCAGGTGAGGAGGCCGCCGCCGTCGGGATCCCAGAACAACTCCACGAGGTTGTCAGCGGTCCGGCGGGCCTCGGTGATCCAGTGTGCCCTGCCGGTGGTCTCGGCGAGTCGGCTGAAGGCGTTCAGGAGCGCGGCGTAGTCGGCGGCGCAGGCCAGGTGCCGCGCACCGGCTGGGCGGTCGGCGTCGCCCGCCTGCCAGGACCGGAGCCAGCGCCCGTCGGCACGACGCAGGTTCTGCAGCAGGAACTCGCCGCACCGCTCCGCTGCTGCCAGCCAGGCGTCATTCCCGGTGGCCACAGCGGCGCCGGCGAGTGAGGTGATCAAGAGTCCGTTCCACTCGGTGAGCACCTTGTCGTCGAGGCCGGGGCGGATGCGCCTGGAGCGGGCGTCGAGGAGTGCCCGGCGGGCCTCTTCCACCTCCGGCGGGCGCAGCAGATCGCCGCGCACCGGTCGCCAGAGGATGTTGGCTCCCTCGAAGTTGCCCTCGCTGCTGGCGCCGTACCACTCGATGGCGGCCTCGGCCGCCTCGCCGGCCACCGAGCGGATCTCCTCGAGGCTCCAGACATAGAACTTGCCCTCGACGCCTTCGGAGTCGGCGTCCTCCGCGGAGGCGAAGCCGCCGTCGTCGAGGCGCAGGTCCCTCAGCAGGTAGCCGACGGTCTCGGTGACGACCTGGCGGTAGCGGTCCTTGCCGGTGACCTGCCAGGCGGTGGTGTAGAGCCCCAGCAGCAGAGCGTTGTCGTACAGCATCTTCTCGAAGTGCGGGACCAGCCAGCGCTGATCGGTGGCATAGCGCGAGAATCCGCCGCCGAGGTGGTCGTAGATGCCGCCGGAGGCCATGCAGTCCAGGCTGTTGACGACCATGGCAAGTACGTCGTCGTCTCCGGTGTTCCGCCAGTGGCGCAGCAGGGCCTCCAGGGTCATGGCCTGGGGAAACTTCGGGGCATGGCCGAAACCGCCCCAGGCGGCGTCGTACTGGCGTCGCAGCGCCGCCGCTGCACCGGCCAGCGCGTCGTGGCCGGCGGGCACGCCGTTCGATCCCGTCGGCAGCCGGCCGGCCCGGTCGAGCGCCGCGGTGATGCGCCGGGCCTGCTCTCTGACGTCACCCCGGCGCTCAGCCCAGGCGTCGTTGACCCGCTGGAGCACGTCGCTGAAGGAGGGCATCCCGTGGCGTGCCGTGGGCGGGAAGTAGGTGCCGGCGAAGAACGGTTCACCCTCGGGTGTCAGGAAGACGGTCATCGGCCAGCCCCCGTGGCCGGTGAGGGAGGTGACCGCCTCCATGTACAGCGAGTCGACGTCCGGGCGCTCTTCCCGGTCCACCTTGACGTTCACGAACCAGCGGTTCATCAGCTCCGCCGTGGCCGGGTCCTCGAAGGACTCGTGCGCCATGACGTGGCACCAGTGGCAGGACGAGTAGCCCACCGACAGCAGCACCGGCTTGTCGGTGCTGCGAGCTTCGGTGAACGCCTCGTCCCCCCAGGGATACCAGTCCACGGGATTGTCGGCGTGCTGGCGCAGGTAGGGGCTGCCCTCTGCGGCGAGGCGGTTCATGCGGCGAGCATAAGGGGAGTCGGACGCGCGCCCGCGCCTCGAGGGTCGGGCTCCTCGGCGGGCTCGGGTGGTGGAGCGTGGCCGAGCCGGCTGGCTCCGGCCCCGCATCGGACCGGGTGGTTGTGGGACGGCCGTCGGTCGGCGACTCGGGCCGGACCACTAGCGTGCCGGACGTGACGCGGGTGCGGGACTGGGTTGCCGGGGCGAGGCCGCGAACGCTGCCGGCGTCGCTGGCGCCGGTCATCGCCGGCACGGCGACCACGGCCAGGCCGGGCTTCGGCTGGGGCCAGGGGCTCATCTGGTGGCGCCTGGCGATGGCCCTGGTGGTGGCGCTGGCCCTGCAGATCGGCGTGAACTACGCCAACGACTACAGCGACGGCGTGCGCGGAACCGACGACGAGCGCAGGGTGGGCCCCCGACGCCTCGTGGGCTCGGGCCTCGCCGCGCCGGCCGCGGTCCGTCGTGCGGCCGCAGCCGCCGGGTTGGTCGCGGGTGGCGCCGGTCTGGCGCTGGCGGCGGCGGCCGGCTGGTGGTTGCTGGCGGTGGGCGCCGCGTGCCTGGCGGCGGGCTGGTTCTACAGCGGCGGGCGCCGGCCGTACGGATACCGCGGCTGGGGCGAGGTGGGTGTATTCGTGTTCTTCGGGTTCGTGGCGGCGGTGGGCAGCGCCTACGTGCAGTTGGAGGCGATCACAGCCCGCAGCATCTGGGTGGGGGTCGGCTGCGGCTGCCTGAGCTGCGCACTGCTGGTCGCCAACAACCTGCGCGACATCGCCGGCGACGCGGCGGCGGGCAAGCACACCCTGGCCGTCCGCCTCGGCGAGGCCCGCACTCGGATGCTGTACGGCGCGCTGGTGGCAGGCGGTTTCGCAGCCCTGGCACCGCTCGCCACCGGGGATCAGCAGGGTGTGCTGGTGCTGGGGAATCGAGCCAACGATCCGATCCAGCTCGCACCGCTGATCAGCGGCGAGCCTTGGCCGCTGCTCGGCCTGGCCGCTCTCCCGCTGGCCGCGCGCCCGCTGTGGAGGGTCCTCCGCGGCGACCAGGGTGCCGACCTGATCGGTGTGCTGGCCGCCACCGGTCGGCTGCTCGCCGGCTACGGCCTAACGGTCGCCGCCGGCCTATGGCTCGTCTCCGCCCTCAACTAGACACGCAAGCGACCGGGCAGGCCACAGAGCGCCGGGACTGGGCTTGTCCGCAAGCGCGGAGGTTGTCTCCCGGCGATTGGGTCGAGGGATCTCCATTCGGATGGAGGGCGCTTCGCCCAGCAGGGGAGTGGGGGGTTGATGTGGGCGCCGTCGCCAGGCGGCGGGCTGGACCGGGGCGCGGGGCGGGGTCGCGGCGCCTCGATTCCGGTGCGTGTCAGCAGCGGAGGGGGAGCGCAATGGCGGCGCCGTTGCTGGGTGGCGGATCGGGTATCGGCACGTGCTCGGAGCCGTTCAGCACTGCCCGTGACGGTGCTCGGCTGCGGTGTCGGTGGTGGAGCGTGAAGCCGCCGTTGGGGTCTTGGGTGATGTCGGCGCGGTTGGTGTGGACGAGGGTGTGGCAGTGGCTGCAGAGCAGGCACATGTTGTCGATGTCGGTTCGCCCGCCGTGTTCCCAGTGCCAGACGTGGTGAGCCTGGCACCAGTTGGGCGAGGTGGCGCAGCCGATGCAGCCCTTGTCGCGGGCGGCGAGCACCGAGCGCTGGTGTTTGGTGGCATGGCGGCGGCCCCGACCCAGCCACAACGGGCGGCTCTTCTGGTCGAAGACGGCCGGCAGGATGTTGGCGTCACACGCCAGTCGTAGCAGCTCCTCCGCTGACAGGGGAATGCCGTCAACCAGGCGGCCGTTGGCGAGTCGCCCGGCAAGGACGTCGTAGTCGACAAGGACGAGCAGGTCCACGCCCTGGGCGCCTCGGGTGGTCCCGCCGCCGCAGGTGACCAGCGACTCGAGAGCGTCCGCGAGTCGCTGCGGGGCTGTGGCGCGGTTGTTGGGGTCCTCGGCGCGCCAGAGCCTGTTCGCCGCGGCGGTGATCGCGGTCTCGAGGCGGCTGTCGACGACGGGATCGAACCGGCCGAACAACTCGAACATGCCGTCGGGCTGGCGCTTGAAGCTGAGCCGGCGCTGGGCGCGCTGACGCTTGCGCCGCTCTTCGAGATCGTGGCCGCTGCGCTCATTGAGGTGGTCGCGCACCGTGGCGCCGAACAGGTCCGCGGGCTGCTCGGTGGCCGCCTCCAGCAATTCCTGCTCGTCGATCGGCGCCGCCCGTGCTGCCGCCTCGGCCGCCTCGGCGATCAACCGGGCGTGCTGGGGCGTGATCGCACCCTCCGCCAGAGCCTGCGCCGTCTTGGGTACCCGGGAAAGCCGTCCCGCTTCCTTCACCTGATGTTTCGCCGACCCCCGGGACTGCTTCACATCATTCCGCAGCACATCCGCCGCCCGCGCCTCGCCATCACGGCGGGCCAAGGCCTGAATCGTCTCGGCCTTCACTGCCGCCAACTGAGACTCCCAACGCCCCACCAGCCGCAGCCGCTCCTCCAGACGCTCACCGTCCATCGTCCGTAGCCCCTCGAGTGACGCATCGAACGACGCCAGAACCCGCGTGGCCACATCGGTGGTGATTCCGGCGTTAGACAGGTCCACATCGGTCGTCCCCGGGAACTCATCGTGACGGGCTCAGGTCGGCCAAACCGACAAGCCGATCAGGGAGGACCAACCTCGCCGAAGCCGAGGCCAGTGACCGGTACCTATACTCTAGCAGCTCTCGGTGCTAGATACAACATCCGTTTGTATACAATCTGAGATATCGCAACATTGGTGCTATCTGATGTCGGGTCGGTTGCCGACAATCAGCGCTCCCAGCAATTCGACGGTCTTCGAGCACTTCGACCGGGACACTCGTCGGAGGCGATCTCAGGCGACCCGGGTCCGCAGGCAACGACGGTGACGCCGGCCGTGCTGCTTGTGGCGTGGCCTCTCGGGGTTGCCTCCTCAGGCTTTCCGGGTCGCGCTGAAGACTTGGGCGATTCCGGCGCTGAAGCGGTGATGCTCCAGCACGCCGAAGCCGGCGGTCTCGAGCAGGCCGGCGAGACGTTCTGGCGCTGGCAGCAGTTTCACCGACGCAGGCAAGTAGCGATACGCGGCGCGATCCGAGAGGAGGCCGCCGATGAGCGGGACGACCCGTCCGAAGTAGAGACGGTGGCCCCAGCGAAGCACCCGGCAGGTTGGCTCGGCCACCTCGAGGAGAGCGACCCGGCCGCCGGGTCGCGTGACGCGGGCCACCTCGGCGAAGAACGTCTCCAGGTCGGCCAGATTGCGCAGCGCAAATCCGCAGACGGCCCCGTCCACGGCACCGTCGCCCAGCGGGAGGTGCAGCACGTCGGCGCGTACCAGGGGAGCGGAGGTGTTGGCGTGGCGAAGCATTCCGGCGGAGAAGTCCAGACCGACGGCGCTGTGGCCCGCTCGCTCGAGTTCACCGCAGAAGTCGCCCGTCCCGCACGCCAGGTCGACCACGAGCGCGGCTGGGGGCCGGTCCAGCAACCGCACGGTGCGGCGACGCCAACGACGATCCAGGCCGAAGGTCAGCAGCCGGTTCAGCAGGTCGTAGCGGCGCGCCGCCCGGTCGAACATGCGCTCCACGGCGCGCTCGCGACCAGTGCCGAAGAGTTCTTCGACCTCGGCGCGCTTGGAGTTCCGGGACCTCATTGCCGATCCCTGGCACGGTGGCGTACGAACGCCGGGGGGATGAGCCGGACTCCTCCGGTCATGATTCCGGCCTCCGCCGGAATGACGGTCGCGCGCGCCGGGGCGACGAGTCTGACCTCTCCGGTCCCGGATTCCGGCCATGGCCGGAATGGCGGGCGGGTCGTCGCCGGCACCTGTCGATCAGCGGAACCAGGTGCGGTAGTACGCCCGGCTCATGGGGTGCAGCAGCAGTCCTGCGAGAGCGATCGCCAGCAGGAGGCCGATCAGGTCCCAGCCCGAGAACTCGCTCAGCATCCCGAGCACTTCCCCCACCACGTCGAGGACCGCGTAGAGCCCTGCCAGCCAGTACCCGGCTCTGCGTTCCCGGACGATTCCTGCGGCGCCGCCGAGGGCGATCAACGCGGTCAGCAGCAGGAAGACCCCCAACGGATGGACGATGGCGATGAGGCCGCGAAGGATGCCGAAGAATGCGGTGATGTAGAGGAGCAGTACCGCGATCTGCAGGGTCTGCGGGAGTGACGGGTTCGTCCACCGGAATCGGCTCATGGCACTAGTCTGCTCGCTCCTCGTGACGAGTCACTCCTACGGACATCCCAACCGACACCGTCGACCACCTCAGAGATCTGCTACATACGCCCGGTTGGTGTGGTGGCGCCGGAATCCGAGGCGCTCGTACACGGCGTTGGCCGCGCTGTTGTCAGATTCCACGTACAGCATGCCGGTGGTCGGGCCCCGGCTGTGGAGGTGGGCGAGGCCGGCGAGGGTGAGGGGTGTTCCGATGCCCCGCCCCTGATAGTCCGGGTCGACCGCGATCACGTAGATCTCGCCGATCGGGACGTCAGCCGGCGGTGAGCCGTCCCCCTTGTGGACCTTGGTCCAGCAGAAGCCGGCCAGACGTCCCTCGCGCTCGTGCAACAGGAAGCCGGCGGGGTCGTACCAGGGCTCGGATTGGCGCGTCCGGAGGTCCTCGAGGGTCATGGCTCCCTGCTCGGGGTGCCAGCTGAAGGCCCGTGCGTTCAGGGCCAGCACCGCCGCGGCGTCACCGGGTTCGAACGGGCGAACGGCCAGATCCGCGGCAGGTGCCGGCAGTGCCCGCCGGAGCTGCCAGAGATCCCGGTAGGGGACGAACCCCCAGCGGCCGGCCGACTCGTCGTCACCAGGTGCCACGTGGCCGATCCATAGCCGGCACCGTCCGCCGTCACGTGCGCGCACGGTCGCCACCGCGGCCGTCAACTCGCCGTCCAAGCCAGCGCGGTCCAGAGCAAGCCGATCGGTCGCCGGAACCTCGATCGTCCAGGCGACCTCGGCCTCGTCGGGCCCGGAGATCTGGATCGCCACCGGTTCGGAGGCTAGCTGCCGCCCCTCATTGCCAGTGCCACCGGCGGGGGAACGGCTTCGCCGCCGGGGTCGCCACTAACGTGGCGTGCTCGGTGGCGCTGGACAACGATGGATCTGAGTTTCTCGCGATCGCGACGGCGAACACCGCATGAGGATTGATCCACCGACGCCCCTCCCCGGCATCAGCCGTCGCGACTTCCTGCGCTTGCTCTCGGCGGGTGGAGCGGCTGCCGTTCTGGCGGCCTGCACACGCCCCCCGCGGCAGGCCGGTGGCGGTCCACCGCTGGTGTCCGGCGAGGCCGGCACTGCTCAGTCGGCCGCATCGCTCACCGGTCCGCCGGCGTTCTTCAAGGATCCGTCGCCGTTCATCCGCCATCCCGGCGGGGTTCTCGAGTCACGGCTGGAGTTGCAGCACGGGCTGATCACACCGAACCGGCTGTTCTTCGTGCGAAACAACTCCGAGAGCGTCACCGACATCGACGCCGCGGGTTGGCGACTGTCGGTGGGCGGGGATGCGGTGGAGAATCCACTGGAGTTCTCCTACGACGACATCCGCGCCATGCCGGCTCGCAGCTTGATCTGTTACCTGGAATGCGCGGGCAACCACCGCTCCATGTATGAGCTCCTGCAGGGCCGGGAGACCTCCGGAACCCAGTGGGGGACCGGCGCCGTCGGGAACGCGGAATGGACCGGTGTCGCACTCCGTGACGTGCTCCTCGCCGCGGGGATAACCCCCGATGCGGTCAGCGTGCTGCTGGTGGGGCTCGACTCAGAGGCGCCCGAAGGGGGGTTCCGGCGGGTCCTGCCCGTCCAGAAGGCCCTGCATCCCGACACCCTCTTGGCGTACGAGATGAACGGCGAGGATCTCCCGGTCGATCACGGTTATCCGCTGCGAGCTGTGGTCCCGGGGTGGGTGGGAAGCAGCAGCATCAAGTGGCTCGGTCACGTCACGGTCTCCGCCTCCCAGATCTGGACGCGCAACAACACGACCTCCTATGTGCTCATCGGTGAGGATCATCCGGCGGCGGCGCCGGCCGAAGGGCAACCGATCACAACCCAGGTGGTCAACAGCGCGCTCGCCTTGGGTTGGCCGGCCGAACTGCCGGCCGGATTGCACGTGATTCGGGGCTATGCGCACTCTCCCGAGGGCCGTATCACCGGGGTCCGGTGGAGCGCCGACGGGGGAGGCACATGGCGCGACGCTGTCCTGACGGGCCCCCAACCGCAGTACTCATGGGCGCAGTTCGCCTTCGACTGGAGGGCCGGCCCCGGCGAGCACATGCTGATGACGCGCGCCACCGATGCAGCCGGCAACACCCAGCCGGACCTCTCGCCGTTCAACGCCAAGGGTTACCTGTTCAACCAGCCCCTCCCGCATCCGATCCGGGTGGTCTGAGCAACGGCCCGGAGCGCTACCGTTGCCGTCGTGGGTCGTCCACGTTCGCCCCGGGGCCGTGCGCGGGAGACGCACGAGCGTCTGAAGCACGAGTACCCCGACGCGGACTGCGCGCTGACCCACGACTCGCCGTACCAACTGCTCGTGGCCACGATCCTCTCGGCGCAGTGCACCGACGAGCGCGTCAACATGGTGACCCCGGCGCTGTTCGAGCGCTTCCCGACTCCCGAGGACCTCGCCGCCTGCGATCCCGGTGAGCTGGAGGAGTTGATCCACTCCACCGGCTTCTATGCCGCCAAGACACGCAACCTGATGGCCATGGCCGATCGGCTGGTTCGCGTCCACGGCGGTGAGGTGCCGACCACGATGCGCGAGTTGACCGCCCTGGGAGGCGTCGGGCGCAAGACGGCCAACGTGGTGCGAAGCGTGGCTTTCGACCTGCCGGGGCTGCCCGTGGACACGCACGTCGGGAGATTGTCGCGGCGTCTCGGACTGACGACCCAGACCGATCCGGTCGCCGTCGAGAAGGAACTGAACCCCATGGTTCCGGCGGCCGAGCGAGGCGATTTCAGCATGCGGCTGATTCTGCACGGCCGGCAGGTCTGCGGGGCGCGCCGGGCCGATTGCGGAGGCTGCGTGTGCAACGACTTCTGCCCGTCGGCCTTCGCCGTCTGATCATGCGTCGCCGCTCCAACGAGTCGCTCGCCAACCGCGGCCTGCGCCATTCCCCGTCGGGGTCCGGTAAACGCAATATCACCGGGTCGGGTACGGAGAGAACTAGCGTCGCCGCGGTGACGGGATTGCTGCGGCTGATCGACGGGCGCGGCCTGGCCGAGGTGCCGATCCCGGAGATCCAGGACACCTCACCGGCAGGGGTCTTGGAGGCCGTGCGAGAGATCATCGACGAGGTGCGCCGCGACGGTGACGCCGCCCTCCGGCAGATGGCCCGGCGCTTCGACGGGGCCTCCCTCACCGATCTGATGGTGCCGCCGGCGGCGTGCGCGGCGGCGCTGGAGTCCCTGGAGCCCGCGGTGCGGGACGCGCTCAAGGTCGCCGCCGAACGGATCGGAGAGTTTCATAGCACCCTGCGGGAACCCGCCCACGTCTGGTCCCGGGACGGCGTCACGGTCCGCTCACTGCAGATTCCGGTGGATCGGGCGGGCCTGTACACCCCGGGCGGGCGGGCCGCCTACCCGTCGACGGTTCTGATGACGGCTATCCCGGCCCGCGTCGCCGGAGTGGCGAGCGTGGCTCTCTGCGTGCCACCCCGGCCCGATGGCACGGTGGCGCCTGTGACCCTCGCCGCCGCCTCCCTGGCAGGGGTGCAGGAGGTGTACGCCGTCGGTGGCGCCGGTGCCGTGGCGGCGCTGGCCTACGGCACCGGGACGATCCCGAGGGTCGATCTCATCGCCGGTCCCGGGAACATGTACGTGGCGGTGGCCAAGCAGGAGGTCGCCGGTGTCGTCGGTGTGCCGTCGGCGTTCGCGGGCCCCTCCGAAGTAGTCGTGGTTGCCGACGGGTCGGCGCCGGCGGAACTGGCCGCCCTGGACCTGATCGTTCAGGCCGAGCACGGTCCCGACGGCATGGCCGGCCTGGTGACGTGGGAACCCGCGGTTGCCGAGGCGGTGGCTGCGGAGGTCGCAGCCGCGATCGGGGTGGCCTCGCGCCGGGACGAGATCGAGGCGACCCTGACGTCCTCCGGCTACGCCATCCTGGTCGAGGACCGCGAGCAGGCGGCGGAGGTGGTGAACCGGATCGCCCCCGAACACCTTCAGTTGATGGTGGCCGAACCCGAGGCGCTGATTCCGCTGGTTCGTCACGCCGGCGCCATCTTCTGCGGTGAGAACACACCGGCCTCGCTCGGGGACTACCTGGCGGGACCGTCACACGTCCTGCCCACCGGGCGGACCGCCCGCTTCGCCTCGGCGCTCGGCGTGGCCGACTTCTGCCGCAAGACCCACGTCATCTCTGCCGACGACGACGCCCTGGTGAGGCTCGGGCCGGCGGTCGAGACCCTGGCGATGGCCGAGGGGCTTCCGGCCCACGCCGCCTCGGTGCGCCGGCGACTCGATCGCCTCGCCGGCGCCGATCCGGCGGGACCTCTCCCGTGAGCGAGCCGCGCCCCCGCCCGGAGGTCGCGGGGATGAAGGGCTACCACTCGCCGCAGGTTGACGTGCAGGTGCGGCTCAACACCAACGAATCCCCTGACGCGCCGCCGGAGGGCTTCAGCGCGGCGCTGGCGGAGAGGCTGGCGCGGGTCGACTGGAATCGCTACCCGTCCCGATCGGCCGGGGAACTGCGGGCCGGCATCGCTGAACTGCACGGAGCGTCGCAGCAGAACGTGTTCGCTGCCAACGGATCCAACGAAGTGATCCAGACCTTGCTGCTGACCTACGCCGGTCCCGGCAGGCGCGTGGGGCTGTTCACGCCCACCTATGCCCTGCACGCCCACATCGCCCGCGTCGTCGGTTCGGAGGTTGTCACGGCGCCACGGGGAAGGGACTTCCGCGTCGGTGCCGCCGAGGCCGCCCGCTTCGCCGTCGCCGAACAGCCCGACGTGCTGTTCCTCTGTTCACCCAACAACCCCACGGGGACCGTCGAGGACCCTGGGACGCTACTGGCCTGCCTTGAGGCGGTCGCCGGCTACGGCGGTCTCCTCGTCACCGACGAGGCCTACATCCAGTTCACCGGTCGCGAGCCCGGCAGTTTCAGTGCGATCGACCTGCTGGCCGAGGACGTGCCGCTGGTGGTCTGTCGCACGTTCTCCAAGGCCTGGGCGCTGGCCGCGGTGCGTCTGGGCTACGCGCTGGCTCCGGAGCGCATCACCGACGAACTGCACAAGGTGGTGCTTCCTTACCACCTCGACGTGATGACCCAGGAGATCGGCCTGCTCTGCCTGGCGGACGCGGCGGCCGCCGACCGACGGGCCGCCGGCATCGTCGCCGAGCGGCGGCGGTTGGCCGAGCGGCTGGCGGAACTGCCTGTCCAGCAGTGGCCCTCGGGCGCCAACTTCATTCTGTTCCGTCCCAGCGAGCGCGACGGCGCGGCGGTCTGGCGCGAGTTGGTGGACCGCTCGGTCCTCGTGCGGGACTGCAGCTCTTGGGAGGGCCTCGACGGCTGCCTGCGCGTGACCGTCGGTACGCCTGTGGAGAACACGCGGTTCCTCGAGGCCCTGGCGGTCGTTCTGCGCTGAGGGGTCCGAGCGCGGGAGCCTGCTGCGATACTGCACTGGTGCCGGTGATGGCCGGCCACCGACGAGCGACCGAGGAGGCGCCGTGAGCGAGCGGCAGTCGCAACGGCAACGCAGCACCACCGAGACGAGCATCAGCATCACCCTCGATCTGGACGGAGACGGGCAGAGCGAGGTGTCCACCGGGCTGCCGTTCTTCGACCACATGCTGGCGCAACTGGCCCGTCACGGCGGCTGGAAGCTCAGCGTGGCGGCGGACGGCGATCTGGCCGTCGATGCGCACCACACTGTGGAGGACACGGGGATCCTGCTGGGGGAATGCCTCCGGGAGGCCCTCGGCGACAAGCGCGGCGTGCGCCGATTCGCATCGTCGGCGGTGCCCCTGGACGAGGCGCTCGTGGAGGTGGCCCTCGACCTCTCGGGCCGCCCGTTCCTGCACTACGACGTGGATCCACCTGGTGAGAAGGTCCTGGGGGACCCGCCCTTCGATCCCCAACTCATGGAGGAATTCTGGCGGGCGTTCGTGGTGGCCGCCCGGATCACACTGCACCTGGTGTTGGTGCGTGGCCGCAACACGCACCACATCCTGGAATCCGCCTTCAAGGGCGTGGCGCGCAGTCTGCGCGACGCCGTGCGCCTCGAAGGTGGGGGCGTGCCGTCCACCAAGGGCACTCTCTGAGAGCGCCCGAGGCGACTGGTTCCGGGAGCGTGAACGAAACGCGACGACCCCTCGTCGCGGTGTTGGACTACGGCATCGGCAACCTCCGCTCGGCCCAGAAGGGGCTGGAGCGTGTCGGCGCCGAGGCGCACCTCACCGCCGAGACGTCGCTGATCAGGCGCGCCGACGGCCTGGTGTTGCCGGGGGTCGGGGCCTTCGGACCCTGCATGACGGCGCTGGAGGATGCCGGCCTCGACGGGGAGGCGCAACGTGCCGTGGCTGCGGGGGTGCCCTTCCTGGGTATCTGCATCGGCATGCAGATGCTCTTCGAGGGCTCCGAGGAGGCACCCGGACGTGCCGGCCTGGGTCTCCTGGGAGGGAAGGTGCGCAGGCTTCCCGATGGTGTGAAGCGACCCCAGATGCAGTGGAACCAGCTGGAGGTGCAGCGTTCGGATCCGCTACTGGCCGGTCTTGACGGGGCCTGGGTCTACTTCGTGCACTCCTTCGCCCCGGAGCCCTCGCCCGCCACGATCGCCACCTGCTCCTACGGAGGGCCCGTCACGGCGGCCGTTGCATCGGGAGCGGTGTGGGGCGTGCAGTTCCACCCGGAGAAGTCGGGGTCCGAAGGGCTGAGCTTGCTGGCGAACTTCGTGGCGATGTTGGCGGCGCGCTGATGCTGCTGTTCCCGGCCATCGATCTGCGCGGTGGTCGCTGCGTGCGCCTGTACCAGGGAGACTTCGCCGCCGAGACCACCTATGCGGAGGACCCTGCAGAAGTGGCGGCGGAGTTCACCGCAGCCGGCGCCCCATGGCTCCACGTCGTGGACCTCGACGCGGCGCGCACCGGCGAACTCGCCAACCTGGCACAGGTCGGGGCGATCGTGGCGGCCACCGGCCTGCCGGTCCAGTACGGCGGGGGCGTGCGCTCGGTGGAGATCGCCGCGCGCCTCGCCGAGGTCGGGGTGGCCCGAGTCGTGATCGGGACCGCGGCCCTGGAGAACCCGTCGCTTGTCGCTGAGGTCGCCGCCCGCCAACCTGTCGCCCTCGGTCTGGACGTGCGCGGGCGCGAGGTGGCCGTGCGCGGCTGGCGCGCCTCCGGAGGCCGGGGTTTCGCCGAGGTCCTGGCGGCGGCGCCGGGCGCCGAGGTGGCGGTCGTGACCCAGATCAGCAGCGACGGCACGCTTGAGGGTCCGGACATGGAATTGCTGGCCGAGGTCCTGGCGACGACGGATCTCCCGGTGATCGCCTCCGGTGGGGTTGGCACACTCGAGGACCTGCTCCGGCTGGCCGACCTGCGCGCCGGCGGGCGCGCCCTGGCCGGGGCCATCGTCGGGCGGGCCATCTACGAGCGGACCGTGGACCTCACCGAGGCGCTGGCGGTTCTGGGGGGACCCGCTGCGGCGCGCTCTCCCCGCAGCGTTACCGATGCCGGCAGTGCGGGCGGATCGTCGTGAACCCTGCCGTCGTGCGCATCATCCCGTGCCTCGACGTGGACGCCGGGCGGGTGGTCAAGGGTGTGGAGTTCGTCGACTTGCGAGACGCCGGCGACCCGGTGGAACTCGCTGCCCGCTACGACGCCGAGGGCGCCGACGAGTTGGTCTTCCTGGACATCACGGCCTCCTCCGACGCGCGGGACGTGATGCTGGAGGTGGCGCGCCGCACCGCCGAGGAGGTCTTCATCCCGTTCACCGTGGGCGGTGGTATTCGCAGCACCGATGATGCCCGGCGCCTGCTGCGCGCCGGGGCCGACAAGGTCTCGGTGAACACGGCGGCGGTGGTGCGGCCCTCACTGGTGAGCGAGATATCGGAGGAGTTCGGCAGCCAGTGTGTCGTGGTCGCCATCGACGCCAGGCTGAAGCCTTCGGGTCGCTTCGAGGTGGTCACTCACGGCGGTCGGCGCCCGACCGAACTGGACGCGGTCCACTGGGCGGTACGGGCCGAGCAGCTGGGCGCCGGGGAGATCCTGCTCACCTCGATGGACCGCGACGGCACCAAGGAAGGCTTCGATCTGCCGCTGACGCGGGCCGTGAGCGACGCCGTCAACGTGCCGGTGATCGCCTCGGGTGGGGTCGGAACCCTCGATCACCTCGGCGAGGGTGTCGCCGCCGGCGCCGACGCCGTGCTGGCGGCCTCGATCTTCCACTTCAGCGAGTACAGCATCGCCGAGGCCAAGGCGGCACTTGCCGCCGCCGGTGTGAGGGTCCGGCCCGCCAAGGCCGCCACCGCGGGGTAGCGTCGAGGCGTGGGCAGTTCCTCCAATTCCCAACCCTCGCTCGGCGCGCCCGCTCCGGAGGCCGACGACAAGCTTCCCGTCAAGATGCTCAACGATCGGATCATGGTGCGCATCGGGCCCGCCGAGGGTGAGCGCCGCTCGGTGGGCGGCATTCTGATTCCCGCCACGGCTCAGGTGGGCAAGCGGCTGACCTGGGCCGAGGTCATCGCCGTGGGTCCCAACGTGCGCTCGATGGAGGCCGGCGACAGGGTGCTCTTCAACCCCGAGGACCGCTACGAGGTGGAGGTGCGCGGCGTCGACTACATCATCCTGCGCGAGCGCGACGTACATGCCGTGGCGGCCGAGCGCCTCGAAGAGGGCAGCACGGGTCTCTACCTCTGAGCCAGTCGGGCCGAGCAGCAGGCGCGGCGTGCGCGCGCGGCGCCTCTAGCATGAACCAATGACCGTCGCCATCCCCATCACGCCTGCGGCGGGCGCCGTTGAGGCGGTGACCTACAACGAGGCAGGGCTGGTCCCGGCCATCGTCCAGGATGCCACCTCCGGAGCGGTGCTGATGCTGGCCTGGATGGATGCCGAAGCCCTCCGGCGCACGCTCGCCACGGGCAGGACCTGGTTCTGGAGCAGGTCCCGCCGTGAGTACTGGTGCAAGGGCGAGACCTCGGGCGACCGGCAGTTCGTCCGCGAGGCCTCATACGACTGCGACGGCGACACCTTGCTCTTCAAGGTCATCCAGGAGGGCCGCGGCGCCTGCCACACCGGTGAGCGCTCCTGCTTCTTCAGGTCCTTCAGCGGCTGAGAGGCCGTGGACGCCCGGCCAACCCGCCAGGAGTTCGGCCGCCTCGCGGCCGCGCACCGGGTGGTACCTGTCTGGCGCGAGCTGCTGGCCGACCTGATCACACCGGTAGCCGCCTTCTCGCGCATCGTCGGTGATGAGCCCGGGTTCCTGCTGGAATCCACCGAACACCACAACCGCTGGAGCCGCTTCTCGTTCATGGGGTGCCGCCCTCGCGCCCGGATTGTCGCCCGGGGTCGCCGGCTGACCATCAGCGGGGACGACCTGGGGCCGGTCCCGACCGCCGAGGGGGTCCTGGCGGCGCTCGACGTGATCCTCGACCGTTTCCGCTCGCCCGCCATCGAGGGTTTGCCGCCGCTGCACTCCGGCCTGGTCGGCTATCTGGGATACGACGTGGTACGCGAGGTGGAGCGGCTCCCGAGCCCGCCCGGCGACGACGTTGGGATGCCCGATGCGGTCCTGGATGTCATTGGCCAGATCGTGGCCTTTGACCACTGGCGCCAGCGGGTGATCCTCATCCAGAACGTGCTCCTGCCCCCCGAACCCACCGACCAGGAGCTGGACGACGCCTACGAGGACGCCCTGGACTCACTCGACGAGTTGGCCGCCGCGGGTGCCCGTCCCCAGCCCGAACCGTTGCTGGAACCCCCCGGCGAGCGGGATCCGCTGCCGGAGACCTCCTCCGGTTTCACCCCCGAGGAGTACTGCACCGCGGTGCGCGCCGCGAAGGAGCACATTCTGGAGGGCGACATCTTCCAGGTGGTGCTGTCCGAGCGGTTCGACTTCGATCTCGATGCCGACCCGTTCCAGCTGTACCGGGCGCTGCGCCAGATCAATCCCAGCCCGTACATGTACTTTCTGCGCCATGCTGAGGTGACTCTCGTCGGCAGCTCGCCCGAGCCGATGGTGCAACTGCGCGACGGGCGGGTCACCTCCCGGCCCATCGCCGGTACCCGGCCGCGGGGGGTGAATGAGCGGGAGGACCGCCGCCTCGCCGGTGAACTCGCCGAACACCCCAAGGAACTGGCCGAGCACCTGATGCTGCTGGATCTGGCGCGCAACGACGTGGGCCGGGTGGTGCGCCCCGGCACTCTGAAAACCGACGAACTCATGACGCTGGAGTACTACAGCCACGTGATGCACCTCACGTCGCAGGTCTCGGGTGAGCTGGCATCCGGGCACAGTCCCGTCGACGTGCTCCGTGCAACCCTTCCCGCGGGTACGGTCTCCGGCGCCCCCAAGGTGCGTGCCATGGAGATCATCGACGACCTCGAACCCACCCGGCGAGGGCCGTATGCGGGCGTGGTGGGCTACCTCGATTTCTCCGGCAACCTCGACACGGCGATCACGATCCGCACCGTGGCGGTGTGCGAAGGGCGCGCCTACCTTCAGGCCGGCGCGGGCATCGTGGCCGACAGCGTGCCCGAGGATGAGGAGCGCGAGTGCCGGGCCAAGGCGCGGGCGCTGCTGGCGGCCGTTCACGCGGCTCGCACCA
Source organism: bacterium (assembly GCA_028824415.1). Taxonomy (GTDB): domain Bacteria; phylum Actinomycetota; class Acidimicrobiia; order Acidimicrobiales; family CATQHL01; genus VXNF01. The sequence goes on along the minus strand of JAPPDX010000106.1, from coordinate 28,022 downwards.
TGACCCGCATGGCCGAGCGGGCGGCGGGGGAGGCGTGACCGTCTCGGAGCGCCACCGCGCCGACTACGAGGCTCTGCGTCACGGCGCCGGCGGGGTCACAATGGCGCGGGACGTTCTAGTGATCAACGGACCCGACGCGACGAGTTTCCTGCAGGGCCAGCTCAGCCAGGACGTGGCCGCACTGGGGATCGGTGAGGTGACCTCATCGCTGCTGTTGCAGCCGGACGGGAAGCTGCACTGCCGCCTACGCGTGAGCCGCCGGGACTCGGACAGTTACGTCTGCGATCTGGCCGCGGGGCTGGGGGAGGGGGCGCGGGCCCGCCTGGAACGCTTCAAGCTGCGCATCGCGGTCGACGTTCAGGTGCACAGTCTCACCATGCTGGCGGTCCGGGGAGCCGCCGCCCCGCCGGCCCCGGCCGTTGGGAGTGGTGAGGCGGGCAACGGGCGCGGCCCGGAGGTGATCGCCGCGGTGACCTGGGGAAGCGTGGCCGGCTGGGATGTCGTGGCAGAGCAGGTGGTTCCTCCCGGTGGCGTGAGGCTCTGCGAGCCCGAGGCACTTGAGGCCGTGCGCATCGAGGTGGGGATTCCCGCGGCCGGCCGCGAGTTGACCGAGGGTCTGATCCCCGCCGAATCAGGCATCGTGGCCGAGACGGTGAGCTTCACCAAGGGATGCTACGTGGGACAGGAACTGGTGGCCAGGATCGACAGCCGTGGCGGCAACACGCCGCGGCGCCTGCGCGGCGTGGTTCTCGAGGATGCCGCGCCACCGGTGGCGGGCACCCCACTGGTGGACGGCGCCGGCTCGCCCATCGGCCGCATCACCAGCAGCGCCTTCTCGCCCGGCGTCGAGTCCGCAATCGCCCTGGCGTACGTCCACCGCCGCGTCGAGCCGCCCGCGGCCGCTCGGCTCGGCGCCGACGACGGCCGGTCGTGTCAGATCAGGGCACTGCCGCTGGTGCCGTGACGGGCGATCCGGAGGGCACGGTGCAGCATGACCGCCGGCTCGCCCGGGAGCTTGCGATGGTCGTCGAAGCGGCGATGCCCGGCCGGTAGGGTCGCGGCGTGTTCATCAAGATCTGCGGCATCACCAGCGAGGAGGACGGCCTGCTGGCCGTCGCCATGGGTGCCGACGCGGTTGGCTTCCTCTTCGCCCCGTCCCCGCGGCGCATCTCACCCTCGCTGGCCCGGGACATCGCCCGGCGGCTGCCGCCGGAGATCCTCACTGTCGGCGTCTTCCGCAATGAGGACCCGCGCAACGTTGTGCGCATCGCCAACCAGGCTCGCCTGGGCGCCGTCCAGCTCCACGGTCGCGAGTCTCCGGAGGAGACCATGCGCGTGCGCCAGCAGGTGGGACGGGTCATCAAAGCCTTCCGAGCCGGCTCGGAGGAACTGGAGCAGGCCAAGTCCTACGGTGCCGACATCGTGCTCGTGGACGCCGATGAGCCGGGCTCGGGCAAGGTCTTCGACTGGGCCCTGGCGGAGCGGGCGGCCGGTTCGCTCCCGGTGATGCTGGCGGGCGGTCTGACGCCGGAGAACGTGGCCGCGGCCATCAGCAAGACGCGGCCCTGGGGAGTCGACGTGTCGACGGGCGTCGAGTCGTCGCCGGGGCAGAAAGATCCGCGCCTGGTGCGGGAGTTCATCAGCGCCGCCCGTCTGGTCGCCGCAGAACTCGAGGGGACGGAGCCTCCCTCCGGAGCGCTCTACGACTGGCAGTCCGAATTCTGACTGCGGACAACGGGGATCCGACAGGGGTGTTGTCATGGGCATGACCGAACCGACGCCGGAGGGCCGTTTCGGCGACTTCGGCGGGTGCTACGTACCCGAGACCCTGGTACCGGCCTGCCAGGAGCTCGACCGCGCGTTCCGCGCGGCCTGGGCCGACGCGGCGTTCCGTGGACGCCTCAACGACCTGCTGCGCGACTACGCGGGCCGGCCCTCGCCGCTGACCGACTGCCCTCGCCTGTCGGCCGAGCTGGGGCTGCGCGTCCTGTGCAAGCGGGAGGATCTGAACCACACCGGCTCCCACAAGATCAACAACGTCTTGGGGCAGGCGCTCCTGGCCGAGCGCATGGGGAAGACCCGCCTCGTGGCCGAGACGGGTGCCGGCCAGCACGGCGTCGCCACGGCCACGGCTGCTGCCCTGCTGGGGATGGACTGCACGGTGTACATGGGGGAGGTGGATGTGGGCCGCCAGGAGTTGAACGTGTTCCGCATGCGCCTGCTGGGCGCCGAGGTGCACGCCGTCACCACGGGCAGCCGGACCCTCAAGGACGCAATCAACGAGGCGCTGCGCGACTGGGTGGCCACCGTGGAACGGACCCACTACTGCCTCGGCTCGGTCATGGGCCCGCACCCATACCCGTGGATGGTGCGCGAGTTCCACCGGGTCATCGGCGACGAGGCCCGCGCGCAGTGCGCCGAGTTGCTCGGGGGCGACCCCGACGTGGTCGTGGCCTGCGTGGGCGGAGGCTCCAACGCGGCTGGGATCTTCAGCGGCTTCGCCGACGGCGATGCCGAGTTGGTTGGAGTGGAACCGGCCGGGGGAGCGGCAGTGGGGCGCGGCACGCCGGGTGTGGTGCACGGTTCGCTGTCGTATCTCATGCAGGACGAGTTCGGCCAGGTCTTGGAAGCCGAGTCGATCTCCGCCGGCTTGGACTATCCGGGCGTGGGGCCCGAGCACGCCCATCTGGCGCGCACCGGAGGAGCTCGCTACGAGAACGTCACCGACGGTGAGGTGCTGGCGGCTTTCGAGTTGCTGTCGCGTACCGAGGGGATCATCCCCGCCCTCGAACCCGCCCACGCCCTGGCCTGGATCAGCCGCGAGCGCGAGGCGTTGGCAGGACGCACCGTCCTGTTGAACCTGTCGGGTCGGGGCGACAAGGACGTCGACCTGGTCATGGGGCTGCAAGAGTGAGCGGAGCCCGACCCGGCCGCCTCGAGGCCGCCCTGCGCGCCGCGCGCACGCGGGGACGCAAGTGCCTCGTGCCCTATGTCACCGGAGGGCTGGAAGGCTGGGAGGCCGCCGTCGAAGCCGCTGCGGCGGCCGGGGCCGATGCCATCGAGATCGGGATCCCCTTCTCGGATCCGGTGATGGACGGTCCCACGGTCCAGGAGGCGGGGGATCGGGCGCTGGCAGCCGGCGCCACCCCGGCGGGCCTCCTCTCCGCAGCGACCGGTCTGGACGTGGGGGTGCCCCTCGTCGTCATGACGTACTACAACATCGCGCACCACATGGGCCACGAACGGTTCGCCCGATCGCTGGCCGACTCGGGCATCGCCGGGGCGATCCTGGCGGATCTGCCGCTGGAGGAGAGCGCTCCCTGGACCTCCGCCGCTGACGAAGCCGGCGTCGAGACGGTGCTGCTGGCCGCCCCGACGGCCTCCGGCGAGCGGTTGGAGGCCATTTGCGCCCGGGCCCGGGGCTTCGTTTATGCGGTCGGCCTGCTGGGGGTGACCGGCGAGCGCGCCGCCCTGGCGGCCAGCGCCGTGGTCATCGCCGGCCGGTTGAAGGAGATCACCGACCTTCCGGTGCTGGTCGGCGTCGGGATCTCGACGCCCGCCCAGGCGACCGAGGCGACCACCGTCGCCGACGGTGTGGTCGTAGGCTCGGCGGTCGTGCGACGGCTGCTGGAGGGCGAGGGCCCCGAGGGAGTCGGATCGTTCGTGGCTGAGTTGCGCCGCGCGCTGGATGGCGCCGTGTCCTCATGAGCGGCAGGTGCAACCGCGGCACGGCTGCGGCTCCTCTGCTCGCCACCCTCACAGCTCTCACCTTGCTGGCGGTGGCCTGTGGCGAGGCCGAGGATTCAACTGTTGACAGTCCGGCCGCGCCTCAAGCGGCGGCCGCTGCCGCCACGGACCAGGAATCCGAGACCGAGGCAGCGAGCGATTCCGGCGACACCCCCGGCAAGGTCTCCGAGACTGCCACGACCATTCCTGCTACAACCATTCCCGCCACAACGACGACGCTGCTCATACCCACCGCACCCGAAACCGACGTTCCACCGCCGAACGCCGACGGTGAGAACCCGCCCGGTCGGGCACCTCTTCCGGACAGCAGCGGCCGCGAGTCGGTTCCGTCGGCGCTGGCGGACCGCTTCTGGCCGGGTTTCGCCACCCTTATCCCGCCCGAGCAGATCCGCTCCGGAGGACCGCCGCCGGACGGCATTCCCGCCCTCGACGAACCGGTCTTCGCGCCCACCGGTGAGATCGACTTCCTGGCTGACAGTGAGGCCGTCCTGGCCCTAGAGATCAACGGTGACGCCCGCGCCTACCCGCTGCAGATCATGACCTGGCACGAACTGGTTAACGACACCGTCGGCGGCGTGCCGGTCACGATCTCATACTGCCCGCTTTGCAACTCCTCGGTGGCCTATGACCGCAACGCCGCCGGGCGCGTCCTGGACTTCGGCACCTCCGGGATGCTGTACCAGTCCTCGATGGTCATGTACGACCGCCAGACCCAGTCGCTGTGGACCCACTTCGACGGCCTCGCCGTGATCGGGGAGCTGATTGGCACCCAGCTGGACTTCTGGCCGATGGCCATCGTCTCCTGGGCGGCGTGGCGAGATGCACACCCCGACGGCCAGGTGCTGACACAGGAGACCGGCTACCACCGCTCCTACGGCCGCAACCCCTACGTCGGCTACGAGACCAGCGAGCGGTTGCTGACCCCCGCCTTCCAGTCCACCGACATCGACGAGCGCCTGCCCGCCAAGGAGCGGGTGGTGGGGATCCGGGGAGACGGCGACGCCGTGGCCGTCCGGCACGCGCACCTGCAGGACACCGGCGTCGTGGAGGTGGAGCTGGCGGGCGTGCCGCTGGTCGTCTGGAACCTGCCCGGCGCGAGTTCGGCGATAGACGCGCCCGAGCTTGCCAACGGGATCGACGTGGGCTCCAGCGGCGTCTTCGAACGGACTCTTGATGGGCGCCTGTTGAGCTTCGCTCGCAACGGCGACGGGTTCCGCGACGACGAGACCGGCTCGACATGGAACCTCTTCGGGGAGGCGACCGCCGGCGAGTTGGCCGGCAGCCGCCTTCAGGCCCGCGAGTTCGTGGACACCTTCTGGTTCGCCTGGGGGACCTTCGAGCCCACCAGCAGCATCGTCCCGCCGCTCGGCTAACCCGTCGGGACCTCGAAGGGTGGTGCCTCCTCAACCAGGTCGGTGCGATACACGTAGCGGATGTCCCAGACCCCGAAGAGGGTCGGCGTGGTGTTGCCGAAGACGTTGCGCACCGCGGTGAGGCGCTCGGGCACCGTCGTGTAGACGAGCGGCACGTTCTCGGCCACGATCTCCTGGACGCGGTGGTACTGGGCCACGCGCTCGGCATGGTCGAGTTCCTGGCTCGCGCTGACGAACAGGGCGTCGATCTCGGCCTCCCAGTCCGTGGCGGGCGATTCCTGGCCGGGGTGCCAGAGGTGCAGGTTGCCGCTGCTGTGCCAGAGGTTGATGCTGTTGTGCGGCTCCGGTCCGCCGGTGAAACCGATCACCATGGTCTGCCAGTCGTAGGTGGCGGTGAGCTGGGCCACCAGTTCGCCGAACTCGATCGCCTGGTAGTCCACCGCCAGCCCGATGGCCTCCATGCCCTGCTGGATCAGCTCGGTGGTCGTCTGGCGCACGGTGTTGCCGGTGTTGGTCACGAGCGTGAACTCGATGCGATTGCCGGCGGCGTCCTCGCGCACGCCGTCACCGTCGCTGTCCGTCCAGCCGAGTTCATCGAGGATCTCGTTGGCCCGCGCCGGGTCGTAGTCGTAACGCCGCACGTCGGGGTTGTGGAAATCGCCGGCCGCGGGGCTGATAGAGGACCACTGGGCGTAGCCCTGGCCGTTTTGCACCTCGTCGATGAGGGTGTCCTTGTCGATGCTGTGGGCCAGAGCCTGGCGGAACTGCGTGTTGCTGAACCACGCCAGCTTGACGGGATCCAGGTACGGCTCGCCGGTCTCGGGATCGCTGCCGGGATTCGTGTTCAGGGCAAGGAAGGTCGTCCCGAAGGCCGGACCTCTGCGGTGGATCGTGAAGTTGAGATCCTCCTGCAGCGGCTCGAGTTCGGCGTACTCCGCTCCGAGGACGCCATGCAGATCGGAGACACCGTCCAGGAAGGCGGAGAGTTCCGCCTCCAGGTCCCCGACGATGACGCGGGTGATCTCATCCAGGTACGGCAGCCGGTTGCCCGCCGCGTCGGTCATCCAGTAGTTCGGGTTGCGCCGCAGGACCAGTCGCTCCCCGGGTTCGTAGCTCGAGATCGTGAACGGTCCGGTGCCGATGATCTCGCCGGGGTCGGTCTCGATGTCCCAGGTCGAGGTGAAGGTTCCGTCGTCCACGTGTGGTGCGAGCAGGTGCTCGGGGTAGATCGAGGTGCCCAGCGAGCGCAGGAAGGGTGCGAACGGGACGGGCAGGACGATCTGCACGGTGTGGTCGTTCAGCGCGGTGACGGTCATCCGGTCCGTCTGCCAGGCGCCGTCGCCGTCCAGGTAGCGGAACTCAAGACTGTCGCGGGCGGACGCCGGGATGTCGTCGTTGTAGATGATCCGGTTGAAGGTGAAGTCCACGTCGTGCGCGGTGAACGGCTCACCGTCGTGCCAGGTGACGTCGCGGCGGAGGTGGAAGGTCCAGGTCAGGCCGTCCTCGGAACGCTCCCAAGACTCCGCCAGGGAGGGTTCGATCTCGTCGGTCAACCAGGACGTCTCGGTGAGTCCCTCGAAGAGGTAGCCCAGAACGTTCGAGGAGCCGGCGTCGTTCGAGACCGCCAGGTTGAAGGTGAGCGGCTCGGAGATCGTCACGATCGTGAGGCTGCCACCGTGGCTGCCGATCGTGTAGCCGAACTCCTCGGCGTTGCGCCGGAGCGCGGCCACGAGTGCGTCCAGATCACCGCTCGGATCGGCGCCCTCCGGGGCTGTGGTGGTCTCAGCAGTGGTTCCCGCCTCGGGAGGATCGTCCGACGCAACACCGGGGGAGGCGGCAGCCAGGAGAGCGAGTGGTGCAGCCAGGAGTGGGATGAGGAACCGAACACTCGTCCTGCGTGACATGGAGCTTTCCAACATCGGATCATGCACCTCTCGATTGTTCCCGTATCTGCTGGCAGTCGGAGATGGTATCCAGGGTTCGTCAGCGGATCACCGGCAACCGACTCGTGGACCAGATCCGCTGGCGATGCGCTCTAGGATCACGCCGCCAGCACGTGCACCAGCGAGGAACCAGCCATGAGACTCCAACCAGGCGACCCGGCGCCGGATTTCCGGCTGCTGAACCAGGAAGGCGAGGAGGTGTCCCTCGAGGACTTCGCCGGGCGCAGGGTGGCGCTGTTCTTCTACCCGAAGGCCCTGACCCCCGGTTGAACCAAGCAGGCCTGCGGCATGCGTGACATCGCCGACCAGCTGCCCGAGGAGGTCTCCATCCTGGGCATGAGCGCGGATCCCCCCAACCGCCAGAAGCGTTTCGACGAGAAGCACGATCTTGGCTTCGGATTGCTCTCCGATCCCGACAATGCCGTCACCGGTGCCTTCGGAGCGCGCAACGAGAAGAAGATGTACGGCAACACCTTTATCGGCACCACGCGGTCGGCCTTCCTGATCGACGGCGAGGGGCGCATCGAGCAGGCCTGGTACGGGATCAGTCCGAAGGACACCCCGCTCGAGATCCTCGCCGCCCTCGAGGAGTCGGAGTGACCGGCGGGCCGCTGCCGGCCCCCGCAGCGGTCCTGCCGCACAGGCCGCCGTTCCTGTTTCTCGACGAGGTCACGGCCTTGGTGCCCGGCGAGTTGGCCGAGGGCTACTGGTGCACCACCGGCGTGGAGGAGTTCTTCTCCGGCCACTTCCCCGGGCGGCCCACGCTGCCGGGAGTGCTCATGACCGAGGCGCTCGCCCAGCTGGGTGCCTACGCGGTTCTCAGCGACGAGCGGATGGCGGGCAGGTTGCCGCTGTTCGGGGGAATCGACGGGGCGCGTTTCCGCCGCCAGGTGCTGCCCGGTGAGCGGCTCGACCTGCGTGTGGAGGTGTTGCGGCTGTCCGCGCGTGCCGGGCGGGCGGCGGGGGAGGCGTCAGTGGACGGCGCGCTGGCCTGCAGCTGCGAGTTGATGTTCGTGGCCGTGCCCGCCTGAGGTGGGATCGGCCCCGGGATCCGCTAGTCCGGCGGCGGGCTGATGACCAGGCAGGCGTTGTGGCCGCCGAAGCCCAAGGAGACCGGCGAGAGGCTGGGGCCGGGCCCCGTCCCGGCTAGTCCGCGGGTGGTGGGCTGATGACCAGGCAGGCGTTGTGGCCGCCGAAGCCTAAAGAGACCGGCGAGAGGCTGGGGCCGGGCCCCGTCCCGGCTAGTCCGCGGGTGGTGGGCTGATGACCAGGCAGGCGTTGTGGCCGCCGAAGCCGAAGGAGTTCGAGAGGCTGGGGCCCGGTTCCCATTCGCAGGCGTCGGGCGCCACGATTCGGATGGGGGCCATCTCCGGGTCCGGGTTCTCGTAGCCGGCCGTGGGAGGCAGCACACCGCGCTGCATGGACATGATCACCGCCACGGCCTCGATGGCGCCCGCAGCACCGAGGGCGTGGCCCGTGACGCCCTTCGTGGAGGTCACCAGCGGTCCGGGTGAGCCGAACACCTTGTGGATGGCCTCGGCCTCGCTGGCGTCGTTGAGAGGCGTGGAGGTGCCGTGTGCGTTGATGTGGCCGACATCGGCGGGTGCAACGCCGGCGTCGTCGAGCGCCCGCTCCATGCACGAGATCGCCCCGGCCCCGCCGGGAGCCGGCGCGGTGATGTGGTAGGCGTCGGCCGTGCTGGCGTAGCCGGTGATCTCGGCGAGGATCCCGGCGCCGCGCTCCTGGGCGTACTCGAGCTCCTCGAGCACCAGCACGCCGCATCCCTCGGCGTGCATGAACCCGTCGCGTTCCCGGTCGAACGGGCGAGAGACGCCGACCCGGGACAGCGCGGTCATGTTGGCGAATCCCTGTAGGCCGGTGGGAGAGCTGGAACACTCCGAACCCCCGGCGAGCATCACGTCGCAGCGGCCGTGGCGGATCAGTTCGGCGGCGTTGCCGATGGACTGGGTGGCCGAGGCGCACGCCGTGGAGGTGGCCTCGCAGGGACCCTGGTAGCCGTAGCGCATGGAGACCGCCGCGGCCGCGGCATTCGCCATCATCATGGGAATAAGGAAAGGGGAGACCCGTTTGGGGCCCCTTGTGAAGTGCAGGTGCATGCAGGTCTCGATGCTCATGAGGCCACCGACCCCCGTCCCGATCCAGACGCCGACCCGGTCGGGATCCGGTTGCAGGTCGCCGGCCTCCTCCAGAGCCTCGGCGGCGCATGCCAGGGCGAACTGCGTGAACCGGTCGTGGCGACGCATCTCCTTGGCGTTGGCGAAGTGCGGTGCCGGGTCGAAGCCCGCCACCGTGCGCAGGCCTTTCGGGGGTTCGCTCAACAGCCCGGCGAAGAAGTCCTCCTGCCCGATTCCACAAGCCGCCAGGACGCCCAGGCCGGTGACGACCACCCGGCGACGGTTCATCCCAATTTGGCCTCGATCATCGTGAAGGCTGCGCCGACGGTCTCAATGTCCTCGAGTTCTTCCTCCTCCACGGTCACGTCGAACTCCTCCTCGAGCGCCATGACCAGCTCCACGAGGTCGAGACTGTCCGCATCCAGGTCATCGGCGAAGCTGGCCTCGAGGGTCACTTGATCCTCCTCGACGGACAGCACCTCGACGGCACAACGCCGGAATCGTTCGAAAGGCTCATTGCTCACTGCATTCACTCCGTCGTCTCGCGGTCAACTCATGCTCAGGCCGCCGTCCACGGGGATGACGGCCCCGGTGATGTATCCGGCCTCGGGTGAGACAAGAAAGCATACGGTCGCCGCCACCTCATCCGTCGTGCCGAACCGGCCCAGCGGGACCGCGGCGCGGATCTCCTGCTGGCGCTTCTCGGTGAGTGCGTCGAACATGTCTGTCTCGATGGGGCCCGGGGCCACCACGTTGACCGTGACGTTGCGCCCGGCGAACTCCTTGGCCACCGAGCGGGCGAGCCCCACGAGGCCGGCCTTGGAGGCGGCGTAGTTGGCCTGCCCGGCCTGCCCGCCGAGACCCACCACCGAGGAGATCAGGACCACTCGCCCCCAGCGGGCGCGCATCATCGAGCGCACACCACGCCGCAGCACCCGGTAGCCCCCGGTTAGGTTGGTGTCCAGGACGGCGGCGAAGTCCTCTTCGCTCATACGCAGCAGCAGGCTGTCACGGGTGATGCCGGCGTTGGACACCAGCACCTCCACCGGCCCCAGAGTGTCCTCGATGGTCGTGAATGCGGTCTCCACGCCGGCCGTGTCGGTCACGTCGCAGCGCACCGCCAGGAGGCCGGCCTCTGCGGCCACGTCCGGAGGGCTGGTCCGGTAGGTCACAGCCACGCGGTGGCCCGTGTCCCGAAGCGCCAGGGCGCACGCCAGGCCGATGCCCCGCGCCCCGCCGGTCACGAGGGCGACCCGGCCGGGGTCGCTGCTGTTCACAGGTCCCAGCGCAGCAGTGCGCTGCCAGAGGTCATCCCGGCCCCGAATCCCACCAGCAGCGCGATGTCGCCGCCGGCGAGGCGGCCGTTGGAGGCCGCGTCCGCAAGGGCGAGCGGGATCGAGGCGGAGGAGGTGTTCCCGGTCCAGCTGAGCACCTGCACGGTTCGATCCTCAGAGACGCCCAGCTTGTCGCAGGCGCTCTGGATGATGCGCGTATTGGCCTGGTGGGGGATTACCAGATCGACGTCCTCGATGCTGAGCCGGGCCTCCTGCAGCGCGTGCTCGCAGGTGGCGACCATGATCCGCACCGCTTGGCGGAAGACCTCGCGCCCGTCCATGTGTATGAATCCGCCGAAGTCGCAGTAGAGCGACTTCTCCAACGCGCCCTTGCAGTCCAGAGCCCAGCCCAGCAGGGCGTTGTCCTCCGCCGAGGTTGCCGACAGGACGACGGCGCCGGCTCCGTCACCGAACAGCACGGCCGTGGAGCGGTCCTCCCAGTCCACGAAGCGGCTGAGGGTCTCCGAGCCGATTAGCAGGACCTTCTCGGCTCCCGCCAGGATGAGTCCGTGTCCCACGTTCAAGCCGTACACGAACCCCGAACAGGCGGCGTTCAGGTCGAAGGCTCCGCAGCGGGCACCGAGCGCCAACTGGATGGAGCTGGCGGTCGCCGGGATGACCCGATCGGGTGTCGTCGTGGCGAGGATCACGGCGTCGAGGTCCTTGGCCTCCACGCCTGCCATGTCCAGGGCCGACTGCGCTGCCTCGATCCCCAGAGCCCGGGTCGTGCCGCCGATCCGGCGCTCCTTGATGCCGGTCCGTTCGGTGATCCAGGTATCGCTGGTGTCGAGGGTCTGCGCCAGGTCGTGATTGGTGATGACCCGCTCGGGCAGTGCCGTGCCGTAGCCGATGATCCGGCTGCCCCGGTTCATCGCCCGCCGGGCCCCCGGGCGTTCAGCACCGCGGAGCAAGATCGTGCGGGATGCATCAGTCGGTTCGCAACCAGGCGATCGGCTGGTTGATCACGACGCGTTCACCATCCACCGCCAGATAGTCCATCACAACGCCGCTGAAGGGGGAGCGCACGGGCTCCCCGCTGACCTCGCCGAGCACCGCACCGGGGGCGATGCGAGCCCCCTTGCAGCCCGGTCCGGCCGGTTTGAAGACGCCGGCCGCGGGTGCGACGACCAGCCGCTCGTGCGCATACAGAGACTCACCGTTGGCAAGAGCCACGTCGCCCTCGCCTCCGGCTCCGACGGACTCCAGCAGCGGTTCGATGTCTGCGGGGTTGCGGACGCTCAGCGTCTCGAGGCCACGCTCGATGCGCTTGGCCATTCCTGTGAGCGCGTTCCCCGGCCCGAGCTCCACGAAGGTCGCGCACCCCCCGTCCACCAGACGTCGGATCGTCTGGTGCCAGCGGACCGGGCTGGTGAGTTGGCGGGCGAGCAACCGAGGCCAGACCCTGGCGTTGTCGTAGGGGGCGGCGTCCACGTTGGCGTACACCGGCGCATCCGGATCGTGGAACTCCGCCCTGGCGAGGGCCTTGGTGAGGCGTTCGTAGGCCGACGCCATGAACGGGGTGTGGAAGGCACCTCCCACCTGTAACTGCATGACCCGTTTGGCGCCGCGCCCACGCGCCAGATCAGCGGCGGCGTTGACATCGCTGGGCGAGCCGGCGATCACGACCTGGCCCGGCGCGTTGTAGTTGGCGACCCAGACGTTCGGTCCGGCCTCGTCGCAGGCTCCCTCCACGTCGCTGTCCGAGAGGCCCAGGACGGCGGCCATGGTGCCCTCCTGCTCCTCGGAGGCGAGTTGCATGGCCTCACCGCGTTCTGCGACCAGGTGGGCCGCTTCGCCGAAATCCAGGATCCCCGAGGCGACCAGGGCGCTGTACTCCCCGAGACTGTGACCGGCATGGGCGTTCGGCAGCAGACCCACCCTGGCGACGGCGTCGAGGGCGAGCATGCTCATCACGAATGTGGCGAGCTGCGAGTTGCGGGTCTGGCGCAATTCCTCCGCGTCGGCCTCCAGGAGCAGCCTTCCCACATCGCGCCCGGTGGCCTCGGTGGCCTCCTCCACGAGCTCCCACGAGGGCTCGTTCTGCCAGGCCTCTCCCATGCCGGGGGCCTGCGAGCCCTGACCGGGGTAGGTGAAGGTGATCATGTTCCCGATCCTGGGGCGTGCTCGGATCGCAATGCGCTTAGGAGGCACGAAAGAGCGAACTCACGAGACATGGTGGAGCAGACCTCGTCGGAGCGGAGACGGTTGGAGCGTGGGATAAACCGCGGGCGTTCGGATCCGGATGCTAACCGCGGCCGGCGCAACGGGCACGGTCGACGCTGCGGCATAGACGGATATTGACCCGAGTCCAGCGGTTCGGCGGTGAGATTCTACACTGGACCCGCGATCGGCCCGGGTGGCGGAATTGGAAGACGCGGAGGACTCAAAATCCTTTGACCTCGCGGTCGTGTGGGTTCGAGTCCCACCCCGGGCACGAGTGAGCGGGGGCGGACCTGGAAGGTCGGTCGTGACCGGCCGCCGTTCAGACCCGCAGCTTCTCGGCGACCCGGAAGGCGAGATCGAGGGACTGCCGGCCGTTCAGGCGGGGGTCGCACATCGTCTCGTAGCGCATCGGCAGGTCGTCGGGACTGAGGTCCTCGGAACCCCCGAGGCATTCGGTCACGTCGTCGCCGGTGAGTTCCACGTGAATGCCTCCGGGCCAGGTGCTCTCCGCCCAGTGCACGGCGAAGAAGCCGTCGATCTCGGCGCAGATGTCCTCGAGGTGGCGGGTCTTGTGGCCCGTGGTCGAGGAGGTGAAGGTGTTCCCGTGCATCGGGTCGCAGGCCCAGACCACCGGATGGCCGGCGTCGCGCACCGCCGCCACGAGCCCCGGCAGCACGTCCGCGATTCGCTCGGCACCCATCCGGGAGATCAGGGTCAGCCGGCCCGGGACACGCTCGGGGTTGAGCGCCTCGCACAGTTCCAGCACCTCGGCGGCGGTCGCCGTCGGTCCCAGCTTGCACCCAAGCGGGTTGCGGACACCGCGCAGGAACTCCACATGGGCGCCGTCGAGCTGGCGGGTGCGCTCGCCGACCCAGAGCATGTGTGCCGAGCAGTCGTACGGCTCGCCGGTCAGCGAGTCGACACGCGTCAGCGCCTCCTCGTAGGGGAGGATCAGGGCCTCGTGGCTGGTGAAGAAGTCCACGGTGTGCAGCGCCACGTGCTCACCGCTGGCGATCCCGCAGGCCTCCATGAAGCGCAGCGCCGCTTCGATCCCGCCGGCCAACTCCTCGTAGCGCTGTCCGGCAGGGGAGGAGGCCACGAACTCCTGATTCCAGGCGTGGACCCGTCCCAGGTCGGCAAAGCCGCCCTTCGTGAACGAGCGCAGCAGGTTCAGCGTGGAGGCCGAGGCGTGGTAGGCGGTCAGCAGCCGGTTGGCGTCAGCAACCCGGGCCGAGGCGGAGAAGGTGATGTCGTTGACCATGTGGCCGCGGAACGAGGGCAGGGCCTCGTCCTGCACCACTTCGGTGGGGCTCGAGCGAGGCTTGGCGAACTGCCCGGCAATCCGTCCGACCTTGACGACCGGCACGCCGGCCGAATACGTGAGCACGACGGCCATCTGCAGGATCACGCGCAACTTGTCGCGGATGCTGTCCGCCGACAGGGCGTCGAAGGACTCGGCGCAGTCGCCGGCCTGCAGCAGGAATGCCCGGCCGGCGGCCACGTCGCTCAGCTTGGCGGTGAGGCTGCGCGCCTCGCCGGCGAACACCAGCGGGGGAAAGCCCGCGAGGATCTTGAGCACCCGATCCAGATCGGCCGGGTCGGGCCAGGTGGGCTGCTGCTGGGCCGGGTACTGCCGCCAACTCTCCTGAGACCAGGGCTTCGCGGGCATGGCGCGGCCCGCCTCAGGCGGCGTCGGTACGCTCGACAGCTCGCTCGCGCACCACGTTGACAGCGCGCTTGACGAGTCGCCGGGCGGCCTCTGCGGTGACACCCAACTCCTCACCTACCTCGCGGTAGCTCCTCTTGCGGCCGTCCTGCAGGCCGAAGCGCTGCTCCACGGCGTAGCGGGCGCGCTCGTCGAGGACCGACAGCAGGTCGGTGACCATCTCGTTGTCGGCGAACGCCATGACCATCTGCTCCGGCCCGGGGTTGCCGTCGGCGATGAGGTCGATCAGCTCGTTGCTGTCGTCGTCACCGATGGTGCGGTCCAGGGAGGTGGGCGTGGTGAGGCGGTGCAGGCGGGCATGCTCCTCGTCCAACTCGTCGCCGTTGCCCGAGACCTGGCGCAGCGCCGCCCGCAGGCTCGCCGAACGGTCGCCGGGCAGGCGCACGAGGCTGGCCTTCTGGTCCAGCGCCCGGCCGATGGCCTGGCGGATCCAGAAGGTGGCATAGGTCGAGAACTTGAATCCCTTCCGCCAGTCGAACTTGTCCACGGCGTGCTCGAGACCGAGGTTGCCTTCCTGGATCAGGTCGAGCAACTCCATCCCGGGGGGAAGGGGATAGCGCCGCGCCACGCTGACCACGAGGCGGAGGTTGGAGCGGATGAAGCGGTCCTTGGCGACCGCGGCAGCCTCGACCTCACGGTCCAGGCGCCGGGCACGCTCGCCTGCCGCCTTGCGGTCGGCGGCGGCACGGCCGCGTTCGATGATCTGTGACAGCTCGCGCTCGTCCGCCGCGGTGAGCAGCGGCACGAGGCCGATCTCGTTCAGGTACTGGCCAACTGAATCACTCATGGCTTCTTCGTCTTTGCTTCGCTTGGTTTCCCATATCGCAGCGGGGCCGTCGATGGCCCCCGGTGCGATCCCCTCGGGTTCGGTCTGACTCGACTTCTTCCAACAAGTCCGGGCGGCGTATTGTTCCCGTCTGTTGTCTCGTCGCGATCCGAGCTTGTGACAGATTTCACAGGTCCCGGACCGCCCTTCGGGCGACCGTTTGCGTCGGCCGCTGCAGGAGGAACTCAACCTGGTTCGTCAGAATCCGGTCGAGACCGAACGAGGGGCTATCTGCCTGCGGTTTTCCTCATGTTTCGTGTGATGTGGCTCCGGAGAGCCGGCACGCAGCACGCGCGAAAGCACCGCAAGCACCGGTGACTCTAGCCGATCGAGGTCGCCAAGTCCAGACCGCCGAGCGATAGTTTCCCACCATGGAGGGTTCGTCGGCAGCGGCGCGTCCCGGGCTCGAGCGGCTCGGTGTCTTCGGTGGGACCTTCGATCCTCCTCACATCGGTCACCTGGCCGCCGCGGAGGCGGCGCGCTGGGCGCTGGGGTTGGACACGGTGTACTTCGTTGTGGCGAATCGACCCTGGCAGAAGGTCGTCGAGCAACCGGTGAGCCCAGCGGCCGACCGCCTCGCGCTGGTGCGTGCCGCCGTGTCGAACCTCGACGGCTTCGAGGTCTCGACCCTGGAGATCGACCGCGGCGGCGATTCCTCCACGGCGGAGACGTTGACCACACTCGCCGGCGAGGCGCGCGAGCTCTTCCTCATCGTGGGCAGCGACCTCGCCGACTCGCTCGACACCTGGCGACGCCCGGAGGTGATCCGCTCCCTGGCGACGGTGGCGGTGGTGGCGCGGCTGGGTGCCGACGGATCCGGCGTGCCACCACCCGGGTGGCGCTGGATTCCGGTGGAGGGGCCCGGTATCGAGGTCTCCAGCACGCACGTGCGGCGCTGGTTGTCGGAGGGGCATCCGCTCGGGAGCGTGCTGTCCCAGCCGGTCGCCGCCGAGATCGAACGTCGGGGTCTGTATCGCTGAATAGCCGCGCCGGGGTCATGGCGGCGTGGCTCGCCCCACCGATCTACACTGGCCGGAGTGCGGCACGGCAGGGACCGAAGCGACCTCATCTCCTGGGCGAGCGCCGGGGCGCGGGCGGCACACGATCACTTCGGTCGCGACACGTTGCTCATCGACGTGGGCGATGTGCTGTCGGTCTGTGACTTCTTCGTCATCACCAGTGGTGCCAACCCGAGGCAGATCAAGGCCATCTGTGAGGAGATCACCGGCGGCGTGCAGGCCGCCGGCGGCCCCAAGCCGCTGTCTGTGGAAGGCCTCGAGGCGCGCTCGTGGGTGTTGATGGACTTCGGCGACTTCGTCGTGCACGTCTTCTCCGAGGAGGACCGCGAGTACTACCAACTCGAACGCCTCTGGGGTGACTGCCCCCGTCTCTCCTGGGATCTCGGGCTCGTGGCCGAGGCGGGCTGACCGGCCCCAGCGGCCCGCGGCGGGCGGGACCGCCGCTCTAAGCCTCGTCGCCGAGCACCGCCACGCTCTGCTGGCGAAGCCAGTGGTCGGCCAGAACCAGGCAGACCATCGCCTCGACCATCGGAACGGCACGGGGGAGCACGCACGGGTCGTGACGACCTCGGGCGGTCAGGAGGACCTCCTGGCCGGCGCGATCCACGGTGCGCTGGGTGGAGGCGATCGTGGCCGTGGGCTTGAAGACCACGCGGACCACGATGTCCTCACCGTTGGAGATGCCGCCCTGCACACCGCCGGAATGGTTCGACTCCGTGCGGGGGCGGCCATCGGGACCCGGCACGAAGGGGTCGTTGTGCTCGATCCCCGTCATAGCTGCCGCGGCGAATCCGCTGCCGATCTCGAAGCCCTTGGCGGCCGGCAACGACAGCAGCCCCTTGGCGAGATCGGCTTCGAGCTTGTCGAACACCGGGTCGCCCAGGCCCGGAGGGACGCCACGCGCCACGCAGGCCACAATGCCGCCCAGCGAGTCGCCACGCCGGCGCGCCGCCTCGATCGCCTCGGCCATTGACCCCGCGGCAGCCGGATCCCCACATCGCGTCGGCGAGGCCTCGACCGACTCGGTGGTGACGGTCCCTGAGTCGGTGGCGGCGCGTATCTCATGGACCTGCGCCACCCACGCCACGACCTCCACACCGCACGCCGCCGCCAGCAGCCGGCGCGCCACGGCGCCGCCGGCGACGCGTGCGGCCGTCTCGCGGGCACTGGCACGACCCCCGCCCTGCCAGTTGCGGACGCCGTACTTGGCCTCGGTCACGTAGTCGGCATGGGAAGGGCGGTAGACGTCGCGGAGGTGCTCGTAGGCCTCGGGACGGGCATCGGTGTTGGGGATGAGCATCCCGATGGGACTGCCCAGGGTGAGTCCCTCGAAGGTTCCCGACAGGATCTGGACCCGGTCGGCCTCGTTGCGTTGGCTGGTGAGTCGGCTCTGGCCGGGCCGGCGCCGGTCGAGATCGACCTGGATGTGCTCGGGGCTCAACTCGAGGCGGGGCGGGCAGCCGTCCACGCTGACGCCGATGGCCCCGCCGTGGGACTCGCCGAAGGTGCTGATCCTGAACGTGTGACCCCAGGTGCTGCCCATTGCCCCTACGTTAGGTCGCCGCCGCCTCTGTACCCGCCACCTCGCCCAGCAGGTGCCGCTGCACCTTGCCGAGGGCATTGCGGGGGATCGCCTCGACCGGGACCACGGCACGGGGCTGCTTGTACCGTGCCAGCCGATCGACCACATGGCTGCGCAGGTCGGCTGCTGTGGGGGTCCGCCGGCCCGGCGCCGGCACCACATAGGCGGTCACGAGTTCGCCCCACTGCTCGTCTGGCCGGCCGGCGATGGCCACCTCGGCGATCGCCGGGTGGTCGGCGAGTTGCTCCTCCACCTCGCGCGGGTAGACGTTGAGCCCGCCGGTGATGATCACTTCGGTGGTCCGTCCCTCGAGATACAGGTAACCCTCGGCGTCGCGCCGGGCGATGTCGCCGGTGCTGAACCAGCCGTCGGAGCGTGGCCCGGTTCCCGGCCGGCACCAGTAGCCGGCGAACACGTTGGGGCCTCGCACCCAGATCTCGCCGGACATGCCGGCGGCGACCTCAGGGGCCGAGCCCGGCGATTCCCCGGGCGCCATGAGCCGCAGATCCACCCCCGGGAGCGGGAACCCCACACTGCCCGGACGGCGCTCCCCGTCGAGCGGGTTCGAGACGAGCATCACCGTCTCGGTCATCCCGTAACGCTCCAGCACACGCAGGCCCGTGGCCGCCTCCAGGCCGCGGTGCAGTTCGGCGGCAAGCGGCGCCGAACCCGACACCGCCAGGCGGAGCCCGGCGAGTTCGCCGGACCGGCGGTGGGTGACGAGACGGCTGTACATGGTCGGTACCCCGAAGAACAGCGTTGCCCGGTGCTCGAGGACCGCATCGATCACGGCTCCGGGGTCGAACGACGGCTGCAGGACCGCTGCGGCGCCGGCGTGCAGCGTGCCGTGCAGGCCCACGCCAAGGCCGTGCATGTGGAACAGGGGAAGTGCCAGCACGAGGCGATCGCTGTCCCGCCAGTCCCAGGCCCGGCGCAGCGCCTCCGCGCCGGCGAGCAGGTTGGCGTGCGTCAGCACGGCGCCCTTGGGCGCGCCCGTGGTCCCCGAGGTGTACCCGAGGATCGCCGGCTCGTTGCCGTCGAGGTCGTCCAGGCTGGGCACCTTGCCTGACCGCAGGTGGACGGCGCTGGTGCAGACCACAGCCTCGGGGGCGGCCCGACGGACCCAGGCGCGCATGTCGGCGTCGTCGAGTATGGCGCCGCGCGGTGCGGCGTCGGCCACGATGTGAGCCACCTCTCGCCGGCGCAGGGCGGCGTTGAGGGGCACGACCACCAGGCCCATCCTCAGGCACGCCACATGCGCCGCGACCAGGGCGGTGCCCGCCGGCGCGGACAGCAGCACCCTGTCTCCGCGGCGTAACCCGGCGGCGAACAACCGACCCGCCACCGCGGCACTCTCCTCTGCCAACTCGCCCCGGCTGATCCAACCCGTGTCGGGGTCGTGTAGGCAGACCCGGTCGGGCTGGCGGCCGGCGTGCTCGCGCCAGACCGCCGGCAGACTGCCGCCGGAGGTCAGATCCTCCGGATCCCCGCCGGCGCCGCAATGGGTGGCCGGGCCGCTCACTGAAGCAGTCCCAGCAGAGCCTGCTCGACGACCTCGCTGAGAGCCGGATGGATGTAGAGCTGTCCGGAGGCGATCTCGGTCACACTCAAGTCGAACGCCATTGCCTGCACGAGTTGCTGCAACAACACCGCGGCGTCCGGTCCGCAGATGTGGGCGCCGAGCAGCCGGTCGGAGTCCGGGTCCGAGAGCAGCTTGCAGAAGCTCTCGGTGTCTTCCATCGCCCATCCGTAGGCGGTGTCGCCGTAGGGCCGTAGCGAGCGGCGGTAGGGTCGCCCGGAGGCGGCGACCTGTCGCTCGGTGAGACCCACCGACGCCACCTGCGGAGAGGCGAAGACGGCGTGGGGGACCGGCCCGAGGGAGACCGGGCGAAGGTCACCGGGATGCGCAAGGTTGTGGGCGACCGCCCGCGCCTCGGCGTTCGCCACGTGCTTGAGCTGGTTCGGGTTGCAGATGTCCCCCAGGGCCCAGACCCCCTCCGCGGTGGTGCGGCCATAGGGGTCGACGACCACGTACCCGGCGCCGTCGAGGGCCACGCCGCCGGCGGCGACGTTGAGTTCGTCACCATTGGGGACCCGCCCGGCGGCGACGAGGAGCACGTCGCCCATCAACCGCTCGGTTCCCGAGGGGTGACGCACCTCCAGGGTGATCCCGCCGCCGGGAGTTCTCGCGGCGGCGATTGGCCGGGCTTCGGTGAGCACCCGGAAGCGTCTCCGGTAGGCGGAGGTGAAGACCTCGCTCACGTCGTCGTCCTCGGCCCGCAACAGGCGGGGACCCCGATTCACGATGGTCACCTCGCTGCCGGCCGCGCCGAAGACGTGGGCCAACTCGGCTGCGATGTAGCCCCCGCCCCAGATCAGCAGGCGACCGGGGGGCTCGGGGAGGCGCATGATCTCGTCAGAGGTGTGATAGTCCACCGCGGTGAGATCCGGCTGCGGTGGCACGAAGGGCCGCGCCCCCGCCGCCAGTACCACGGCATCACCGGTGATCTCCGCGCCATTCACCTCGAGGCGGCGCGGGCCGCTGAACCGGGCCTGGCCCTTGTACACCGAAACCTTCTCGAGCCCGCGGCGGTAGTTCTCGCCGGCGACCGCGATGGGGTCGATGCGGCCGAAGACCCGCTCGGCAACCTCGAGCCAGCGCACCTCGGGCACCTGTGCCGTGACACCGAGGTGGTCCGAGCGGCGCGTCGCCTCGGCCACGTCTGCCACGTGCACCAGCATCTTGGAGGGGATGCAGCCCCGGTTCAGGCAGGTGCCGCCGAAGTCGCGGCGCTCCACGATGGCAACGCTCCTGTCCTCCAGTTCGGGCGTCAACAGGGCGTTGCCCGAGCCCGCCCCGACGATGACGAGATCGAAGTGCGCCACGGCAGAAACCCTACGCCCACCCTCCCGAACCCGGTCCGAAGCCGTCGCGACGACCAGAGTCAGAGACGCCGCAGGACCCGGGCGCTTGGCCGGGAGTGGGGTGCCTCGGTAGTCTCCGCTGAATCGTTCGGAGCGCCGGTGAGCATCGGCAGTCCGGACGGGCACGCTGAAGAGGATCGAACGAAGGGGTGTCGGTGAAGACCTACCCGACCGAACGCATCCGCAACGTGGCGCTCGTCGGAGCCAGCGGCGCGGGCAAGACGATGCTGGCGGAGGCCATGCTGTTCCGGGCCGGCGCGCTGGACCGGATGGGCAGCATCGAGGCGGCGAACACCGTCTGTGATCACGAACCCGAGGAGCGGGACTCCGGCAGCTCACAGGTCATGGCGCTCGCCTCCTTCGAGTGGAACGACCACAAGATCAACCTCCTGGACACGCCGGGATCGTTCGATTTCGCCGGTGATCAGTGGGCCGCGATGGCGGTGGTCGATCTCCTGGTGATGGTCGTGGACGCCACTTCGGGAGTCGATCACGCCGTCGCCAGCGCCTGGCGCCGCGCCGCCGAGGCAGGCATCCCGCGAGTGTTCTTCGTCAACAAGCTGGACCGCGAGTTCGTCTCGTTCGATGGGGTGCTGGCCCAGCTGCAGGAGACCTTCGACAGCGGGGTCGCCCCGCTCGAGTTGCCAATCTCCGAGGGGCCGGGATTCTGCGGGGTGGCCGACCTGCTCAGCGACGACGCCTGGCTGTACGAGGGAGACTCGATCACCGAGGCGCCGATCCCCGAGGACATGGCCGACCGCGTCGAGTCGGTCCGGGAGTCGCTCATCGAGGGGATCGTCGTCGCCGACGACGACCTCCTGGAGCGATACCTCGAGGGCGAGGTCCCCTCGGCGGAGGAACTGGAGAGGACTCTCGGGCGCGGTGTCGCCGACGCCTCGGTGTTCCCGGTGATCTGCGGCTCCGCCACGGCCCCCATCGGGGTGGACCGCCTCTGCAACTACATCTGCGGGATCGGGCCGTCGCCCCTGGAGGCGGAACCTCTGCGCGACACCGCCGGCGAGCCGGTTCCCGTCGCCGCAGGCGGGTCACCCGTGCTGCTGGTGTTCAAGACCACGGTCGATCCCTACCTCGGCACCGTGTCGGTGTTCCGGGTGGCCACCGGCACGCTCGTCGCCGACACGAACCTGCAGAATTCCCGGACGGGCAACAGCGAACGCGTCCGCACGCTCGTGACACTCTGCGGGTCGAGCAGCGAGCCGGCCAGCGAGCTGGCGGCCGGCGACCTCGGGGCCGTTGCCAAGCTGGCCGACACGAGCACCGGCGACACCCTCGGCGACGGGTCGATCGAGCTGGCCCCGCCCCCGTGTCCCGAGCCGATGCTGTCCTTCGCCGTGGTCCCGCGCAGCAAGGCCGACGAGGAGAAGCTCTCCAACGCCTTGCGGCGGCTCTGCGGCGAGGATCCGTCACTGTGCGTGACGCGACCGATGGAGACTCGCCAGACGCTGATCTCGGGACTCGGCGACATGCACCTCCGAACGGCGTTGAAGCGCATCGAGCGCAAATTCAACGTGGGGGTGGACGTCGAGGACCTGCGGATCCCATTCCGGGAGACGATCACCGCCAAGGCGGCCGCCGAGGGCAAGCACAAGAAGCAGACCGGAGGTCATGGCCAGTTCGGCATCGCCCATGTCCGCATCGAGCCGCTGCCACGCGGATCGGGGTTCGAGTTCTCCGACGAGATCACCGGCGGCGTGATCCCCCGGCAGTACATACCGGCGGTCGAGGCCGGAATCCGCGAGGCCATGGAGAACGGCGGCAAGCACGGGTACCCGGTTGTCGACCTGCGTGCCACCGTCTACGACGGGAAGTACCACTCCGTGGACTCCTCGGAGATGAGCTTCAAGATGGCCGGCCGGCTGGCCTTCAATGCGGCCCTCGGCGAAGCCCGCCCGGTGGTCCTGGAGCCCGTGTCGGCCGTCGAGGTGCGAGTGCCCGGGGAGTGCCTGGGCGACGTCATCGGCGATCTCTCCTCACGCCGGGCGATCGTCCAGGGGACCGACACCGGGAACTACGGGGAGCAGCACATCCGCGCCCTGGTTCCGGAGTCCGAACTGGTGCGCTACGCGATCGACCTGCGCTCAATCACCGGGGGCCGGGGCGTCTTCAGCGCCAGCCACGACCACTACGCGGTGCTTCCCGGCGCTCCGAGCTGATCGCGACGCTCCCGGTCGGCGACGTCCTGATTCGTATCCAGGGCTCGCAGCCCGCTCCAGCGGACGACCGTGGCCACGAGGAACCCGAAGAGCGCCAAGCCGTTGATGCCGAAGACCAGGCGCAGGCCGAGGTGGTCGCCGAGCCATCCGCCGATCAGCGCGCCCAGCGGCCAGCCTCCGAAGAGGCCCATCAGGTAGAGCGACATCGCCCGGCCCCGCATCTCCTCGGCAACCTGGGACTGGATCGCGGAATTGACGGAGATCGCGACACAGACGTGGGCCACGCCGCTCAAGAAGTAACCGGCGAGACCGACCGGGTAACTGGTCGTCGCGACGGCCAGCAGTGCGGCCGTGGCGTAGAGACCGAGCCCCCAGCGGGTCAGCAGGGACCGCTCGAAGTGGTCCGCGTACCTGATGACCAGTGCCGATCCGATGACCGAGCCCACACCGGCCGCGGTGATCAAGCCCGCCAACCCGGTCTCACCCACCCCGTAGTCCTCGCTGGCCAGTCCGGCCGCGAGATGCACCAGGGCCCCGCCGAGGTATGCCATCACGAAGCCGGTGAGCACCGCCTGGCGCAGCGATGATCGGCGCCGCACGTACTTGAAGCCGGCGACGAGAAAGTCACGGACCCGCTGGCGCGGCGGAGGTGGGACGCGGCGGGGACGCATCGTCAGGATCGCGACCATCAGGAGCGCGTAGGTGGCGGCGTTCGCCATGAACACGGCGCCGGCCCCCACGAGGGCCAGCAGTCCCGCTCCCGTCAGCGGCCCGATGGCCCGAGTAGCGGTGAACTGCGCGGAGTTGAGTCGGATCGCCGAGAGCAGGCTCGAATCCGGCACCAGCAGCGGCACGAGTGCCAGCCAGCTCGAGGCCTGGATGCCCACCGCGGTCCCGATCACGAGGTTCAGGCCCACGATGCGCCACGGCGTGAGTCCCCCCGTCATCTGAAGGACCGCCATGGCCGCACAGCCCGCAGTGGTCACGGCCAGGGTGAGGGCCATCACATTCTGGCGGGAGAACCGGTCGGCCAGCATGCCGGCCACGGGAGCCAGGCCGACCGCAGGGATCAGCAACGTGAACGCCGCAGCTCCGACCCACGTGTTCGAGCCGGTCATGTCGTACATGAGGAACGGCACCGTGAACTGCTGCATCCAGTTGGCCGCGTTCGAGATCAGCGCCGCTGACCAGAACAGTGCGAAGTCCCGATGTCTCAGCGCGCTCAGCGCCCCCGAGCGCCCTCGTTGCGCCGCGTTCACCACCTGGCGAGCCTAGGAGGGCTTCGTTCGAGGGAGGCCGGAGTCTGATGGACGCGCGGACGAGGCATAAGCTCTGGAGGGTGAGTCGGCAATCGACGCCGCTGCCTGCCGCGCCCTCCCGGCGGGCCTCGAGGCGCCTGATCCCGGCGCTGATCACGGTGCTGATCCTGGCGGCAGCCCTGCTGGCCACCTGGTCGTCACCCGCCGCTGCTCACACGCGGCTGCTGGAAACGATCCCCGACAACCGGACGATCAGCGACGAGCCGCCCGAACGATTGACGCTGGTCTTCGCCGAGGCCGTCGACCCCCGCACGGTGCAGTTGGACGTGATCGCCGCCGACGGCAGCATCCTGCCAGGCCCGCTCCTGCTAACGCCGGTCGGGGCAGATCAGACGGTCATCGAGTTCGCCCTGCCCGAATTGGGCGATGGCATCTACGGACTCTCCTGGATCACCGTCGGACCCGACGGCCACCGGGTGGCCGGCGAGGTCGTCGTCGGCGTCGGGGTGGTCGACGGCGGCAGCGTGGAGGCGGCCACTTTCAGTGAGACACCGCCCCTCGAGCGCGTCCTGAGCATCGCCGGCGGCGTGGCCCGCTACCTGTGGTACTTCGGTCTCGCCGCGGTGGCGGGCTCCATGCTCGTACTCGCCTGGGGTCTGCGCCGGGGGGCCGGATCACCCGCGAAGGAGATTCTCGGCCGCAGTGCCCGCCGGGCGCTGGTCCGCGGCGCGATCGTGCTGCACGTCGGCATTCTCGTCCGCGCTGCCGCCACGATCATCCTCGTCACCCGCGGCTACCGCACCGGATCCCTGAGTGGGGATCTGCGGTTGGCCCTGGTCGACGGAATGGGTCTGACGCTGCTGCTGGCCGCCGTCGCTGCGGGCGCACTGGTGCTCTGGGCACCCAGGCTGAGCCGGACACGGTCGGGGTGGACGCTGCTGCAGGCCGGCTTGGGGGTGCTGGCCCTCGTGGCGGTCGGGTCGGCCACGTCGCATACGTCGGTGCTCTCGGAGGATCCGTTCGGGATCTGGGTGTCCACGCTGCATCTGGCGGCCGCCGCGGTCTGGCTGGGACCGCTGCTCGTGATCGGTTGGGCCACCACGGCCGGGCCCTGGCGCGCCCGGCCGGCCGCCGAACGGGCAGCCACACTGCGAGACATCTTCGGCCGCTTCGGCCCCCTCGCCGTCGGGGCGTTCGCGGTGCTCGTGGCCACCGGGGCACGCTCGACGTGGCTGCTGGCCGGCTCGGAGTTGCTGTCGGGCTCGGGATACACCACGGCTCTCATCGTGAAGCTGGCGCTGCTGGCGGCGGTGATCCTGCCCCTCGGTATGTACCACGATCGGAGCCTCGGCTGGCTGGCGAGACGGCGCCCGGCCGGCGAGGCCAACGAGCCACCCGTCCGCTCTCTGCGGCTCGAGGCCGGTGCCCTCGCCGCAGTGCTGGTCGTGGCGGCAGTGCTGGCGGGGTTGAATCCGGCCCTGTTCGGCTCCGGCGGCGGGGCTGAAGGCTCACAGGTCGCGACGGTCGGCGGGGCCGCACCGGCGGTAGCCGTCGACTCGCAGGCGCTCCTATCCGACGCGCCGCCGGAGAGCGTCGAGGACTGCGAAGCCCGCACGGTC
Organism: bacterium; assembly: GCA_028824415.1. Classification (GTDB taxonomy): domain Bacteria; phylum Actinomycetota; class Acidimicrobiia; order Acidimicrobiales; family CATQHL01; genus VXNF01. Next base: position 2,197 of record JAPPDX010000106.1, on the reverse strand, counting down.
GGAAAACCGAACTGCTATCGGGATTACTTCGCCGAGGTCATGCGCACCGAGGGAGCCGACGTGGCGGTCGCCGAGATCTCCGCCCTGTCCGACACCGACGACTACGTGGCCAGGGACTGCCACCAGGTTGTGCACGACCTGGGCAACGACGCCGCCGAGTACTACGGCGACGTGGGCATCGCGCTCACCTACGAAGGGTCGGCCTGCTGGTCGGGCTACTACCACGGCGTCGTGGAGTATGCCATCTCGCAATTCGGGGGCACTGAGCTCTTCGACGAGATGCCGAACATCTGCACGACCGCGGCCGAGCGGGAGTACTCCTTCACCCACTACAACTGCGTGCACGGGCTCGGCCACGGGGTCATGCTGAATCTTGACGGCGACCTGTTCGGTTCGATCCCGTACTGCGAGACGCTGCCGGATCGCTGGGAGCTCAGCTCGTGCGTGGGCGGCGCCATCATGGAGAACGTCGTGTCCGCCCAGCAGGGCATTCAGACCGACCTGCGCACCGACGACCTGATCTACCCGTGCAACGTGATCGGCGACGACTATGTCGACGAGTGCTTCGCCATGCAGACGTCCTGGATGCTCTACAACCTGGGATACGAGGATGAGAACTTCGCCGAGGCTTTCGCCATCTGCGACACCGTCCAGGAGGACATGATCGACAACTGCTACCGAAGCATGGGGCGCGACATCAGCGGCTCCTCATTGCTCGAGGTGAGCCGGGTCGTGCGCCTCTGCTTGCTGGGCGACCCGGCCTACCAGGAGGAGTGCTTCGTGGGTGCCTCGCTGAACGCGGTCTACAACGACCACGGAACGGAGAAGGCAACGGCTCTCTGCGAGGCGATCCCGGCGCGCATGCAGGACGCCTGCTACGCGGCCCGCGATCGGGCCGCCGGCACCTTCTGAGCCTCCTGCCCGCGGCGGTTCTGGCCGTCGGCGATACGTCTGCCTCTAGCATCGGTTGACGTGACCACCTCGAGTCAGCGCCCGATCGGGCGGGTCGTCGTGTTGGGAGGCGGCCCGGCCTGCGCCGGCATCGCGCAGGTGATCGCCCAGGCGGGGTACCGCGTCAGCCTCTGCGGGCACAGCGAGATGCTCGGGCCCGCCCGGGAAGACGTGGACGGTGGTCGATTCGGGCTGCTTGCCGCCGCAGATGCAGGGCGCATCAGCCGCGACGAGCGGTGGGAAACGCTCGAGAGGCTGCAGTTCAGTGACGCTGCCGGTGAGGCGGCCGCCACGGCGGATCTGGCCGTCGTCAGCCACCCGGGCGGACCCGAGACCCTGGCGCCGCGGCTCGCAGAGGTGGATCGTCAGCTTCCGCCGGAGGCTGTACTGGCGGTGGATTCCGGTGGCGAACCGCTGGCCGTGCTCGCCACCGATCTGGCACTTCCCGAGCGGCTCGTGGGCTGGCACTGGGGCTGGCCCCCGCAGCTGAACAAGCTCGCGGAGATCGTGGCCGGCCCAGCCACCGCGCAACGCGCCGTCGAGGCCGTGGTTCAGGTCGCCCGGCGAGCCGGAAAGAATCCCGTCGTCGTCGCCGACGCGCCGGGATCCTGGGGCTATGTCACCAACCGGATCTGGGCGGCGCTGCGCAGCGAGGCCGACCGCCTCGTCGAGGAGAACGTTGCCCGCCCCGAGCAGGTGGACCGGCTCCTGGTGGACTGCTTCGGCTGGCCCTCCGGTCCCTTCGGCCGAGGCGCCGATCCTCAGTAGCCGGTACCGGCCGGCTCAGAGGGCGGCGAGCAACCGCTGCACGATTGCCTCGATAGGCGGTCCCGGAGCGGCCGTGAGGCTCTCGAGGGTGAACATGATCGCAGTGTCCTCCCCCCGCCCGGAGACCTCGGCCAGCAGCTGTGCCGGTGCCGCCCCGGGCGCCTCGATGAGGATCTGCAAGGTCAGGGTCTCGGGGTCCACGCCACTCAGATTTCCTACCGCCCCGGCGGCTGCGCGGAGCCGACCGAACACGTCGGTCGGGGAGCGTCGCCCCACCACCGCATCGGCTGTCCCCGGATCGCCTCCGGTCGGCCGCGCGACTCGCGGGCGACCGGCAACGGCCGGCGCCCATTGCCGGATCCGGCCGCCGGCCGCTCGGTGAGCGGCGCCGCGCGCAAGCCGCGCCGCACCGCCCCCGCGCCCGCCGGTCGCCCGCGAGTCGCGCGGCCGACCGGAGGCGATCCGGGGACAGCCGATG